>URVA01000047.1 GCA_900551155.1 uncultured Eggerthella sp. | reverse complement strand
TCAGTAATTTGTTCCATAAAACTATTCTTTCCTCTTCCCTTGCGCCCTATTGCGCAAAGCCTCTTTGCGTCAACCCTTTTGACGCACGAGCAACATATTTCCCTAATATGTCGACCGCTTTATATGCAAAAGCCCGCGAAATGCGGGCTACATGCGTACTAGATATTGTCGCGGATACCAAGCTTTTTGATAAGTTCACGATACTCAAGAATGTCGCGTTCCTTGATGTAAACCAAAAGACGACGACGCTTACCAACGAGCATCAACAGACCACGACGAGTGTGATGATCCTTTGGATGAGTCTTCAAGTGCTCGGTAAGGTTGCGAATTCGCTCAGACAGAATTGCTACCTGAACCTCAGCGCTACCAGAGTCCTGTGCGTTCTTGCCATATTCAGCAATAAGTTCAGCGGTGCGCTCTTTGGAAATGCTATCTTTGTTAGCCATGTTCCACCTTTCAAAAATTGTTCGTTTATCGCTGAGCAAGTAAGCGGTGGTGCATACAAGCTAAGCAATAAGTCTTACTACTGCATTTTTGCAGCCGATTTAGTATAGGGCTTTTTATAGTTGCTCACAAGAATAAATTACCGATAACTTCACACAGCCACAGTTTCACCATTATTACCGAGGTAATCCTTATTCTTGTAAGCCATAAGAAAAGATATACGTTAATGATTTAAGCGTATATCCTATGTGAGTTTTAATCCAAGTTTGTATAAAGCGCAATAACTCTAATTGCATATCTGAGCTCAGAGTATATGATTCAATTTGTTCAAAAGTAGAATACATCAGTATGTGCGCCCATTGAAGGATATGCGGATCAATCCATTGTGTCTCATACTGCGATGTACACTGAGAGCAAACCAGACCCCCTTCAATATAGGAAAATGCCACGCGATTACTTTGTTGTAGTGCCCTAGTTACTTCATCTAAAGCACCACACCCAATGCAGGCCTGCAACTCCGGTTTAAAACCAGAAATACTAACGGCTTTTAAAAGTTGTGCTGCGCATAAAGTAAGAAAAACTGAAGGAGTATCTCTTTTGGAACAAAGGGTACTAAGAGCTTTAGTGGTAAGAGAATAAAGCTTGGGATTATCAAGCGAATCAAGGGTTACCCGCTCAAGTAATTCAACCATGGGACTTGCAGCCTCAGTCAGCCTTAAATCAAAGCGAAGTTCTGCATTGCCTTCAACAAGACGTGCTTCCTTAATTATGTCGAGTGACTTGCCTTTTACCACAAGCAAATCACAAAGCGAAAATAATTCCACTCGTGAAGATAGTGACGAGGAAGGCTTACGGGCACCTTTAGCTACGGCTCTAATCTGAGAACCATTTTCAGCAAGAATAGTGCAGATAACATCACTTTCACCAAGCTTGGTTCGTTTTAAGATTAAGCCTCGTATGCGATACGTCGGAGAACCCATGCGGTACTTAAGCGCCTTCTCCGTAACCAAAGCGTCGAATTTGATTTAAATCGCGACGCCAATTTTTACGAACCTTAACTTGCAAGTCCAAAAATACTTTTTTACCCAATAAAACTTCGAGGTCTTTTCTCGCTTGGGTACCAACTTCTTTGATGGCAGTGCCGCCTTTTCCGATGATTATTCCTTTTTGGCTATCGCGTTCTACGTATACTGAAGCATAAATACGTTCCATATTTTTTCTGCGGTTATACTCCATGTCTTCAACTACAACACCTACCGCATGAGGCACTTCATCGTGTGCGGTAAGAAGGATCTTTTCGCGAATAAATTCTGCAATTAAGACTTCTATAGGTTGGTCCGTTTCCATATCGGCAGGAAACCACAAAGGACCGTAAGGTAAATACTTCTCAACAGCATTGCTGAATGCTTCAATGTTTTCACCCGTAAGCGAAGATAATTCCGCCACGTCATCCCACGTTCCTGAAGCTAAAGCAACCGAACGCTGCTCTTGTAATTCTTCAGGACTTACCAAATCTATCTTGGTTAAAACCAAAATTTTTGGAATAGAAACTGACGCTAGCTCAGAGATAACCCATTCATCTCCCCTGCCAAAAGGTGCTGAAGCATCCAGGACAAAAGCAACCACATCAATGCCATCTAGCGATTTTAAGGCAGTGGTGTTTAATTCCTCCCCAAGTACGTCATGTGGTTTATGAACACCAGGCGTATCGACAATGATCATTTGATGGGTATCAGTAGTATGTATTGCTCGAAAGCGATGACGCGTTGTTTGAGCGGTGGGTGATGCGATGGCAAGCTTTTTTCCCATTAATGCATTTAACAGACTGGATTTGCCAGCGCTTGGTCTTCCGATTAAGGTCACAAACCCAGATTTAAATGAATCAGAATTGCTACGAGTTTCCTCAGTATAAGGAGAAACGCTATCCACTAAGGTTCCTTTCAAATCTATAAAGTAATAAGTTGAAGAATTCGGGGAAGAAAAATAATAACCCCAATAACAAATGATGCTATAGAGAAGAGAAAAACCCCGCCTGCAGCAGCATCTTTGGCGATGCGGGCAAGTTCATGATATTGAGGACTTGCAAGATCTACTATCGCCTCTAAAGCAGTATTAAAACATTCTCCGCCTAACACTAAACCAAAGCAGAGTATGACAACAATCCACTCAAGAGAAGAAATACTGAATATAAAACCAAGCACAATACAAAGAACCATAAAACAGAGTTCAATGCGAAAATTTCTCTCTTTTGCACTATCAGCAATCCCTTGCCATGCACAGCTAAATGCTTGCTGGAGGCTAAAATGGTTTTGAGCTTGCTTGTTTGGAGATGTCGGCTTCATGAGCGGTGCTCGTTCCATGCACTAAGAAGCTTTTGTTCAAGTGCTTCCATAATTTCTGCTTCATCATCTTCAATATGATCGTATCCACAAAGGTGCAAAAGTCCGTGTACGATCAAAAGAGATACTTCTTCTTCAAAAGTGGTACCAAATTCTTCTGTTTGAGCAAGCGCAACATCGGTTGCTATGATTACATCACCTAATTCATATTCAACGGCATCGTCGATATTTTCGTCTTCAAAAGGAATGTTATCGCACTCAAACGAAAGAACATCGGTAGGCTTATCCATGTTGCGATAATCACGATTTAGCTCATGGATACGTTCGTTGGTAACAAAAGAAATAGAAACATCGGTGGATTGAGGACATTTCATTTCGGTAAGAACAAAAGAAGCCAAGCCCTCAATATCGAGAGGCTCAATAAGCTCTTTGCCGTGTTCAAGTAAGATATTTATCTGCATGAGAATCCTTCAATAAATAGTCACGATGATTATAAGCGCATATTCATTTTGTCAGCACGCGCATAGGCAGCAACAATCTTTGCAACCAAAGAATGACGAACAACATCAACATTCTTAAATTCGCAAAAAGCAATATCTTCCAAACCATCAAGTACTTGACGAACGGTTTTCAAACCAGATATTCCTTTCGGCAAGTCGGTTTGCGTAATATCTCCTGTTACTACCATTTTAGAACCAAGGCCTAAACGAGTTAAAAACATCTTCATCTGCTGTGGCGTGGTGTTTTGAGCTTCATCCAGAATAATAAAAGCATCATTTAAGGTACGACCACGCATAAAAGCAAGAGGAGCAATTTCTATGGTGTTATCGTTAATGTAGCGAGTGGCTCGAGCAGAATCCATAAGTTCATAGAGCGCATCATATAAGGGGCGAATATAGGGATCAATCTTTTCAGTAAGAGTGCCTGGCAAAAATCCCAAATTCTCGCCTGCTTCAACAACAGGGCGCGTTAACACGATTCGGCTTACTTGCTTGTCGTTAAGAGCAGATACTGCCATTGCCATTGCAAGGTAGGTTTTTCCCGTTCCAGCTGGTCCAATTCCAAAGGTGATGGTATTAGACCGTATGGCATCAACATATTCTTTTTGGGTTGGAGTTTTTGGACGGATGCTACGTCCTCTAAACGACATAATTACATCATTTTTCATAGGAGCAGGAGCAAATTCGCCAGTTTTTAGTAATGCTAAAGATCGCTTAACGTCGTCTCGACCTATAGTATGACCCGATTCTAAGGTTTTAATAAGATCGGAAAACAACGTAGTAAGCCACTGTACCTCTAAAGGCTGACCATGAAGAAGAATACTATCACCACGTACGGTAATTCGAGCATCGAAGGCATCTTCTATAAGATGTAGATATTCATCTTGAGGCCCGACTAGCATTGCAGGTGAAATATCAGCTGGAATAGGAAGCGTTATTTCGATTGCTTCACTCATGTTGACTCCAATCCTTATTCCGCACCATGCTTAAGGGGAAGATCCACTACACATCCAGCAGGAATTGAGGGATCTACATGCATCTTATAATACGACTCACTCATTCCCCATCCAAGTTGTTCTACAACTACGCGTTCTATACGATTTTTATTCTTTTGAAGGTAATCATTGCGCATCTGGTCAGACAGCGCTAGTAACGCATGGGCACGTTGTTCTTTTATTGGCGCTTCAATTTGGTCAGATCGAAGCGCTGCTGGCGTTCCTTTGCGTTTTGAGTAGCGGAATACATGAATTTTAGTAAAACCAATTTTTTTGGCGAGATCATAAGTTTGCTGGAAATCTTCGTCAGTTTCTCCAGGAAAGCCAACAATAATGTCAGTCGTTAGGGAAATTGAATCAACGGCATGCTGCAGCTTCGTCGTAAGATCAAAATAATCTTTAGCAGTATACGGGCGATTCATTTCTTTTAACACGCGCGTTGATCCAGACTGAAGCGGAAGATGGAGATGGCGGCATATACGCCCTCGAGATTTTGCCAAAAGATTTATGACTTCATCACTTAAGGATCTTGGCTCAATTGATGAGATTCGCAATCTCGTTTCGGTAAGATTTGCCTTATCAAGATCTTCTAAAATGCTTTCAAGCAGAAAAGAAAGCGATATGCGATTGGACCTACCATTGCCTTGTTCTTTGTAGGAATATGATCCTAAATCAATTCCAGACAACACAATCTCTTTAACTCCTTGCTTAGCAAGGAGTAGGATTTCATTACGGATAAGCCCAGGTGAACGGGACCACGCTTTTCCTCGTGCAACATGAACAATGCAATACGTGCACGAATGATTACATCCGTCTTGAACTTTTACTCCTACTCGTGTTGGGAAATGATTACCAACACGCAATAGAGGATGATCCTTTAGGTTTTCTATGCCATGAATGCTTTGTTCAAGTAAATCATGTTTATCCACAACAGTAATTCGTGGATCGAGAGATTCATAGAAGTCTGGCTCTATTACCGCAGCGCAACCGGTAACGAGAACCCTAGCATGAGTATTGTCACGCAAAACACGGCGAATGGTTTTTCGGGTTTTTTTATCGGCCTCTTCGGTTACCGTGCAGGTATTTACAACAATAAGATCTGCCTGAGGCGTATTGCAAAGCATAGAGCCATTCTGTAGATACGCTGCAGCAATAGTATCGGACTCTACCCTGTTAACCTTGCATCCTAGATTAACGACCGATACCTTCATCTGACACGCTCCAGCTCATACAACACTAAGGCAGGAGCAACAATACCTGCCGTTTCGGTACGAAGAATAGTAGGACCAAGCGTTATGGGAAAACACTGAGGATGAAGGTGTTGTAAGGTTACAACTTCTTTCTCTGACAAACCACCTTCGGGACCTACTACCACCACAACACGTGCATCCGCGTAAGGCTGTTTAAGTGAGGTGCAGGCAGTTTCTAAGGCAGAGGACAATGTTTGAGTTCCAGCAGCTTCTTCCCAACATACAAGAACAGCTGTTGCACCTTGTACGTGGTCCATCAGCTCATTGATTGTTTGAGGTTCGCAGATTTCTGGTATAGCAGCTTGACCACTTTGCATAGCAGCACTTTTAGCAAGTGCATTCCATCTTTGCATACGATTAGGAATTTTCTTTTGATCAAGCTTCACAATACTACGTTCACAAACAAGTGGAATAAAAGCAGATACCCCTAATTCGGTTGCGTGGCGAATGATAGTGTCCATTTTGTCGCCTTTTGCGAGGCCCTGAGCTAACACAACCGTGGGACGCTTTGGTGCTACAAGATGCTGAGCAATGTGCACGCATAATGACTGCTTATCAAAAGAATCGACACAACATTCAAAATAATCGTTTGCGGCATCAAGCACAGCTATATGCTCTCCCGCTTTTAACCGAAGAGCGCGTGCATGCTTTACGTCATCTGAAGTAAGCCGTAATTCGAATCTACGATTTGACTCTAGCGATAAGACTTGTTCGTCTAAGTAAAAGTGAGGTAGCGACATAAAAACTCACTTAGCCATTAAATGCATCGCGAAGCTTTTGCAATGGGCTTCGTGCCTCAGAGAAGTCTTCTCCCATTTCGTCAGCAAGCTTTTCTAAAATTGCTCGTTCAGCTTTAGACAGACGTGAGGGAATACGTACTTCAACATGGACATGAAGATCACCGCGTGCTTCACTGCGGAACTTAGGCATACCATAGCCCTTCACGTGAACAACCTGTCCATATTGGCAGCCCTCTGGAATAGTGACAGAAACTTTTTCGTTTTCAAATATGCCATCAATTTCAATCTTGGCACCAAGCGCAGCTTGAACCATGCTGATAGCAGTTGAGCAATGAAGATCGCTGCCTTGACGCTCAAAGAAGTCATGTTCTTCGATGCGTACGGTAACAATAAGGTCACCTGCTGATGCACCTCTAATTCCAGCTTCTCCGTAACCAGAAAGACGCAGCTGCTGTCCATCCTGGATACCAACAGGAATATCAACAGAAATACGCTGACGATCAGGAACACGACCCTGACCCTCACATTCAGGACAGGGGTTATCAATAATCTTGCCTGAACCTTGGCAACGAGAACAAGTGGAAGCTGACTGCATATCACCCAAAATAGTATGCTGCACCGTTACAACACGGCCTTGGCCATTGCAGTCAGGGCAGGTAACTTCACTACCGCCCTCTGCTAAACCACTGCCCTTACAATCGGGGCAAGGAGCCAAACGATCATACACGATTTCTTTATGTACACCTGCAGCTGCTTCTTCTAAGGTGATACGAAGGCCGACACCCATATCGCGGCCTTCACGTCGCATAGAGGCACGAGCAGCTCCTCCACCGAAGAAGGAACTGAAAATATCGCCCATCCCGAAGCCACCAAACAAATCTTCTAAATCTACTGCTTGTGGACCACCGCCACCAGCAGCACCAGGAATGGTGCCAAAACGATCATATTGAGCTCGCTTTGCAGGATCGCTTAGTACATCATATGCTTCATTGAGTTCTTTAAAGCGATCTTCAGCATCAGGAGCTTTATTAACGTCTGGATGAAGCTTACGAGCCTTTTGGCGAAAAGCCTTTTTAATTTCGTCATCAGTCGCTGTTTTGCTTACACCGAGAATCTCATATAGATCGTTGACCATAAGAAGTTAATCTTCCCTTTCAGTTCCTTATAAATCTTTAAGTATGTTTTGTGCGGCACGAACCGCAGTAATTACATTCGAGTAATTCATGCGAGTTGGTCCAACTATAACGATAAGACCACGATGGGTATCTTGACCAAAACGATTAGCAATTACCGAAACGCTCGAAAGCGCCTCTGAATCATTTTCATGGCCAATGCGAACAACAGGCTTATCTGACTGAACCGCATCGTCAAAAACACGAAGAAGTAGTGTATCACCTTCCAGCTCTTCGATGATAGGCATCAAGCAAGCAGGATCACTAAATTCCGGTTTACACAACAAATGAGACATGCCGAGAGGATGAGCTTTGATGGCATTTTTATCACGAAGGCATACCATTATTTCAGCGACGACCATTCTAAAAAGATCGTCGTGAATTTCGTTTAAATCAAACGGTAAAGTGTCCTTTTCAAAAGATAAGTTATGACCCACTAATATCTTATTTACCAATTCTTGGGTTTTATGAATTGCCTCGTCGCTGCAGTCGCGAGGAAGATCCATCTGACGATCAAACACCTGACCATCTTCGGTGACAATCACAATTAACAGACGATGATTAGGCAATGAAACCAGATTAATGAGGCGAATATCAACCGAGAGCAAACGCGGAGGCACCAGCATGGTCATACAATCAGTTAATCGTGCAAGTGCTTGAGATGTTTTATCAAGCAGATCATCCAAGTCGCCTGCACAATTACGCAGCTCCGAAAGCGTGTCCTCATCAGCTGAAATGTCATTTTCCTGAAGCAGGTCATCAACAAAGGCACGATAACCATAGTCAGTAGGAATTCTGCCTGCAGAGGTGTGAGGCTGAGTTAAATAACCCATGTCTTCAAGAAACGATAATTCACTACGAACGGTAGCTGAACTAATGCCTAGATTGTAGCGTTCAACAAGCGTACGTGAACCAACCGGTAATGCTCGAGCAATATATTCTTCAATGAGAGCTCGTAAAACTAGTCGTCTTCTGTCTGAAAGCAATGTCACACCTCCTTACTAGTCTTAAAAAGGTAAATAATTACACTGCGCATTTTAGCAGTGTATAAGACAGAGTGCTAATACCCTTACCTCAATGTTACTTATTTGGCGAAAAACTACGCGCTAGGGCGCTAAATCTAAAAGCTCACCATAAAGCTGATTACCAAATAACCATCCTTTATGGGTTGGTTTGTAGCGACTATGTTCATGAACTATATAACCTTGCTGAAGCAACCGTTGAAGGGTTGATGGTAATTCAGGCAAAAGAAGAGACGCAATTTCTATATCTTCATCACTAATACCCATGCTCATACGCATTCTAAGCATAAGATCTTCAGCTGCCATTTGAAACACATCTAACTCTTCAATAATGCCTTCAGATGAAAACCTTTGGCGGCATAAGTCATTTTGACGCATACTAACTGCGCCCCTACCTAAACCCAGGTACGGTATTCCCTTCCAATAGGCACTATTATGTCGTGATTCAAAGCCAGGATAGGCATAACTTGCAACTTCATAGTGAACCATTCCTTGTGAAGTTAGATACTCAGACGCCTGATCCATCAATTGAGCCCCAAGATCTTCATCATATGAAAGTTGTCCCGACCGATAAAGAGCATCAAACGGAGTTCCCTCTTCAATGGTAAGAGGATAAACGCTAACATGCTTTACGCCGAATACAATTGCTTCTTCAAGATCTCTCTGAAAACTTTCCGATGTTTGTCCAGGTAATCCACACATCAAATCAATACTGATGTTTTCAAAGCGTTCTTGCGCACATGCAATGGCACTACGAGCCTGATCAGCGTTGTGAACGCGACCCAATATGCGCAAAAGAGTATCATCAAAGCTTTGTATACCAAGCGATATCCTTGTTACGCCAAGAGCAAACAGATCTTTTACCATAGGCAAAGTCAGGCTATCAGGATTTGCCTCTAAACTACATTCAACTTCTGGTGTTAGATGCAAAGAAATTGAAAGAGCATACAAAAGCGAAGAAAGACGCTTATTACCAAGATACGATGGGGTTCCTCCCCCGAGGTAAACCGTTTTAATATGTCCTAAGAGTTCTTGATTTGAATAGGACCTAATTTGACCAATAAGGTTACTGACATAGGTATCTATCACCGCGCTGTCTTGATTGATAGCTTGAGTTTCAAAATCGCAATAATTACAGCGTTGTTTACAAAATGGTATATGGAGATAAAGCGCTTGATAAGGATCCCAGGTTTCCATGATGCATAAATCCCTTGTATTAGCTCTGAGTTGTCTTTAATTTAGCTGTGCTTGTTCGGTAAGAGCACAAGCGTGCTCGAAGATTAATGCGAAGTCTTCAAAGGTCACCGCATCATTAATTTTTCTTCTGGTTGCTGCAGCATCCTTAGTACCAGCTACGTACCACATAGCGTGTTTACGCATTCGTACAATATTTCTTCCGTCACGCTCAGACAACATTTTTGCATGGCGTGTTGCTAGTTCCATTTTCTCTCGTACTGAAGGACCGGCAAACCCAGGACCTCCCGAAAGTCGAGAGGCAATATCTTTAAATATCCAAGGATTACCCTGAGCACCTCTACCAACC
>URVA01000046.1 GCA_900551155.1 uncultured Eggerthella sp. | reverse complement strand
TAAGGCATCTTTGGCAACCGATTCGTTCCTGTCTGCTGCATCCTTCCAGGAAACTACTAAGGTTCTGACCGATGCTGCAATCGAAGGCAAGGTTGATACGCTTCAGGGCTTGAAGGAAAACGTTATCATTGGTAAGCCAATTCCTGCTGGTACTGGTCTTAAGCGTT
This sequence comes from uncultured Eggerthella sp., assembly GCA_900551155.1. Lineage (GTDB taxonomy): Bacteria > Actinomycetota > Coriobacteriia > Coriobacteriales > Eggerthellaceae > Anaerotardibacter. The sequence continues at coordinate 10,372 of URVA01000046.1, read as the reverse complement.
ATCACGATGTGGGCCTTACCTACAAGGGTGTTCCTGTGGACAAGATGGATGGCGATCGTCTGCCTGATTCTGCTCCAGAGGCACTGCGCGAGATTGAGGACCTGCTGCCTCAGCCTCAGGATTGGTCTTTGGATGAAGGCTATCTGAGCTCAGGTTCCGACTACGCAAGCTACTTTGCATCTATTGCAGGCGGCTATCGTGGTAGCAACTTGTCCGACGAGGATGCACGCCTCTACATCTATGACGATCTGGGCGTATCTCAGCGCTGGGCAAACAAGTTCTCCGAAGCAGGTATTGAAACCGTTGCAGACTTGGTAGGTCACACCGAAGATGAGCTTCTGCGCATCGAGGGTATTGGCACCAAGGCTATTGAAGAGCTGAAGGCTGGTCTTGAAGCTCATGGTTTGTCTCATGTAATAGAAGACGACCTGACCGCTTCTCGTGACGACATGAGCCAGCTGCTTGATATGGTCTTCTCGCCAGACGACACCGTTTTGATTGGTGGCGACCATCCTGCAACTTTCAACACCGATGGTGAGGACATGCTTGGTGAGGCACTTCCACCACGTTCTTATCAGCGCAACTTGGAAGAGCTTGATGCACTGTTAGGTTCGACGGATCTAGGCTTTAACCTGGGTGGTATCGACGATTCCGACGAGGAAGAGTCCAAGACCGAGTAAACGGTTGGTAAGCGTTTACACGAGTTCAGGCGAGCAACAAACACTTAGGCACGTTAGGGTGAACGCTTGCTCACTTTGGTCAAGCGACAAACGCATTTTGCGTGTGCGCGCCGAGTAGTGCTTGATAAATAAGCTTCAATAAGTAGCCGCAGCTAATGCTGCGGCTACTTTTTTTCTGTGTCCCGTAGTCTACTTTTTGGTCATTAACCCTACTTTTTCCCAAAATAAAGGGGGTACCCTGCAGAAAAATGCCGTTAGTGAGAGACTCGTCTTAGCATCAATTGGTCGTTAAAGCTCATAGATGCTTGTTGGTGTCCATTTTTGTTTGCTTCTTGACGATCTTGGAAATTGTTCTTAAAGCAACCCTCTTACTTTCGGGGCTTTTCTGCAGGGGGGTGCTGATTTTTTAAAAAAACTTCTGCAAACTCGGGCTAACACGCTAAGTCATCCTGAATTATTACTATTGCGAAATCTTGGGTCACTTCAGACGAGCTTGCATAACTCTATCGGATAAACATCGCATCACCAAAAGAAAGCATGCGGTACTTGCGTTTAATTGCGTGACGGTATGCTTTCATGATGTTGTCGCGCGTAGAAAATGCCGAGACAAGCATCATGAGTGTAGAGCGTGGCACGTGAAAATTCGTGATAAGCGCGTCTACTACTTTGAATTCGTAGCCAGGCAGAATATAGAGGCTGGTCGCCTCGCGATCGCGCGCAATAAGTCCCCGCTCCGCATCCCAAGCGGATTCAAGACTGCGTACGCTCGTGGTGCCGACGGCAATTACGCGACCGCCTTGTTCTTTTGTGCGCTTAATAGCATCAACCGTGCGTTGAGGAACGGTATAACGCTCGGTATGAATTTGATGATCACGCGGATTATCCTCTTCAACAATGCGGAAGGTATCAAGTCCTACTTCTAAGTGGACGGTTTCCCAACCGATACCTTTTGCCTTAATGTCCTCAATCAGCTCAGGCGTGAAATGAAGTCCCGCAGTTGGAGCAGCAGCGGATCGCTCTTCATGGGAATAAACGGTTTGGTAGAGCTCTTCGTCACCTGCGTAGTTTTTGATGTAGGGAGGCAGTGGCGTGTGGCCTACCGCATGAAGTGCTTCGTCGAGGGAAGGCAGGGCAGTGCTGAGTCGAACAAGACGCTCGCCTTTTTGAGCTCCTTCGACCCAATCGATAACCTCGGCGCTTAAAACAACGTTTTCAGTTGAAGACGAAGCAGGGTCTGGAGACGAAGTAGGATCCGAAGATGAAACAAAGTCCACAACAGCACCTGGCTTTAAGCGTTTACCTGGGCGAACAAGCGCTTCCCATGTTGCAGATTGATTGGTACGTTCCAGTTCTTGCTTGGCTTCTCGCAGCAAGAAAACCTCTGCCGCACCACCAGTGCCGCGCTTGTGGCCAATCAAACGCGCTGGCATGACGCGTGTTTCGTTGGCGACAAGTAAGTCTCCAGGTTGCAGATAATCAATGATGTCCTTGAAAATCTTATCCTCAAGTGTGCCTGTATCGCGCTTCATAACGAGTAGTCTGCATTCATCGCGAATGGGAGCAGGCTCTTGGGCGATTAGTTCTTCGGGCAATTCGTAATCGAAATCATCAGTGGTCAATGCTTGCAACTTAGCTCTTCTTTCTTCTTCTTTTTTCTTCTTGCGAGCAGCTTTGCGTGCCGCGCGTTCAGCGGCAGCTTCTTTGTCGGAATACGCGCAGCCGCAATAATTCTGGCGATACATTCCTAAATCGCGACTACGTTTAGTCGCATTAGGATAATACGGACGAAAGTCTTCGAAAAGTGCGGTAAGTCCATCATAATGCGCTGCTGCACGCTCTAATTCCTCTTTGATTATTGAAGTGTATTGGTAGGGGCTCACGCTCAGCGTGGTGCCGATGGCATCGAAGTCGTGCTCGTGCGCATAACGAGCCAGTTCCTCAAGACGCAGACGATAGCATGCTCGGCAGCGATTATCTCGGTCGCTATATAAATGTGCGAATTTGGGATCGCTTGCGGGGTCGAATTCAGGGTCGATGCCCGTATCGAATTCAGGGTCGATACCCGTGTTGAATGCCGCGTCAGCGTCACGAGAGGCATCACCTGCAGAATCGGCTACCAACCTCGCGGGGTCAGGATGCCACGCCGCGCGCACCGCTTTTTGCCAGCGGTTTGGCTCGTATGGCCCTTCTATAACAGGAATGCCCTGAGAGCGCGCCCATTCAAGAAGCGTGGATAGACGATGCTGATACTCATCGGCAGGTGCGATATTAGAATTCATGTATGCAATTGTGATATCGTGACCCGCCGCTTGCAGTAATCTAACAGGCTCAAGTGAGCATGGTCCACAACATGCATGAAGTAGTAATTTCATAGGTTCGTCTTCCGCTCCTTTCGGCGTACTCTATACTAGCATCTGATTAAAAAATCGACTCGACAAACAAAAACGGCTCAATAAACAAAATTGAATCGAAGACTCACTGCGAATCGATAAAAACAGACACGATGAGACACGAAAGATAACTAGGTTTCACACAGGAGGGAAGACCCATAATGCCCACGACATCTCAACGAGCTTATAAGGCGGTTTTCTTTGACTTAGACGGAACGCTGCTTCCTGTAGATATGGACGCATTTTTGCAAGCATATTTCAAAGCGCTGGGAAAGTATGCGGCCGATCATGGTCAGGAACCAAAGCAGTTTACCGATGCACTCAACAAAGGCGTGTTCGCCATGATCAAAGAGGAGGGTGGACGAAACGATGAGCGTTTTTGGCAGACGTTTTGCTCCGTTTTGGGCATTGGTGAAAGCGAAATGCCAGCTTACGAGCAGTTGATGGAGGGCTTCTATAACACCGCCTTTGACGAATTGGGCGCGCTTATTTCCCCAACGCCAGAATCGGCTCAGGTGGTGAACCTTTTGCGCGAAAAGGGATATCGTCTGTATCTGACCACCATGCCGCTGTTTCCGCGCATCGCGGTGGAAAAGCGTGTCCAGTGGGCAGGGTGCGATCCGCAGGCTTTTGAGCGTATTACTACCTATGATAATTCCACGAGCACCAAGCCTCATCTGGAGTACTATCGCGAAAATGTCGAAGCGATTGGCTTGAAGCCTGAAGAGATTCTGATGGTGGGCAACAACACTCGCGAAGATTTGTCTGCTATGCAGCTGGGCTTGGACGGTTATTTGGTAACTGATTGGTTGTTGAATCCTGATGGCTTTGATATTGATTCCATTAAGCATGGATCGATGGCGGATTTCCTGAAGTTTGTTGAAGGTCTACCAAAGTGCGAAAACGCGGCAGATGGCGAAGGTATGGATGCGACAGCGAACACCGTAGAAGCCGACGCGACAGATGGTGAAGGTGTATCAACGCGCGAAAACGCGGCAGAAAGCGCAGGTACGGATGCGGTGGCAAACGCCGTAGAAGCCGATGTGGCAGAAAGCGCAGAGGCAGAGACCAAGACCGAGACAACCACAGGACGTGATGCGTAGTGGCGCTTTTCGATTTCACGTTAGAAGCGCAGTCTGGCCATGCGCGTGCTGGTCTATTCGAAACAGCTCACGGCACAGTGCGCACTCCACTGTTTATGCCTGTGGGCACGAGCGCGACGGTCAAAGGTATTCGTCCGCAGATGCTCAAAGAGCTAGGTGCGCAGATCGTGCTTTCAAACACCTATCATCTGTCACTGCGTCCAGGGGCAGACCTTATTGCTGAGGCAGGTGGTCTTCATAAATTCATGGCCTACGATGGTCCAATCCTTACCGATTCCGGTGGATTTCAGATTTTTTCGTTGGCTGACACCTTAAAGCTCGATGACGATGGCGTAACGTTTTCATCCATCTATGACGGCAGCAAAATTCGCTGGACCCCAGAAACTAACATGGATATCCAGCAGAAGTTGGGTGCCGATATTATTATGCAGCTGGATCAATGTCCGCCTTATCCTGCGACGCGCGAATTCGTGCAGCGTGCAGTAGATTTGTCGTCTGCCTGGGCGAAGCGTTGTTTGGCCGCTCATACCCGAGAAGATCAGGCGCTTTTCGCAATTTGTCAGGGCGGAATGAATCTGGATATGCGCCTTGAATCTATTCGCCGCTTGAAGGAAATTAGCGACGAAAGCGTGCGCAGTGGTCACAAGGATTTTAAGGGCTTTGGCATTGGCGGCTATTCGGTAGGCGAAGATCACGAAGTTATGTTCGAAACGCTCGGCGATGTTGCGCGCGCCTGCCCCGAGAATAAGCCACGCTATGTAATGGGGGTAGGCAATCCTACCACGCTCGTTCGTGCAGTTCACGAAGGTGTGGATATGTTTGACTGCGTGCTGCCAACGCGAACCGCTCGTATGGGAACGGCATTTTCGTCTCAGGGTCGCATGAATATGCGTAATGCCCGCTTTATCCACGACTTTGGTCCGCTGGATGAAAAGTGCACGTGTCCTACCTGCCAGACTCACAGTCGCTCATATATCAGGCACTTGGTGAAGCAAAATGAAATGCTGGGTAGTATTTTGCTGAGTATTCATAACCTGCATTTCCTGATTGATCTAATGAATCGAGCACGTGAAGCAATTCTGCAAGATGCGTACGAGGATTTCTATCAGGAATGGATGCACTCACCAGCAGCGCAGGATTACTAAGTTGCTTCAAATTGCATGGCTTTTAGCTGCAGTTTTTATAGAAGTAACAACAGGTTAACGATTAACGAGCTATTATTAATCGTTACTGTACTTTTTAAATAACTTCTCTTTGTATTTGCAAGAAGGAAAACTATGGCCGAGACACCGAAAAAAGAAACAGAAGGCGAAGAAGTAAAGCGCGACGCTGAAGAGGCTGCAACTGATAATGCAGCCGAAGAGGCAAAAGTCGTTGAGGAAAAAGCTACTCAACCGAGTGCTGCTAAAACTGAAGATAAAGCAGTAAAGCGTGATGCCAAGGCGAAAGCGAAAGCACGTGATGCGAAAGCAAAAGAAAAGGCACGTGCAGAGCGCAAACGCGAAAAGGATCGCGCCCGCGCACAGCGTGCAAATGCTGCTGCAGCAAAGCAGCGCAAGAAGGATCGCGAACGCCGCATAAAGCAGGCAGGCGGTGGCGGTAACTCGAACCGTCGTAACATGTGGCTTTTGATTGTTACGACGCTTTTGATTATCGCTTCGGTATTTATGTTTATGCCGCCGCAAGACAAGATCAATCAGGGTCTGGATATTCAGGGCGGTCTTTCGGTTGTTCTTACCGCGCAGGGTACCGATGGTCATGAAGTAACCCAGGAAGACATGGAAAAGTCGCGCGCAATTATTGAATCGCGCGTTAATGCCTTAGGTGCATCTGAGGCAACAGTTCAGGTTCAGGGCACGGACCAAATTTTGGTTCAGATTCCTGGTCTTTCCGATACTGAAACGGCATTAGAAACCATTGGCAAAACAGGTAAATTGGAATTCGCTCGTGCTGATTCCTTTACCGATGAAGCTGATCAAACCGCTATTGCTAACGGCACTTACGTACAGCAAGGCGTGATTACTGACGATATGGGAAATCAGTTCCCATCAGGCGAAATGCAGTATCGCAGTGTGAGCGGATCCTATACGCCTCTTATTACGGGCGAAAACATCACGCGTGTAACGGTGGATAAGGAATCAGAAACCAGCAATTATTACGCTGTTAATTTGACACTTGATAGCGAAGGAACCGAAGCGTTTGCTCAGGCGACGCGCGAATTGGCTCCTACTAACGGTCAGATTGTTATTGTTTTGGACGGCCAGATTCAGTCGGCTCCTGCCGTTCAGTCTGAAATCACGGGTGGTCAGGTTGCTATTACGGGCGGCTATTCACTCGAAGAGGCTCAGTCCTTGCAGACCGTTCTTGAATCTGGTTCGTTGCCCGTAAGTTTCCACTACGAACAGAGCCAGGTAGTTGGACCTACACTTGGTCAAGATGCATTGATGAGCGGTCTTCTGGTTGCGATTCTTGGCTTGACGCTGGTTATTCTGTACTTGATTTGCTTCTATCGTGGCCTTGGTCTTTTGACGGCAGCAGCCATGGTGGTATTTGCAATCTTCTATCTTGGTTTGCTGGCAACGCTTTCTGCGTTTGGTTTATTCTCGCTGTCTTTGGCAGGTATTGCAGGTATCGTTCTTACCATTGGTATGGCGGCTGACTCATCCATTCTGGTTTTGGAACGCTTCCGTGAAGAAATACGTATGGGACGAAGCGTGCGCGCTGCTTCCATCACAGGTGTTCGTCACGGCATTGAAACCTCTATTGACGCTGACTTAGTAACGTTGGTATCTGCGTTGACCTTGTTCTTCTTGGCAAGCGCTTCCGTCAAGGGCTTCGGCATGACGTTGGCTTTGGGTATTATGTGCGATATCGTAATGATGTTACTTTTGAAAGCACCGCTTATTCGTTTGCTGGCTCCAAAGGTTATTGCTCGTCACCCAGGATTCTGGGGTATTAAGGATTGCGAAGAAGCAGCTCCGGTATATGCTGAACTTACCGAAACGACGCTTGCTCCTGATGAGGTTTTGCGTCCCGATAACGCACTGGGCAAGGGTGCGAAGGGTGCTGCGGCGGCTTCTCGCGGTGAGGCAGCAGCGGATCAACCCTCGACCGACATCCCTAAGTCGTTCGCCCACAAGACGCTCGACCAGTTGAAGGGTCGTTTCTTGCGCCGCGATATCAATTTCATGGGCGTGCGCAAAATACTGCTTTCCCTTTCAGCGGCACTGATCGTTCTTTCTGTTGCGGTAGTGGGCATTAAGGGCGTGCAGTTCGGTATCGAATTTGTGGGCGGTACTTCGATTGCATTCCACAACACGGGAGATATTTCTATTGAAGACATGCGTGCAGCTTGCGCTGATGCGGGCGAGCCTGAAGCAGTGGTTCAGACCACCAACGCTGACGGATCGGCAGGGTTCTTAGTTCGTACGACCAACACTTCTCCTGAAGATGCTGCTACAACGGCAAACCAAATCGCAAGCGATTTGGGTATTTCAACCGATAGTTTCGAGGTAAACACCGTAGGTCCTGACTGGGGCGCTGGCGTAATTCAGTCTTCGGCCATTGCGTTTGCGGTATCGCTGCTGTTGATTATTGCCTACATTGCAATTCGCTTCGAATACAAGATGGGCATTATGGCGGTTGTGGCATTGCTGCACGACCTCATAATCGTGGTTGGTATTTACGCGTTGGTTGGTCGTGAAATTACCCCGAACATGGTAGCGGCTCTGCTTACTATTTTGGGTTATTCGCTCTACGACACCGTTGTTGTATTCCACCGTATTAATGACAATATGAAGGAATCGTCGCTGAAGTGCACCTTCATGTCTATGGCAAACCATTCCATCAACCAGGTATTTATTCGTACGATTAACACCACGCTGACCTCGTTTGTGCCTGTATTTGGTATGTTACTGTTCGGTGGCGAAACGCTGAAGGACTTTGCGTTTGCTATGGCGGTCGGTTTGATTGCTGGTTCGTATTCATCTATTGCGGTAGCAACTCCGCTTTACGCGATGTGGAAGTCCCGCGAACCAAAGAACGCCAAGTTGATAAAGAAATATGGCTCCGATGTCCAGTTGTTTACCTTTGCTTCTACGTTGCCACCCGCTTCTAACGAAGAAGCAAAAGCGGCAGTAGCGGCAGGGGAAGCTGCGGCGAATAAGGAAACGGTAGCAGCAGACGAAACGGCAAAATCAGCTTCGCAAGCATCAAATAGCTCAGCAGGCAATTCTGCTTCTCATAACCGCAAAAGGAGGAAGAAGTAATGAGAGAAGGTAGCGCACCAAATTTTGCACCACCAGTAGAAGAGGGGACTGTATTTACGTTCCAAGATGAGTCGGGTGATACGGTAGATCTGGAGTTTTTGGGTCTGATTATTCACCAGGATCGTCGTTATGGCTTCTTCTATAATGTGGGAGAAGGTTCTGAAGTAGGCGGATCGGGCGAAGTTACCGTTTTGGAGGTAACTGAACTTGACGAAGATGGTCAACCTGCTGGTTTTGAGCTGGTGCTCGATGACGCAATTGCTGCAGAAGTATACGACGACTTCAAGCATGCAACGAAGGATTTGTACGACTTCGAATAGTACTTGCGCTTGACGGGCGGGCGCTTGAAGGGCTTCAAATAAGCGCCTGTGCGTTTACGCTTGCGTGATTAATAACTAAGTACGTGGATGTTGCGTTAGTGAAATACTGCGTACGGGAAATCAAAAAGAGGATTGAATGCGTTTACGCATGTCGGTCCTCTTTTTCTGTTTTGTATGTCTAATAGTATGTGCAATTCATATGAGTGCCATGTGCACTTTCTTATGCTTTTATGTGCACTAAATATGTCTCAAAGTTCTCTTTCATGTGAATTTAGTCTGCGACGATATAAACGGCGTTTCGTCACCTCGGGCAGCCTCTGAGAAAGGAGCTGCTTATGGATGCAGATACTATTATCGCCATCTGTGCGATGTTTTCTGTAATCATTGCTTTTGTCGTAGCGTTGCAGAACCGAAAGTGATTTCGGTAGCTCTGTAACAGTATCTATGCAAAAGAGGAGGTGATACGAACAGCATCTGAAAGATTTCGAGGGACCGAGGAATTATTTCAGCAACACTCGGCCCCCGAATGAAAACGGAGCTGCCCGACCTAGGCGGGACGCCGTTGATAGGTAAGATTATAGCAGCCTTTACGTATCACGTAAGGAGCGTATGGTTCATTTAGCAGTTGTTTTGTTACATCTATCAGGCTCTTTAGGTGCTCTGCAAAGCCTAGTTGTTTAAACGCTTTTCATAGTGCACCGTTAATTTTCTTGGAAAAACAGTCAGCGATATAACACCTATTGCGCATCTGATTTGCACCGTTAAATGGATATTTTGTAACGCTCCCGAAATGCCGAATGTGTTTATGACACATATCTTATTAAACGTTACGAAACCCTTGGATATTTGCCTTAACTCTTTAACCTAATGACCTGTATGTGTAGGTTTACTTCGCCTTATGCTGGATTCGCATTGCCTAGTTAGAAATACCTAACTTGCAAGGTTGGTCTGGCAAGGCTGACCTGAATTCAGCTTAGTAAGGCGCAAAGAAGGTTATCTAAGTAATTTATGGCTAAACACGCAAATAGTTCGGAAAACAAGTATTCGGCAAATTCATCGAATAGGTCTAATACGCCTTCTATGCCTAATACTTCCAATACATCAAATATTCCAACCAGTAGCACCCCAAGAATGGGAGATTCTTATCGTCCAACGTCCACTCAGAGGCACTCTTCGCATTCTTCGTCAACGCTTTCGGATCCTGAGTTGGTTCGCGTTCGTAAAAAGCGCAAGAAGCACGGTAAAGTCAAAAAGGCAATTCTTATTGTGCTTGCGGTAATTGTGGTGTTGTGTGTTGCAGTAGGTGCCGCAGCTGCACTGTATATGAATTCCATTTCGGATTCCATGAAGATGGACTCCGAACAGCGAAGCGAATTGGATACCGTCCTTAGTGAAAGCACCGTTCAAGAACCTTACTACGTGTTGCTTCTTGGTTCGGACGCTCGCGAGGGTGATACCGCAAGCCGTTCAGACACCATGATTTTGGTACGTGTAGATGCTAACGTTGGTAAGGCGACGCTTGTTTCAATTCCGCGCGATACCAAGGTAGAAATCGAAGGTCACGGCACACAGAAGATCAATGCTGCTTATGCCTTTGGCGGTCCTGCTGGC
>URVA01000045.1 GCA_900551155.1 uncultured Eggerthella sp. | reverse complement strand
TTAAAGTGTAAGAAGCATGTAAAGATTTAGTTATGCAAAGTAGATCATCAACTTACAATATTCCCGCAAAATCCATGCTAGCTACAACGCTTTATATATACTTAGCAAATACACTATATATGCAACAAACGCACCGAATCTAGCAATAATAATAATTCCCAGGCTCAAGATAGAAAGTTTTAAAGAATGCAAAGCGCAACAGGACGTGAACTGCCAAAACATTGGCTAGCAATCATTGCTGTTATATGGTCAGGACAAGCCGTATCCATGTTCACTAGCTATGCGGCAAGTTTTGCAGCTATTTGGTATGTAACCGAAAGCACAGGAAGTGCACTTGCTCTTTCATTTTTAAGTATTTGTGCCTACCTTCCACAAGGGCTACTTTCGCCTTTCGGCGGCGTCCTTGCAGATAGGCTTAATAGAAAGTACTTAATTATCCTCGCTGATTCCATCTGCGGATTAGCATCTTTTGCGCTTGGCTTAATAATCTTGTTTGGCCAGGTATCGTTTGCTGCCATTGTGGTAATGGTTATTATCCGAAGTGCTGCCCAAGCATTTCACTATCCTGCCCTAATGGCGCTTATGCCTATGCTGGTACCCGAAAAACATTTGCTTCGTATTAACACTCTTGATCAGTTATTGCTCAGCGTGTCCGGCATGGCGGCACCTGTATTAGGCATCTTCTTCTATACCGTTGTGGGATTTCATTCAGTAATGCTATTGGATTTTGCTGGTGCCCTTATTGCATGCGCAGGAATGCTTTTAGCGAAAGTACCCTCTACAAAGTGCGCTTCCCTATCATCAAACACACAGTTTAGTGATAACACTTCCAACGAATCGACATCCGACAAACATCATGTGCTTGCCGATCTTAAAGAAGGCTGGGTTACCCTTAAGCGAGTACGCGGGCTATTTGTGCTCATCATTCTTATTACTTTAGGAATGGTATGCTTTAGCCCCATGAGCTCACTTTACCCCCTGATGACCTTCGATTATTTTCAGGGTGATGGCTATATGGCCTCCATTGCAGAAGCTACCTTTGCAGCTGGATTACTAATTGGCTCCAGTATTCTTATGGTATGGGGCGGCGGTAAAAAACTTACCCGTTTAATAGCTATTGCTTGTATTTCCTTCGGATTATTATGCTCAGTATCGGGCTTAATTTCTCCAAACATGTTTTGGATTTTTGCAATCTTATGTGCAGGAATGGGTCTCGTATCCGCATGGTTTAACGGACCTATGATGACCCTTATCCAACGCAACACTGCCGAAGAAACCATGGGGCGCGTCATAGGGTTAGTTAATACCGGAATAGCACTTGCTGGTCCCGTTGGAATAGCCGCAGGTGGTATTTTTGCAGAATTCATGGGTGTTGCCCCATTCTTTGTTGTTGATGGAATCCTGTGTGCTTTCATTGGCATTCTTATAGCTGCTTTTAAGAGCGTCAGAAAGCTAGACACTGACTCAATCAATCAAGGTCCAGCTTAATTTACTAGACTAGCTCTTGTAATTAATGCTCTACTGAAGTAACTAGGTTCCAATTCAATTACATTAGTTTTGATTAACTAGTTTTCGGTTTTCTTAGTTAGTTACCAGCTTCTTTCAGAAACTTCCCCGTTACGCTATTTTCGCACGCACATAACTGTTCGGGTATTCCCGCGCACACGATAGTGCCTCCATCTTCACCGCCGCCAGGTCCCATATCTATCACGTAATCAGCGTTAGCAATTACATCTAAATCGTGCTCAATTACCACAACGGTTGCACCCTGCTCTATCAATCGCTGAAGTACGTGTAAAAGAACTTCGACATCAAGTGGATGAAGACCAATTGTTGGCTCATCAAATACAAATAGCGAAGTATTTTGAGATCGATTTAATTCGCTTGCAAGCTTAAGACGTTGTACTTCTCCACCTGAAAGAGCAGGAGTTGCCTCCCCGAGCGTTAAATACCCTAGCCCTAAGTCGTGAAGAACTTGGAGCTTGGTAGTTACACGGGTAAGTCCCCTGCAAGCAAGAAGAGCTTCATCAACGGTAAGAGAAAGAATTTCTGGCAGTGAATAAGCATTCTCTGCTTCCGCATTGGCACCAACAACTGTATCCGCATCAGTGCCTAAATCTGCATCGACATCAGCTTCATCATCCTCGACAAAACGCACGATCGAATAGGCATCCTTGCCATATCGTGAGCCTTGGCAATCAGGACAAGGAATGTCAACATCGGGCAGAAACTGCACATCAAGCGATATCTGACCAGTGCCATCACACGTCGGACATCTAAGAGAACCCGTATTGTACGAAAATGCGCCCGCTTTTAATCCTTGCGCTTTTGCTGCAGTAAGCTTGGCAAATTCTTTTCGCAAGTCGTCCAAAACACCTGAATAGGTAGCAACCGTAGAGCGAACATTCGTCCCAATAGGATTAGCATCAATTAGATTAGCGCGTTCAATACCATCGGCCTTAATTTCTCGAATATGAGCAGGAAATGACGGCAGACTATCATGAGCCCCTGAAAGCGCCTTGAGTGCAGGAATTAAACTTTCCAAGATCAGCGTGGTTTTACCAGATCCAGAAACCCCAGAAACTACCGTCATACGCCCCTTTGGTATATGGACCTCAAGGGGTTTTACGGTATGAAGACTATCGGTACGTAGATATATTTCCCCTTCGTCGAAAAGATGATCTTCACGTACCCGATCTCGAACACGAATTTGTGCCTCTCCAGATATATATAGAGCAGTGCAAGAGCGTGGATTTGCTAGTACTTCTTTAAGGGAACCCTGCGCAATAACTTCCCCACCTTGAGAACCAGATTTAGGACCCATTTCAATAAGATGGTCAACATGACGCAGCACCTGCACCTCATGGTCTACCACCACAACAGAATTACCATCACGCAACAAATCATCCATTACGCCCAGCAAACCCACAACATTTGAAGGATGAAGACCAATCGAAGGTTCGTCTAAGACATAAAGCACCCCTGTAGTTCTATTGCGTACCGCACGAGCAAGCTGAACGCGTTGCCTTTCCCCTGTAGAAAGCGTAGAGCTTGCCCTATCAAGCGTAAGGTAGCCTAAGCCCAGTTGCTGCAAACGGGTAATAGGTTCAAGCATCTCGGCCACTATAGTTTGTGCCATTGCACGTACCACATTCGGACAAGTCTGCGGAACAGTGGCAATCCACTCAGCAAGATCATCAAGCGATAATTTACAAACATCAGCAATAGAAAGATTACCTATAAGTACCGAACGAACACTTTTAGAAAAGCGTGTACCCCCACAATCAGGGCAGGTATCTTCAGTCAAATACTTAGCAACACGAGCTAATCCTTTTTCGTCATGAACCTTCGCTAACGCATTTTCTACCGTATACACCGCGTTATAGTACGTAAAATCTAGCTCCGCAAAACTATCGCCTTTTTTAGGCTTGTATAAAATATGCTTCTTTTCTGCAGGACCATGGTATACAATGTCGCGCTCTTCAGGCGTAAGCTCAGAAAAGGGCACATTGGTACGCACGCCCATAGCGCCGCACACCTGTTTCATAAGGTCCCACATCAAGTTACCCCACGGAAGCACCGCGCCCTCATCAATAGAAAGCGATTCATCAGGAACCAGAGCAGCTTCATTCACCTTTCGAACAATGCCAGTGCCGCCACAGGTCTCACAAGCACCTGCGCTATTAAAGGCCATATCTTCTGCGCCTTTACCATAAAACTCAACACCACATTCGGGACAAACGAAGGGCTGATCAAGCGCCACATTCATTCCTGGAGGAACCTGATGCCCATTCGGGCAACAATGACTACCCACTCGCGAAAAAAGAAGACGAAGCATGTTAAGCAACTCGGTGGAAGTACCAAAGGTTGAATGAACTCCCGGAACGCCAGGCCTCTGACGCAAGGCAAGAGCCGCGGGAACATGAAGCACCTCATCTACCTGGGAGCGCCCCGTTTGCGAAATGCGGCGGCGTGTATAGGTGGAAAGCGCGTCCAGATAGCGACGAGAACCTTCCGCATACAAAGTTCCTAGGGCAAGTGAGCTTTTCCCTGACCCGGAAACGCCCGCGATACCAACTAGTTTATGAAGCGGGATATCCACCGACACGTTTTTAAGATTATGTGCTCGCGCCCCACGAACTTCAATGTGCGTCGGTTCTTGAATGAGACGGTTTCCCATAATGCCAGCTTTCCTATTCCGTATTATGCTTTCGGATAAACCTATAGATGCTTTTCGTTTGCATCTTTTTGCTTGTATCTTCATGCTCGCTTTATCTCTTCGAACAACCCATAGGTGCTTAGGTACTTTTGTTTCCAACAGTTTAAATCATTTCGCGAAAAGCCATTTACCGAGTCCTGTTACAAAATTTTGTTGCTGAAGTCTTTGCAAATAACTACACTAACGGACATCGCTTTATCGCTTTACTGTAGTAAAGTACAGGCGAATGCCAGATAGCTGCCTAGAGTGTTTAGCACTTTGCCACCAAAGGCCAAACCACAGCGTGCTTCGACAAGAATCGTCTAGAAGCGTAGCTAATAAAAGAATCCAGGAAAGGAAACTATGAGCGAGCAAACAAGCGAAACCGTAACACTTCGTAGAACCTTCGGTTTACGTGAGGCTATTACTATAACTGCCGGTACCGTTATTGGCGTTGGCTTGTTCACCACTGGCGGCAACATCGTTGGCCAAATGGGAGCAGCAGTTATTCTTGCTACGTTTATCGCCATGGTAATCAGTGTTTACCCAGCCCTTCTTTACGGTGAAATGGGTGCGTCTCTTCCCTATGCGGGCGGCACCTATCGCTATGCTTCCCTTGGTATTGGGCGTCCCTTTGGCTTTTTAGCAGGATGGAACTTCGTTATTTCGCTTGTCTCGGTAACCGCAGGCGAATCGCTTGCCTTTAGTTACTACTTCAAAACTATGTTTGCCGCCTTTGGCGTAGAACTTCCCATAGATGATGCCCTCTTGGCATGTATCGTCCTAATATTTTTTATCATTACCAATGTGCGAGGCGTTCAAGTTACAGGTCGTTTGCAAAACGGTTTTATGTTCTTCTTCTGGGGTGTTGCGGTTATCTGGTTCCTAACCATGATTCCCAATGTTTCTCTACCTAACTTTGTAGAAACTCCCGATTTCTTATCTGGCATGGGAGCTGGCGGATTCATTGCTGCAGTAGCTATGATTTGGTGGTGCTTTGCAGGGTTTGAAACTTGTTGCGCGATGGGTGAAGAAATTAAATACCCCCATATCAATATTCCTCGCGCATTGATTCTTGCTCCGTTTATCATTTTTGCCGTAAACGCTTTGTTCCAGTGGTTTTTAGTGGGCCTCGTTCCGCCCGAGGGATTAAGTGCAGTTGCGGAATCTTCTGCCCCTTACGCCGAAGCTATGATGAGCGCCGGTATTTTAGGATTTCCTCTTTTATTACTCGCAGCTGGTATTGCTTTCGGCGGCGACTTTTCTACCATGAACGCAAGTCTTGCCGTACCACCCCGCTATCTGTACACCATGGCACGCGATGGCGCGTTTCCTAAGGTGTTTGCTAAATTGCATCCTCGTTTCCAAACGCCTTATGTGGCAATTTGCGTCCTCGGTATTATTACGGTTGGACTTGTGGCTACTAATTCGCTTATATACATTTCGAACCTAAGTCTTTTCGCCGACTTGTTCTATTACGTTATCGGCATTGCGGCGGCATTTGGACTTCGTAAAAAATTGCCCGATCTTAAGCGCCCTTTCAAAGTACCAGGGCTCCTTATTGGTGCTCCTATCAGCGTTATTATCTACGTTATTATGATGACCCAATTAGTTCCTGAAGCCATAATTACTGGCGTTGCATGGTGTGTTATTGGTCTTATCATTTTTGCTTGCTGTCGTGCAAAATACAAAACAGCCAAAAGCCCTATTCTTGCCGCAATCGAAACACCCGATCCTAGTCCTGAAGAAAAAACAAAGATGGACAAAGAATTTAAGATATGGTCGGTTGTTACTGCAATTGCTGTAGTAATTGCATTGGCGCTTTATATCGTTCCGGCGCTGCTATAAAAGCTGCAATCGATGGGCGCTACTTTAGAGTTGCAATCGTTCCAGCACCACAATAGAGCTGCTATTATTACGGCGCTACTGCAAAAGCTGCCGTGCTATCGATGATCCTTATTGCTGACACTTACCAGGAATACACCCAAAGACCTTGACATTGACCTAATATGGTCTCTAAATCCCACTTCGTATTTGAACGAACGGAACTATTCGAATCGTGTACTTGAATGGTTCCGTCATCGTTTATTCCCGCAAGGACAATAAAGTGTCCCGATCGAGTAAAATCCCCCGGTCCCATAATGCAAATAATGGGATGTCCTGCCTGTAACTCGTTTACTACCCTTCCCTTGTCTAACGCGAGCTGTTTGCCATTCAACCCTAACATTTCGGCACCTTCGCTCATAAAACTCCACGACGTTGCCCCATCAACGGCATAGCCATTCTTTTCCGCAAAGGCACACATATCTAGTGGGCTATAAGCATCAGAACCCTTGAAATAGGCATACACCATTGCCAAACTCATAGGACCACATGCATTTTCTGCTACCGTTCCGCCCGAATAAGATTCATCAGCCCACTGAGGGTCTGTTTGATACAAATATGGCACCTGTCCTGCCTGCCATTCACTTTGAGGGGTACTTGAAGGCGGCATAATATCGCGTGTTAGCATTGAACTTGGAAGACCATTAATAAGACTCCAGGCGAAAAATGAAACAAATAGAAGGGCTATAACGCCAAATAGAATTGTTCTTAAAGGCTTCCTTGCATGATTAGCTCGATAGGCGCTGGTCCTATACGGAGTAACAGAATAGGTAAAGCGCGAATAGTTATTGTAACGATCAGCCATTTTGACAACCTTTCTCTTGGTCTGCCAAAACACTAATTCGAACCCACCTTAAATGTCTCTTGAGGCCAATCAACAAGTTCCTTAAGAAGGCTTAAGATTTCCTTAAAGATTAACGTTTTCGCTTTTGCTTTGTTTCTCCCATACTAGAATTAAGTCCATGAATACCACTCCGCACATACTTGTCGTTGATGATGAAATCGAAATTGCACAGCTGGTTGCTACCCTCTTATCCCAAGAAGGTATGAATGTTTATGCTTGCTATTCTGGGGAAGAAGCCCTTACTGCTTTTCGCAACCAGTCGTTTGACCTTGCCATACTCGACATAATGATGCCTGGTATGGATGGATTTGAACTCTGTCGGAAACTTCGTGAAACAACCGATATTCCCCTTATTTTTCTTTCGGCAAAAGACGAAGAAACTGACAAAGTAATTGGCTTTATGCTAGGTGCCGATGACTATGTATCAAAGCCGTTTAAACCCCGTGAACTAGTTGCTCGTGTAAAAGCACGACTTCGTCGTAGTCACACCACATCCCGCGATGCGTCTCAAACAGTGTTGCAAGCAAAAGATCTTTTTATAGACACCCAGTCCCATAGTGCTTCCTTGCACGACGAGCCGCTTCATCTTACTCCCAAAGAATTTTCTATCCTTGAACTTCTTCTCAAAGCCAAAGGAAGCCCTGTTTCTACCAAGGATTTATTTGAAGCAGTCTGGCAAAGTCCCTACAATTCTTCCGATGCAAACACGGTTATGGTCCATATACGACACTTAAGAAAAAAGTTAGCTGAAATTGATAGCTCTGAAACCTTTATTGATACCGCTTGGGGCGTAGGCTACAAAATTACTATCTAACGATACGGAACAATACCACATGAATTCTTTCAACAGCACAAAAAGCCCTCAAGCACGAATACTTCGAGGAATACTCTTTCGAAAAACACTTGTTTACTTGACTATCTATACCCTTTGTTTTGGAGTAA
The DNA here is from genome assembly GCA_900551155.1 of uncultured Eggerthella sp. Lineage (GTDB taxonomy): Bacteria > Actinomycetota > Coriobacteriia > Coriobacteriales > Eggerthellaceae > Anaerotardibacter. Next base: position 2,838 of record URVA01000045.1, on the reverse strand, counting down.
TTGCTCTGTGGGCAAATACCTATTGGGTCCCCGATTTTGCTAACCTAATCGCAGAGAAAACATCTGAATGGCAGTATTTTACACCCGAACAATACGATGCTTTTGTGACCGAATCTTCATCGAAACAGCTTTCAAACATGGATGTATACTCAGGAACTACAGACGACGGATCCATACAATATGCGGTTCGCGATTTAACTACCTATTATTTTATAAGGTCCTTAAAACTACCAGTAGCACTCTGTCTCTACTTCATTGGCACGCTCATTATTGCGTTTATTGTTCTTAACAAGTCGCTTCAGTACTTCGATACGCTTTCGTCCTCCGTAGGAAAACTATTAAACAGCAAAGATAGCCACGTAGATCTTCCCGACGATCTTTCCATTGTAAGAAGCGAACTTTCGGAGATTAAAGCACAATCTATAGAAGCTGAGCAGCATGCAATAAGTGCCGAAAAACGCAAAAATGAATTAGTTGCTTACCTGGCACACGACATAAAAACGCCGCTCACTTCCATACTTGGATACTTAACCTTACTCAAAGAAACGAATACTCTTCCCGATGAGCAAAGACGCCACTATGCCGAAATCGCACTAGACAAAGCCGAGCACTTAGAGAGATTAATTGACGAATTCTTCGAAATAACTCGTTACAATTTGCAGTCAATTCCCATCGAACGGGAAACCTTTAACCTTGAACTTTTCTGCCAGCAAATAGCTGATGACTTTTACCCCGAAGCAAAACATAAACAGCTCTCGATTGAAGTAAAGCCACTACAGCCAGCCGAATCGCATAAGACGTTCCAAGCTAACTCGTTCCAGCCAACCGAATCTCTCCAACCAGACAAAACAAACAACACTAAACCTGTATTTGCAAATGGTTCATACAATAATGAATTTCAAATCTTTGCTGACCCCGAAAAACTCGCACGAGCCGTATCAAACGTCATGCGCAATGCGCTTGCCTATGCAGAACCTCAAAGCACTATCACGATGAAACTTATCCCAACGCCCAAGGGAAATGTGATTGCCATTGAAAATAAAGGTAAAGAAATTTCACCAACTCATTTACAAAGCATTTTTGAAAAATTCTTCCGTGAAGATACATCTAGAAATTCTAAGCAAGGCGGAGCAGGACTTGGCCTTGCAATCGCAAAAGAAATAATGCTCGCTCATGGCGGAGACATTACCGCCACAAGCGAGCATGGAGTTACTATTTTTCGATTATTCATCCCTGCTTGTTGATTCATAGGAATAAAAAATCACTCTGTAATCTAATAGTATTAGATAAATCTGAACTCTAATCTACTAAAATGCAGACAAGTAGATTGCCTTTGCATCTTCTGCAGTGAGAGGCTTAAATACTCCAAAGGGGTTGCCTTTAGCTGCAATAACAATATCAACCAACGTGTCTACATCAGCCTCGGTAAAACCAAGTTCTCCTAATGTGGTAGGCATCGTCTGACGAGCGAAGAAATCTTGAAGTTCAGCAATAATGCTTTCGACCGCTTCTTCAATTGAAGAATCAAGCTGATCTTTAGGCTCAATACCAAATACGTCATAACCAAAGTTCAAGAAGCGCTGTGGGTCTTCACGCCACACATAGCGCATCCAAGCAGGCATAATAACTGCCAGTCCAGCACCATGAGCAACCTTTGGATTGATTGCCGATAACGCATGCTCAAGTGCATGGCTCTCCCAACCACCAGCGCGTCCACCCTTCGCGCGACCGCAACCAGCTAAATCGTTATGAGCCAACGTACCTGCCCACATGATGTTGGCACGAGCGTTATAGTCTTGTGGGTTATCTACTAACTTTTCAGCAGAATCAATAATGGCACGAATCAAACCACAGGCAATGTTATCGGTCACAGGTACTGCGGGTGCACCACTGAAATAACGTTCGCAGATATGAGCAATCATATCGGTAATACCAGCTGCCGTTTGATATTGTGGCAAGGTAAAGGTAAGTTCTGGATCCATGATCGAAACAACAGGACGGAACAGTTCATTACCTAAACCGTTCTTTTCGTTAATTTCATCGTTGCTGATGACACAAGAATTAGAACCTTCAGAACCAGCTGCTGGAATAGTAAGAACACAACACACAGGCAAGCACTTAGTAGCGGTAGCTTTACCACTAAAGAAATCCCATACATCGCCATCGTAATAAACGCCGATAGAGATTGCTTTAGCGCAGTCAATCGTACTACCACCACCAACTGCTAATACACAATCTGCATCAAAGGCACGCGCAATATCGATACCTTCGCGCACCTGATTAACTTCAGGATTTGGACGAACACCCGCTAAATCCGCATACTCAATCCCCTGAGCTTCAAGTGATTTCTTTACGCGATCAAGCGTGCCAGAACGAACAACCGATCCCTTTCCATACACAAGCAATACTCGCTTGTAGCCCTTAGGCTGAAGTTTTTCGCCCACATGGTCGGTCATAGCGCGTCCGAATACAAATTCGGTTGGTGAATAAAAAGTGAAATCGTTCATGAGATCCCCATTCATTGAAACGAAATAAAACCCCTGTACAAATTGCCCTAAAAAGCTCTGCAAGAGCAACCTAGTAAGTTGACTTACCTGCATATTCTGCAGATACAGTACTTTCCATGGCGTATTGTAACGCCGTAAATCAATACAATAACTTCAACCTTTGCATAGTTTTATAACCTAGATGAATTATTTCGAAGCTATTTTTTAATCACCGCAAGCCAATGACCTGATACTTTCACGCCGTTCGCTGATAAAGCTTTCCTGATGAGCACAGTCAATCTGCGCTTTTCTATACTTTAACCAGGCGCATTGAGGGGTCACAAGACGTTTG
>URVA01000044.1 GCA_900551155.1 uncultured Eggerthella sp. | reverse complement strand
ATCACGCAATTCACGCATGAGCGAATCGAATGCTGCGTCAGATATTTCTGGATCGTCTAAGACATAATAGCGATGCGTGTGATATTCAATTTCACGACGTAGACGCAATACTCTATCCGCTAAGGTTTCTTCAGTTTCATGACCCGAATCTTGCATGATTTCCTCGCTTTAAAACTACGATAGCTCTCGTAAATTACCTGTCCCTTAAAAGAGCCTTATAAATTGTTATTTCTCTCGAAAAACTAGTTATTCTGAATCGACAGGAACGCACCTGGAATATTCTCAAGCACTTCTTCAGCACTTGCACTTACTATTCCATACTTATCCTGTGCTAACAAACCCGCCTTAGCGTGAACCGAAACACCTAAAACGCAAGCGTCATAAGAATCCATACCTTGTGCCAACAGTCCACCAATAGTACCTGCCAACACATCTCCGGTTCCTGCCTTAGACAAAACCGCACTGCCAAACGTGATAACTTCATGTTTGTCATGCTGAGCTACAACAGTATCAGAACCCTTTAGAACAACAGTAGCGTTGTAATACGTTGCAAGTTGTTTAGCAGCTTCCTCTTGAGACATTGAAGCCACATCAATATTGAACGGCTCACCAAGTTTTACCGCTTCACCATAGTGAGGAGTCAAAATCAAAGATCCTGAAAGAAGCGTAAGAATATTTGGCCAGGTAGAATCTTCTCGCAGAGCAGGCAAATACGAAAGTGCTCCCCCATCTATAAGAACAGGACGAGCAGCGTAATTGAGAACCGATTCTATGAGCGACAAAATATGAAGATCATCAGCTTCAAAGCCAGGTCCCACCACGAAAGCGCCTTTGCTGCCTGGTTTAAGCGCCTGCAATGGGAAGAATTCCTCAAAGGAATTCACCACTAAAGAAGGTCTATATAAGCGAAGCGTTAACTTGTTCTCAAAAGCGGTAAACACTTGGGTATACCCTGCCCCCGCATACTGTGAAGCCCGAGCTGCAAGACAAGCAGCGCCTGGATAAGGAGCACATCCCGCCAACAACACGCATTTGCCACGAGAATACTTATGAGCATCATCGGCTGGATAAGGAATTAAGGAAGCAAGTTCTTTCTGATCCATCTCTTTTACCGACCCTCTTTTGTATCGATATCGTCTAAAAGCGAGCGAACCTCTTTGAATTGTCGAGTAAGTGCCTCAGTTGGACTGATTTTACGCTCTGTCGCCTTGCGAGCATCCCCCGTTAAGGCCATTGCGCAAGCTACCGCTTCTTTATGCGTATAGGAAAGGGAAAGCGGAAGTTCTTCAATATTCTTCTCTTCAAAGATTTCCTTCGCTCTACCATGCAACAGCACACGAGGCTTCCCCTTGCTATCAAGAACTACTTAGATATCTCTAATCCCAATTCCCGAAGAAAACCCCGTACCAAGTGCTTTTACTACTGCTTCTTTTGCGGCAAATCTTGTTGCATAGTGAAATTCAGGAGCAGCGGTTGCGTTGCAATACGCCTGTTCGTCTTCTGAAAAAGCACGACGAGCGAATGAAGGAGATCGTTTAAGAATAGCCCTCATGCGCTCAATTTCCACAATGTCTACTCCAAGGGAAACTGAATCAGGCAAAACAGAAGATGAAGCGCCTTGAAGCGCCTCATCCTGTGATAGTTTCTCGGTATCTTTCAAAGCTGATAACTCTTTTCGAATCCTTCAAGACAAGCTTGAATAAGAATTGATGCTTTTACTCTACGGTAACAGACTTTGCCAAGTTTCGAGGCTGGTCTACATCGCAACCGCGAGCAACCGCAACCGCACGTGCCAACAATTGCAAAGGAACGCTTGCAGTAATAGGCATAAAAGAATCGCGGACTTTTGGAATATAAATTACATGGTCAGCAACCTTTTTAACGTTTTCGTCGCCTTCGGTAGCTATTGCGATAATCTTAGCGCCACGTGATTTGGACTCCTCCAAATTGGAAAGTGTTTTGTCGTAAGTTGCGCTCTGAGTGACAACAGCAACAATGGGGAATCCATCATCCAACAGCGCAATAGGACCATGCTTCATTTCTCCTGCAGCATAAGCTTCCGCATGAATATAGCTAATTTCTTTAAGCTTTAAGGCGCCTTCATAACATACTGCTTCGCCTAAACCACGACCAATGTAGAGGGTAGAATCCCGACCATCAAAGAAATGAGCAGCTTCTTCGATTGCCGAGGTATCATCAAGAATTGCCTCAATTTGATCGGCAGTATCTGCAAGTTCAGTAAACAGCATACGAGTCATGTTCAGAGTTAACTTACCCTTCACACGACCAAGTAGCATTGCCAACAAGGTCAAGCTTACCACCTGACCAATAAATGACTTAGTTGAAGCAACTGCAATTTCCTTATTGGCCTTTGTGTAAATAACACCATCAGATTCACGCGCAACAGGAGAACCAATAACATTGGTAATACCAAAGACTTTAGCGCCCTTAATACGTGCATCACGAATAGCAGCAAGCGTATCTGCCGTTTCACCCGACTGAGAAACAGCAACTACTAATGTCGTAGGAGTAATAATAGGATTACGGTAGCGGAATTCACTTGCCACTTCTACCTCGGTAGGAATTCGAGCCCATGCCTCAATCAAATTCTTAGCGATAAGGCCCGCGTGATATGACGTTCCGCATCCAATAATATAAACACGATCAATATAGTTAAGCTCTTGGCGCGTAAGGGTAAGCTCATCAATCTTAATTTCTCGACCAGACATACGTCCTGCCAAAGTATCACGAACAACACGAGGCTGTTCATGAATTTCCTTCAACATAAAGTCGGGATACCCGCCTTTTTCTGCAACATCAATATCCCAGTCAACATGGGTGATTTCAAGATGAATTTCATTACCATCCTGGTCGAAATACGTAATGCCTTCAGGCTTCATAACGGCAAATTGGTTGTCTTCCATAATGACAACATCGCGCGTTGCTTCAATAACAGCAATGATGTCAGAAGCAACATAACTGCCATTCTCTGCTGCGCCAAGCACGATGGGCGAATCTTTACGCGTTACTACAATTGTGCCTGGCTCCTGCTCACACGTAACAGCAAGACCATACGCGCCAACAAGCCTTGAAGCTGCGCTGCGCACCGCCTCTAACAGATCGCCGTTATAAGCTTCCTCAACAAGATGAGCAGCTACTTCGGTGTCGGTATCGGATTCAAAGGTATGACCTTTAGCAATAAGTTCTTCACGAAGCTCAGTAAAGTTTTCAATAATGCCGTTATGAACAACGGCAATATCGGAAGCGCAACTGGTATGCGGATGGGCATTACGCTCTGATGGAGCACCATGAGTTGCCCAACGAGTATGACCAATACCACATGTACCCACGCAGGTTTGAGGACCAAGGGCATCAACCAATTCGGACACTTTGCCCAAGCGTTTTACGATATTTAATTTATCGCCGTCGAATACTGCAATACCTGCAGAGTCATAACCGCGATATTCCAAACGCTTCAAACCTTCAAGCAAAACTTCTTTTGCCTGAAGCGAACCGGTATAGCCAACAATTCCACACATACAATTAACTCCTATCACATTGGGAGGAAACTATAAAAGTTATAACCTTTGTATTTTATCGTAGAGTTGTAACAGAAAGCCAACAGATACTTAATCACTGATACAATCAGCACATGCCATCGTATCGAAACAAGAAACATTCGCCACAAATCTCTAGTAGATCAACTAAGAGAACTACGGCTAAACATCGCGCAGGCTCACACGGCCAGCGCTCTCACACTCCCCGTGTTTATAATTCCTATTCTCGCAAGAGCTATTCAGCTTCAAAAACAAGGTTCGCCTCGCGTCCCTATAATGCTCCCTACTCTGCGAAATCACAACCATTTCCAACAAAGTTAGTTGCACTTGTTATTGGGATCCTTGCTCTTATCATTCTTCTTACTATTGGAATTCAAAGCTGCAGCCACTCGCGCGATTATGATTGGAATAACTTAACACAAGAAAATGGTCGCATAGTGTATTCGCAAGCAGGACAAATAACCTCTAAAACAGGTATTGATGTTTCAAGCCATCAGGGCACTATCGACTGGAATGCTGTTGCAAATGATGGTATCGATTTCGCAATGATTCGTTGTGGCAGTCGCGGCTACACCGAAGGCAATATGTTTGCAGATGAAACGTTTTATTCAAATGCTGACGGAGCTCAAGCAGCAGGAGTTCCCTTTGGTGTGTATTTCTTTTCACAGGCAGTTACTGAAGACGAAGCAGTAGAAGAAGCTGAATACGTGTTGCAACTTATCGAAGGAATGAATGTTACCTGCCCTATTGCATATGACCTTGAAGACATGCCCAACCATAATGCTCGAGCCAATGATTTAAGTGCAGAACAATGCACTAAGAACGCAGAAGCATTTTGCAATCGCATTAAACAAGCAGGTTATTCAACGTTAGTGTATGGAAATCAGCATGATTTAGCGCGTTATGATTTAGACAGCCTTAAAGAAGATATTTGGTATGCCGAATATAATGACGCAGCACCCACAACATCAACTCCCATTGTTATGTGGCAATACACCTCAACTGGCAGCGTTTCGGGTATTCAGACAAATGTCGATGTAAATGTGCTCTTCGACCCATCTTTGATTTCTTAACAATGCAAAACTAAATAAGCAAACTAAACACACACGGTATTAAACAACCCAGGTCTGTCGTCAAAAAACAACAAACCTGGGTTACTACATTACCTGGACTATAAATCCTTCGAAAAGCTTAGTAAAACGTTAGGTTCACCAACCTACTTACGAGACTCCTGATATTCTTCAACGAGCTTTTGCTGAACATCAAAAGGTGCAGGCTCATATCCATTGATTTCAAGTGAATAAGTACCCGAACCACGCGTCATTGCCCGTAGGTCCTTTGTATAAGAAACAACCTCTGCGTAAGGAACACGTACCACGATAATGGTATCACCCGCATCGTCAGAGTCAGTACCAACAATGCGACCACGACGTGTTGCCACATCACCCATTACCGTACCAGCATATTCTTCCCCAACAATAATGCTCATGTCTGCCATTGGTTCAAGAATTACAGGTGCAGCCTGTTCACATGCTGCTCTAAAACCAATGCGAGCTGCAGTCTTAAAGGCCATTTCGTTAGAGTCAACCGAATGATAGGAACCGTCATACACCGTGCAGCAGATATCAACCATAGGATATCCCGCCAGGAATCCTTCTTGCATCGCTTCCTGAACACCCTTATCTACCGCAGGAATCAAATTCTTAGGAATGCGACCACCTACAACTTCATTCTTAAACTCGTAGCCTTCGCCAGGATTTGGAGTTAAGCGTAACCAACAATCACCGAACTGACCAGAACCGCCCGTCTGCTTCTTATGTCTACCCTGAGCTTCAGCCTGTTTTGTAATAGTTTCGCGATAAGGAATGCGAACAGGAACGAGATCAACTTCTACCCCTGTTTGAGCTTTCAAACGATTGAGCAACACATCTACCTGCATATCGCCCATGGTATAGAGAATCTGCTGATGAGTTTCTTCGTTACGGGTAAGCTGAATGGTTGGATCAACTTCAGCCTGACGTGCTAAGAAGGTACCCAGTTTATCTTCATCTGCTTTGTTCTTAGCAACAACACAAACAGGATACTGAGGGACAGGCAATGGCAAGGGATCAACTTCGATAGAGCCACTCTTAGAAAGGGTATCGCCCGTCTTGGTTTCGGTAAGCTTAGGAACTACTACGATATCGCCTGCTTTTGCACTCTTAACATCCATAGGCTCTTTGCCCATCATGACATAAATATGACCAAGGCGTTCTTTCTTACCGGTACGAGCATTAATCATTTCAGTTGAAGGCTCAAGATATCCTGATAAAACCTTAATGAAGCTCAAGCGACCAACAAAGGGGTCAGAAATGGTTTTGAAGACAAATCCAGCAGGTTCACCCGTTTCATCAACACGAAGTTCTGAACCATCAGCCAAATAGAAAGGACCATGATGACGAGGATGAGGGAAATAGGTGCAAATATCGTCCATAATTCCCTTAATGCCCTGTTCGATAATGGTCGAACCGACAAATACCGGAATAAAGATTTCCTGAGCAATTGCTTCTTGGAGCAATGATTCAAGCTCTTCCTGAGAAAGCAGTTCTTCCCCATCGAGATATTTCATCATCAACTCATCGTCAGCTTCTGCTACTAAATCGCAAAGCTTATCACGAGCAATCTGAGCAGCATCAGCAAATTCCTCTGGGATATCTTCAACTTTTTCGCCGCCGTCAACAAAATAGCGAGCTTTCATGCGAAGAATATCGATTACGCCCTTAAAATCACTATCAACACCAATAGGAATCGTAACAGCACCCAAACGTGAACCAAAACGTGCGTGCAGCTGCGCCATTGCTACGTCAAAGTTAGCGCCTTCGCGGTCGATATGGTTGATAAATACACAACGAGAAGTACGCATGACTTCTGCTTCATGCCACAAACGAGTAGTCATATTTTGAGGACCCGCTACTGCGTCAACTACAAACATGCACATTTCGCATACTTGCATAGTAGCTAAGGTGTCCCCTAAGAAGTCGGCCTGTCCAGAAGTGTCAAGAAGATTGATCTTATAGTCATCGCCATAAGGAATAGGAGCAATTGAAGTGCCTAAGGTAAAACGACGCCTGATTTCCTCTTCGTCATAGTCCAGATAAGACTTTCCGTCATGGGTGGTTCCCATTCGAGGAGTTTTACCTGAAATATGGAGCATTGCCTCTGCAAGCGACGTTTTACCAGCACCGTCCTGACCGACAAGTGCAATATTACGTACATGCTCTGTTGCGGGAGCTGCCATAGATACCACTTCCTTCATTTCGGATTCGTCTTAGCCCCTCAGAACCCGAAGTTATGTCTGAACCATTTTGTCGCCTATCGACAAAACAGGAGGCCGATTGCTGTGAACATGTTCACAGTTCTCTAGTTTATCGTATCTTGGCAGGTCCGTGGCGAAATAAGTTATTCAACAACAAAAGTTGTATTATCCATGATCCATTCTGCAGCCTTCATGCGCTCAGCACTTTGCTTAAGCAAGAAAGCACGGCCAGATTTTTGCATGGATTCAAAAGTCTCTTCTTCTTTGCCTGGTGCAATATTTTTCAATGCCTGCAGTAAATCGGTAGGCTGTAAAACAATTTGTTCGTGAGCAAAAATAGCATCCAAGATGAAGCCTTGAATAAGCTGGCTTTCAGCCTGAGCAGAAAGAGAATCCTTTACTTCATCTTCTGTTAAGCCTTGCTGTTTTGCGAATTCTTCAAAATTGGTTCCTTCGCTAATGAGGTCAGAAACCAGAGTTTCGAATAATTCCTGAGTCATAGCAGAAAGCATTTTTTCTGATACTGAACCCGTAAAACGATCAACATAGGCTTCCATAGCTGCAGCCATCTTAAGCTGTTCGTAGCGAAGCGAAAGTTCTTCTTCTGAGGTAGCACGGAAGCGCTCACGCAGATCGTCTACCGTATTGATATTAGAATCGCCGAAATTTTCTTTTACCCACGTATCGGTAATTGCGGGGACAACAAGCTTTTCAGAATTTAGATCTTCGTTTTGTTGAGCGGCTGCAATCTGACGAGCAAGCATAAGCATTTGTTCGTCAATATCGCTTTCTTGCACTTCGGGCTTAGCAGAAATACATACCGTAGCAGGCTCGTAGGTTGAAAGTTCAAAATGAGGCTTTTCCAAGAACGTTAGCTGGAAAGCGAAAGGCTTACCAGATGCAGGAACTTCTTCTGAAGCGATATCATACGTAGCCAAAGGAGCTTTACCGTATTCAGATATAGCAAAAGGAACAAGGAAATTAACGACCGAAGAATAAATAACCTGGTCAGCTTCTTCTTGAGGAAGCGTGTTTACAATCTTGTCGTAAGCAGATTCCCCTTTAAGCGTATTTAAATTGTATTGCAAAATAAAAGCGTCCAGGCCATCGGTAAAAGCACGTTCCATTTCATCAGCATCCGCCGTAGCCAGCAAGCGTACTTCTTCCCCGTCTTTTGAAATTACTTCAACCTTCATTGGTGTCCTTTCTTACCTTATTGACTACGGTCTCCATACATCCAGTAAGTCATATACAAGTAGAAGTCATATCGTGATGATAATCGCTACTCAGTTTATAATTTGATACCTTAAACAAAATAATACGTTCACTTCTTATTGTTAAAGAAAAGCGAAACTCATGGATACCTATAATAGCGAAAAATCAACCAAACGTTACACATTAAAACCAAGTAGCAAACCACTTAAATCCAAATTATCAAAGACAGAAAAATCCTCAAAGCAGGCCAAGCCATTAAAGCCCTCTGTAAGAGCCGCAAACGAAGACGATGACTTATATGATCCTTATTCGGACTATCATGACGGAACGCTTAAAGATTTGAAGTTCGAAGAAGATCCCTGGCGTTAGTTACACAAAAAAGAAAGCTCGCCGAAGCGAGCTTTCGTGCTATTCGAAGTGAAGTAGGTCTTTTACTAAGTCAATTTCTGACTACTTAGTTAAAATCAAAGCTTTTCCAAAAGACCAGTAATTACAGAGCCTTCTTTGCTACTTCTGCCAATGCTGCAAATGCATCAGGATCGTTAATAGCCATATCGGAAAGAACCTTACGATCCAACTCAACGCCAGCCTTCTTCAAACCGTTCATAAATACGGAATAAGAAAGACCGTTAATGCGAGCAGCAGCATTGATACGAGTAATCCAGAGACGACGAATTTCACGCTTCTTAGCGCGACGATCGCGATACTGGTACTGCAAAGAATGCTGTACCTGCTCTTTAGCAGCACGATAAGAACGAGACTTTGCGCCATAATAGCCCTTTGCACGGTTAAGAACGGTGCGGCGCTTCTTGTGGGCGTTAACTGCACGCTTTACACGAGGCATACTGTGTTCCTCCTTTTACTAGCGAAGACCAAGGTTGCGAGCGATTACTTTGTTGTCAGCAGTTGCAACCTCAGTTTCGTGACGGAAATTACGCTTACGCTTCTGGCTTTTCTTGGTCATGATGTGAGACTTGTATGCCTTGGAGCGCATAATCTTACCGGAACCGGTAACGCGGAAACGCTTTGCGGTGCCGCGATGAGTCTTCATCTTGGGCATTAGTTGTCCTTTCCCTGTTCTTCCTTCTTTTTCTTAACCGTCGTTGGCAACGGAGCAATAAGCATATGCATGTTGCGGCCTTCCATCTTTGGCTGATTTTCAATAACCGCAACGTCCTTCAAGTCATCAGCAAGACGCTCAAGGATGCTTAAACCTTGTTCTGGGTGAGACATTTCACGACCACGGAACATAATCGTAATCTTCACCTTAGAACCAGCTGCCAAGAATCGCATAACATGCTTCTTCTTGGTGGTGTAATCCCCAATATCAATTTTGGGGCGAAACTTCATTTCTTTAGTTTCAATCTTGCTCTGATTCTTGCGAGCCTGCTTTGCCTTAATGGCCTGGTCATACTTAAACTTGCCATAGTCCATAATGCGGCAAACAGGTGGCTTTGCCTGAGGTGCGATCTCTACCAGATCGTAACCCTCGTTATCGGCGATGCGCTGAGCCTGCTCAATAGGAAAAATTCCCAATTGGGATCCGTCGTAGGCAATCAAACGGCATTCCTTAACCTTAATGGCTTCATTGAGCCTTGGTTCCTGAGCTGCTATGGTGCCCACCTCCTTCTTCCATCGATCCGGTGCTACCATGCACAAACTCAAATAACCTGCTGCATAAAAAAACCTGCACATCACACGATTGCAGGCCACACGAATACTCGAATTATCGAGAACTTATTCATATAACCCATCAGCTACAATCATGCGCCGAACCAGGTGGAAGCTATGCGCTTCTCTTGAAAACAGCTTGTATATAATACCATTCTCTTTAACGCTGTAAAGGATGTTCACAAAATTATTTCTGATAAAATCACGCTTTCAACCAGGCGGACCTACACCAAGAGCGACATCCTCTCGAGTGATCTTACGCCCAGGTTACTACTGGCGGCGTTATCAACAAGGTTAAAAATACAAATATCAGTGCCAAAGCACAAGGAACCCCAATTGCAAAAATAAGGATTCGCATCGGAAATGAAAATCTCTTTATTCGAGGAAACTTTCTAAACAGCAAGCGCTTATCGAATAAAACATAGGTAAATGACATCCAACTTATACCGACAAAACCCATACAACCAAAGGCTCTATACCACAATGGATAGGCTTCTAAACCCGAACCAGAAGGATCGAGCATAGAAGAAATACATCCAGCTAAAACGAGTACTAATAATAAGATTAAGAAAACATTCCAAATCACCCCTACCCACAAAGGGATAGAAGCAAATACATCCTGCACCTTCGTAAGCGCATCTTTAAATGATGTTTTGATCGTGCTGGTTTTGATTCCGCTGGCCCCTCGGCGTCCCATACTACGTGAAATGTCCCTCTCAGCGCCATTTGAAGTACTGTATCCAGTGTCAGTCACAGCACCACTTAAAGTGCCACACATTAAGTCATTAGCGGTGCTAAATCCAGCATTATGTCTAATAGTATCCAATGAGCCGTTTACCGCACTACTCTTCCCCGCAGCAAAAATCGGATCACCACTAGGAGGAGGAAATTGCATATTCAAAACATGAGCAGAAGAATCGGTTAACGCAGACGAATGAATTCGACCAAAAAGACAACAAGCTTGATTAAAAGCAGA
>URVA01000043.1 GCA_900551155.1 uncultured Eggerthella sp. | reverse complement strand
AGCGCACGGTCACCGTGTCCGACAACGGCATCGGTATGACCAAGGACGAACTGGAAACCAACCTGGGCACCATTGCTCACTCGGGTAGCCTTGAGTTCAAGACTGACAACGCCGAGGCACAGGGCGAAGATCTTGATATTATTGGCCAATTTGGCGTTGGCTTCTATTCTTCTTTCATGGTATCCAAACGCGTCATGGTTATTTCTCGCGCTTACAATAGCGACGAAACCTGGGTATGGGAAAGCGACGGCATTGAAGGCTACACCATCGAACAGGCAAGTGAAGAGCAGGCAGCTGGCCTTCATGGCGATCACGGCACCACTATCGTATTGTTCCTAAAAGACAATACCGAAGAAGAAGACTACGATACGTTCCTTGATCAGTACGAACTGCAGGCGCTCATCAAGCAATATAGCAACTACGTGCGCTACCCCATTCGTATGGAAATCGAAACTCGCAAACCGCTGCCTAAACCTGAAGACGCAGGAGAAGATTACACTCCCGAATTCGAAACAGTTCGCGAAATCCAAACCATCAACTCAATGATTCCTATTTGGAAGCGCCGCAAATCAGAAGTAACCGAAGAAGAATACAACAACTTCTACAAGACTGATTTCCATGACTTCTTCGATCCCATTACCTCTATTTCGGTTCATGCTGAAGGTGCACTGAGCTATGATGCACTGCTCTTTATTCCAAGCCGCACGCCTTATGACTTCTACAGCAAAGACTACGAAAAGGGATTGGCACTCTATAGCTCTAATGTTCTTATTCAGGAAAAGTGCGCTGAGCTTTTGCCTGACTATTACAGCTTTGTTCGCGGCGTTGTTGACAGCCAGGATCTTACCCTGAACATTTCGCGCGAAACACTGCAACACAACAGCCAGCTGCGCGCTATTGCAAACAAGCTTGAAAAGAAGATCACCAGCGAACTTGGCAAAATGCGTGACAACGACCGCGAAACATACGAAAAATTCTTTGAGAACTTCGGTCGCAACTTAAAATATGGCATCTATTCTAGCTACGGCATGAAGAAGGATACGTTAGCCGATCTTCTTCTGTACTATTCTGCAAAGCAGAAGAAGATGATCACCCTTAAGGAATATCTCGAGGCAATGCCTGAAGACCAAAAGTCCATCTTCTATGCAGCAGGCGAATCCGTTGATCGTCTGGCACATCGTCCTATTGTTAACACCATCTTGGGTAAGGGCTTTGATGTTTTGCTTTGCCCACAGGACGTTGATGAATTCTGCCTCATGTCGATGGGCGAATACGAAGAAAAGCAGTTTAAGAATGTTGCTGGCGGCGACCTAGGGCTGGAAACTGAAGACGAAAAGAGCGCAGCAGAAGCCATCACTAAAGAAAACGAGGATCTGTTCAACGCTATGAAGGACGCTCTTGATGGCAAGGTAAAACGCGTTGCTGTTTCTTCCCGCCTTTCCGATACGCCTTCATGCGTAACCGCCGAAGGTCCTATCACTCTTGAAATGGAAAAGATTTTGGCAACAGGCCCTGACGGCGAACAGGTTAAGAGCGACCGTGTTCTTGAGCTCAATGCTCAGCATCCTGTCTTTAAGGCACTCCAAAAGGCCTTCGAGGAAAAGGATGACGACAAGGTTAAATCATACGCTCGTGTTCTGTATGATCAGGCATTAATCACCGAAGGCTTGCCAATCGACGATCCTGTAGCCTACACCCAGGCAGTGTATAAGTTCATGGTATAACCGCGGCAAAGGGACAGGGCAGTTATCACGCTTCCCGATTCGCTACTACACAAAAAGGCTTCGCCTCGCGCGAAGCCTTTTTTATGCGTTCTGCAACAAGCGGATCACCCCACTATAAACGACGTTGTAAATGAACGGGTGGTTTCCCGTATAAAGAAAAGCTATACCGATTCAACGAAGTGAGCTCTGAATACTGCGTTACTTTTTCCCGTAGAAGCTGCCGTTTGCTTTATACACATCCAATTCCCACTGACGACGATTACTGTTTGCAACCGTATCAAGCACCAAGCCCGTCGCAAACGAAAGCGCCGCACATCCTGCCAGAGCAATTGAAGCCAACATGGTAGGAATGCGAGGAACCAGACCAGTTTGAGCGTATTCCAAAAGAATAGGAATTGCCGCAATAGCAGCCAAAATAATAAGCAGCAGTGCCAACCAACCAAAGAAAGCCAGTGGACGATAATCTTTAAACAGCGCCGTAATAGCCTTTAGTACCTTTGCCCCATCGCCAAAGGTGGAAAGCTTCGAATAGCTTCCTTCAGGACGATCGCGATAATCAATGGGTACATCTACGATACGCCAACGCTTATCAACGGCATGAATTGAGATTTCTGTTTCAATCTGAAAGCCTTCAGAGAGCACAGGCATTGTTTTAACAAATACCCTATTAAAAGCGCGATACCCCGTCATAACATCTTCAAAGGCATAGCCATAAATGGTCTTGATAAGCCAGCGTACTAAGTTGTTACCAAAACCATGGAAAGCGCGATCATTTTCTTCGCCATAAGAACCGTTTGATAAACGATCCCCTACGGTCATGTCGGCCTCGTCGTTCATCAAAGGCTTCAATAATTCTGGTGCAGCTTCTGCAGGATAGGTGTCATCGCCATCCACCATGATGTAATAGTCCGCTTCAATATCACGGAACATACTGCGAACAACGTTACCCTTGCCTTGGCGCCCTTCAAAACGAACAATAGCGCCATGTTCACGAGCAATTTTAGAGGTGTCGTCTTTGGAGTTGTTGTCATACACATAGATATCAGCATCTGGCAACACGCGCTTAAAGTCGTCAATTACTTTTCCAATAGTAATTGCCTCGTTATAGCAAGGTATCAATACAGCGACTTTGTCTGCCATGAACGGACTCCCTCCAAAGGCGTTTCATTTATGCAGCACTTCTAATAATGCACCACTCATTATACGTAAGCTTATCTAGTTTAACGTTATTAATTACTTCATCCAATAGAAACCAAAATCGTACAGACCGCACCAAAATTCCTTAACAAAAGACCTACGGCTCTTTGTTCTTTATTCCCTCCACAAAAGAAACGATGATAGAATAAGAGCAGATAATAATCAGGGCAGTTGGGAGCCCTGAAATAGGTATCCTGAAACTTCCCAGGAGAAAGAGGGGCGATTACCATGAAGCAATACAAACGTGTATTTGCCGCGCTCGACGGAGGCAGCACCCAAGAAGAAGTAGCTCAGCGCGCTATTCAGATTGCTGCCCTAAATCATGCTGAACTAATGCTTGGTCATGTTATCGATTCAGTTCCAGATTCTCTAACCGGAACTGACTATCAAGAACTAGCTCAAACCATCCAAAATCGCTTAGAGGATTCTTTGGGCGACATTTTGAAGGACGCTCGCAACAATCCAGACATTCCTTCTATTGAAGTAGTTGTTAAGGTTGGCCGCATTCAGGAAACCATTCATAACTTAATGATCAAGCCCTTCGAGCCCGACATCGTTGTTTGCGGTGAGCGCGGTCTGTCTAACATCACCTATGTATTTGTAGGCAGTGTTTCTACGTACCTGATCCGTAATCTGCGTTGCGACGTACTGGTAGTAAAGCAGGACTAGAAACGAATTTTTGAGCGCATTGCTCAATTGGCTTTATCTAATGCAAGAGCGAAGCAGTTAGCCTGCTTCGCTCTTATTTTTTGGGAACATCCATAAATCAATTAGAATAAAGCGTGCGCGCAATCTAACAAGGTTGCTCACAAGTACTAAGCAAATCTTTTGTTTATATACGTTCACAAATAAAGGCAGAGAAAGGTACCTTTATGCAGCAAGAACATTACGATTACCTTATCGTTGGCGCAGGCATCACTGCTGCTGTGTTTGCTCACGAAGCAACTCACCGAGGAAAAAGCTGCTTGGTGATTGATCGCCGCAATCATATTGCAGGCAATATTTACACCTCTTCAGAGCACGGCATCAATGTTCACAAATATGGCGCTCATATTTTCCATACCTCGATTAAGCCTGTTTGGGACTACGTAAATCAATTCGCCGAGTTCAACAACTATGTCAATTCACCTGTTGCTCGCTATCATGACGAATTGTATAACATGCCCTTCAACATGAATACCTTCTCAAAAATGTGGGGCGTTTGCACTCCCGATGAAGCACGCGCAAAAATAGAAGAGCAAATCGCCGCAGAAGGCATTACTGAGCCAAAGAATTTAGAAGAGCAGGCGCTCTCTTTGGTTGGCCGCGACATTTTCGAAAAGCTTGTCAAAGAATACACCGAAAAGCAATGGGGCCGTGACTGCAAAGATCTTCCTGCATCTATTATTAAGCGTCTACCTGTTCGCTTTATCTATGACAACAATTACTTCAACGATCGTTGGCAAGGCATCCCTATCGGTGGTTACACCGCTATGGTTGAGCGCATGTTCCATGGTGCCGAAATTTTACTCAACACGGAATATCGCGACTTTATTGCCGAGCACAAAGATATTGCTGATCGCATTATTTATTGTGGTCCCATCGATGAATACTTCGACTTCAAATTGGGCACGCTTGAATATCGCTCACTTCGCTTCGAGTCTGAACTGGTCGAATGTGAAAACTGGCAAGGCAACGCTGTGGTTAATTACACTTCTCATGAAGTACCTTGGACGCGCATTATTGAACATAAGCATTTCGAATTTGGTAAAGATGCTTATGGCAACGACATTCCAGTTTCCATTATTACGCGTGAATATCCCGCAGATTGGAAACCAGGCGATGAGCCCTACTACCCCATCAACGATGAACGCAACACTGCTCTCTACGAAAAATATGTTGAGCTGGCAAAGCAAGAAGGTAATGTTGTATTCGCTGGTCGTTTAGGTGGCTACAAGTATTACGACATGGACAAAGCAATTGACGCTGCCTTTAATCTGGTTCAAAAAGAGCTGGGCTTGAACCTTCGTTTGAACATGATTATTCGCGAAGGACAAAAAGGCTGCTGCTAAATCATTTTGGTGTTACAAAACATCTCGACATGCAAAGGGCGTGAAACATTAACCTGTTTCACGCCCTTAATCGTTAGGCTATTTTCCGAAGCTTTTTCAAAGACTTACTTAATCATGCGTACGATGGTCTTTGTAGTTCTCAAAGTATTCCGCAAACTCTGCTGAAGTGTCAGAGTTTCCCGAACGCCATGCTTTGTGATCGATAATCGTACTTTCAAAACCATAGTAAGCATCAATATAAGCAATGAGTCCATCGAGTGCTTCAAGTTGCGCTTGCGGATAATCACCCGATCCGCCCACATGCACCATTTCGATACCAACTGAATAGGAATTCATGCCATAATCGGCAAAATCTGAACCAATCGAAGTGGTGCCTTCCTTGTCATCGCGGGATTCGTCCTCTACGCCATACTTTTCGTTATGACCCGTATCGCCAAAGCCCGCATGATGGGTAATGGAGTCAAGCGGAACACATTGCACGATGCTGCCATCCTTGTTAACAACAAAATGCGCCGCAACGCCAGCACCATTGCC
The DNA here is from genome assembly GCA_900551155.1 of uncultured Eggerthella sp. Taxonomy (GTDB): domain Bacteria; phylum Actinomycetota; class Coriobacteriia; order Coriobacteriales; family Eggerthellaceae; genus Anaerotardibacter. The sequence continues at coordinate 5,299 of URVA01000043.1, read as the reverse complement.
ATCCCAATAGTCGATAACACTTGATGCGTCGCCATCGCCTTCTGTGTCATGCAAAACAATATATTTCTGATATTCAGAACCTTTTTCTCCATGAACAAAGCTATCGCGATAGTCTTCAGTAATATCAAGTTCTGCTCGAAGAGCTTCAGCATCTGCCACTGAATCTTCTTTTGATGTTTCATCTTCAGTGCTTACGGAGTCTTCGGAATTTGCAGAGCCTTCATCAACACCTTTATCGTTAACTTCAAGCTGTTCAACAGCGCCCACATTTTCTTCGGTTTGCTCGGAAGAGTTTGCAGCACACCCTGAAAGTCCAAGCGCAACAACAAACATCAACAACAGCGCACCTATAGAAGAAAGACAAGATTGCGCAGTACGCTTCTTACCTGCTGTTCTTTCGTTTTGCATCACGTATGAAACTCCTTGCCACTTTATTAATTTCAAACGGCATCAAAATTGTTTAGTACCTATTCTATACCGCGATGCGCTATCCACGTGCAGCTTCAGCTTCTGCTCGTAATTCGCGCTCAATTTCTCGATCGATAGCACCTTCACGCGTAGGAGGCTTCACCTGGAATGGTACTGCAGGGGTAACCAAGCTTACCAAAGGAACAATTGCTAACGACAAAAGCATAGCAAGGGCACCGCAGTTAATAGGTGAATCGATAAAGCCTAAAAACATATTTGATACCGTCAGTCCCACACCAACAATAAAACTTGCCCAAACTGCTGCTTTTGAAATACGACCACTGAACAATCCCCACAAAAGCGGCCCTAGGAAGGCGCCTGCCAAAGCACCCCAAGAAATACTCATCAACTGTGCAATGAAGGTAATCGTGGACGTGTATTGAATGAGCGCTAAAACCGCAGAAATAATAACGAACACCGCAATCAAACCACGCATCCAAACGATCTGTCCTTTGTCGTCCATTGACTTAATTACGTTGCCTTTCAGCAGATCAAGAGTAAGTGATGATGAAGAAGTCAAAACCAACGAAGACAAGGTAGACATAGATGCCGAAAGCACTAGAACAACCACAATACCAAGCAGAATGTCAGGCAATCCACTGAGCATGGTGGGAATAATAGAGTCATAAATTGGTGTTCCTTGCGCGCTAAAGGCAATTTCGTCCCCAAACAAGCGAGCAAAACCACCCAAGAAATAGCTACCGCCTGCTACCACGAAAGCAAACACGGTAGAGATAATGGCACCCTGTTTAATAGCGGGACCAGATTTAATGGCATAGAACTTGGATACCATTTGAGGCAATCCCCACGTTCCAAGCGAAGTCAGAATAACAACGCCAAGCAAATTGAACAGATCGGGACCAAACATTGACACAAAAGCACCGTTGAGGCTCGTTCCTTCGGCAGGAATTTGCGACAACGAAATAATTGCTTCGCTAAATCCGCCCTGTCCTGCAAGGACTGCTGCGATTACCGCAACAATGCCAATAAGCATAACAATACCCTGAACAAAATCGTTCAGTACTGTTGCCATGTATCCACCCAATACAACATAGATGCAGGTAACAACAGCCATGCCAACAATGCATACTTCATAAGGAAGACCAAACGCCATTTCAAATAAACGAGAAAGACCATTGTAAACACTTGCCGTATAAGGAATGAGGAAAACAAAAATAATAGCAGCCGAAGCTATGCGCAGCGCTTTAGAGTGATAGCGCTTTCCGAAGAATTCGGGCATAGTGGTTGCTTTTAAGCGCTGGGTTATTTCACGTGTTCGCGGACCAAGAACCCACCATGCTAGAAGCGAGCCTAAAAGCGCATTACCTACTCCGATCCAAAAAGCAGATAGCCCATACTTCCAGCCAAACTGACCAGCATAACCAATAAAAATAACTGCCGAAAAGTAGCTTGTTCCGAACGCGAATGCGGAAAGCCAAGGACCAACACTTCTCCCACCAAGCACAAAGCCATCAACGCTTTTTGTATGCTTGCGCGCATATATTCCTATAGCAATCACAACACATATAAAGATGACAATAATACCTATCTTTATCACCATGAATATATCTCCTCGTATTACGGATCTACCTTAAAATCGCTCTGAGCAACTAGAAATAGCAGCTTAATAAGAGCAATTCACTAACGAGCTTTACAATGAAAGCAATAGATGGAGGCGCACACGACCTTCTTGCACGATGCAATAAAAAAGCACCGGCGAAAACCGTGTGCTATAGATATCGATAGGTATATGAATCAGAAAAAACTAAACCGCGAACACACTGTTCAGCACGATGTTGAACCATCGTGTTAATACGCTGAACCGCCTTGCTATGTTCACATTCGAAAATCACTGGATGCACTTTATCATACTATAGTGCTACCGATGCTCTTTCGAATCTCAAACGGCATCTATGCATCGCTGAACGTGTTTTGAGAATAAAAGTGCCCGTATTTACTACGAGCACTTCACTAATATCTTATGAATTCAAGGGTCGGCGCAAACCAATACTGCTTAATAACGGCTGTCGAAGATGCGCTGGGTTTTCTTTTCCGAACGAGGTAGTTCACCCAGCGGCACACCCTTCGCATCGGGAGTACAGCCAATCTTAGCCTTAAAAATAAGTTCCAATTCGGATTCGCAATGCTTGAGTGCATCGCCCGTTAATTCCGTTTCGAAAAGAACAGTCAATACATCGCGGCCCATAATATGTTCAATCATTACCTGATATTCCGAAGAAGTACCTGACGTTGCCGCAATTACTTCTTCAACCTGAGCAGGGAACATATTAACACCCTTGACCTTGAACATATCGTCGGTACGACCAACTAACGTATCAATACGAGGATGCTTTAAACCGCAAGCGCAATCACCAGGAATAATACGCGTCAGGTCGTGGGTGCGATAACGAACAAGAGGAGCTCCCTCTTTGCGCAGCGTAGTAAGAACCAATTCGCCAATTTCACCATCAGGCAATGGCTTGCCAGTTTTTGGATCTACGATTTCTGCATATACATAGTCGCTCCAAATATGCATGCCATTGTGTTCATGACAAGAAATACCAATGCCTGGGCCATACACTTCGGTAAGACCGTAAATATCGAAAATCTCAATACCTAATTCATGTTCAATACGATGGCGCATTTTTTCGCTCCAGCGTTCTGAACCAATAACACCCTTGCGCAGCGAAAGCTTATCGCGAATACCGCGTTTAGCAATTTCTTCTGCAAGCAACAATGCATAAGAGCTGGTAGCACACAGCACCGTCGACTGAAGATCTTCCATCATGCGAAGCTGCTTTTCAGTATTACCAGGACCCAGAGGGACAGCCATCGCGCCTAAACGTTCAGCACCCAACTGAAAACCAATGCCTGCTGTCCATAGGCCATAACCAGGCGTAATGTGAATACGATCTTTATTGGTAATTCCTGCTACCTCATAACAACGCGCAAACTGAATAGCCCAATCGGTAACGTCTTTTTGAGTGTAAGGAATAACAACAGGAATACCGGTGGTTCCCGAAGAAGAATGTACGCGTACAATTTTTTCTTCTGGAACGGCAGCTAACCCCAAAGGATACACATCGCGCAAGTCTGCCTTTTCCGAAAAAGGAAGCTTTTCAAAATCTTCTTGTGTCTGTACATCACTCAGATCAATGCCCTCAAACTTCTTGACATAAAAAGGCGAGCGGTCCTTCAGTGTTTTGAATTCTTCCTTTAATACATCAAACTGTTCAGTTGTAAGCTCCATTGCGCAGCCTTTCGTCTAGCTTTCAGGACGGAACCGATATGCTCTTTAGTTTAGTAAAGTATTATGCATTTTGTTCCACTAAATCAATAGCAGCAAGATTAAGGGGCACAAAACGCTCTTTAACGCACGAAGGAATTATCTCGCGCATATCGTGCAGAGTGATTTTTCCGCATAATGCATTGTTATTACAAGGATCATTTACTGCAGACAAAGCTGAAGCAAGCATAATGATATTCAATGCCTTACGAGACCCCAACTTCGTGCAAAGTGCTTCATCATCAACCACAACAACATGGGCATCGCTCTGTTGCAAGCGAGCAATCATATCCTGTGGAATGTAGGGCTGTGTCTTAAAGCTTGAAACAACAGGCGCCACCCCTGAAGCTGCAGTAACAAGCACCCCTTGAGGCTTTAAGAGAGACAAAGCACGCAATCCTTCCCCTGGCTCAAGCGCAATAATAAGATCATCCGATCCTTGAGCAGGAAGAGGGGAAAATACTTCTTCACCCTTATCCCCCATGCGAACATGGCTCATAACATTACCACCACGCTGGGCCATTCCTGTTGTTTCAGCAGTGCGTACCTGCCAACCCTTAGAGCGTGCGGTTTCTGCAAGTATTTTTGCAGCCAGGACACTACCCTGGCCACCAATTCCCGCGAGAGAAATATTAATCATTGCTAACCTCCTCGCAAGAAGCGTTGCCAACAGAAGAAACATTACCATCTGGACATTGCAACTTATCTGATTGCTGCAAAGCGCGTGGTTGCTGCAAGGCACCTTCATTAAGTTCCCTGCATATTAAAGCGCCGTCATTGCATACATAGGTGCACAGACCGCAACCATTACAAAGCGAAGCATCAACAACAGGATGGCGATTTTCGGCATCCCAAGAAAGAGCAGGACAACCCAACTTTAAGACACAACGTCCGCAGTTGGTGCATGCTTCTAAATCTACTTCAACAGGCTTGCTTGGCTTAATCAATTTAATGCAGGGCGATTCGTAAATAATTGCCGAAGGACCATCGTAGGCAATGGCTTCTTTTGCTGCCTTGATCGCATCGTCTAAGTGCAACGGATTAGCATGGGTGATAACCGACACGCCCAGCGCCCGTAAAACCTTTTCGATAGAAATTGGTTCGCTCTTTGGTCCCATAAGGGTAACCCCAGTTCCAGGATGAGGTTGCGAACCGGTCATCGCGGTGGTGGCATTATCCAAAACCACAATGGTAATGTCATGCTGGTTGTATACCGCATTTGCCACACCCGTCATGCCACTTGCAAAAAAGGTTGAATCGCCAATGAAAGCAAGGGCTTTCTTGTTGGGCTCAACAATACTAAAGCCTTGAGCGATGGTGATGTCCGCACCCATACATAAACAGGTATCTACCGCATCAAGAGGCTTAGCATTGCCAAGTGTGTAGCACCCAATATCTCCGCAGAAAATTCCCTTGCTGCCGCGATCGAAGGTTGCTTTGGTCGCATAGAAAGAACCGCGATGAGGGCATCCTGGACACAAAAGCGGAGGTCGTGCAGGTGGTTCTACCTCTACTAGCTCAGCTGCCGCATTCAATACCGCGCCC
>URVA01000042.1 GCA_900551155.1 uncultured Eggerthella sp. | reverse complement strand
CTCGGGCGTATAGGAATACACGCAACCCCAAGCACCAAGAGCAAAGAAATAAAGCAAGCAACCCGTTGCTAATACTGCCATTTCCGATCCCGCATGACCAAACAGCCATGCAGCAAATGCCGTACCTGCAAAGTAAGCAATAAGAACTTTCTTTCTACCAATTCGCTCAATAAGCCATGCCGCACTAAAGTAGCCGGGAAGCTGAGCCAAACACATGATTACCGTAAAACCAAAGCTTTGCACCAAGGAAAATCCCTGAGCTACCAGCAAGCTTGGCGTCCACAAAACAAAACCGTAGTAACCAAAATTAATACCAAACCAAATAACCCACAAAACTAACGTGGCACGAAGATTGTTTTTTGACCACAACTGAGAAAAGGATTTCCACGCAGAAGTTTTGATTGCACTCAACTGTGTCTTTTTATTGTCGGGAACAACGATATCTGCCTCTGCTTCCATTTTGGTAACAATCTCATCAGCCTGTTTATGCTTACCGACCAAATCAAGATATCTTGGAGACTCCGGGACCATAATGCGCAGTACCGCAGCAAATAAAGCTGGAACAGCTCCAACCAAAAAGGCTATACGCCAGCCATACACAGGAATAAGCAAGTACGCAACGAGCGCTGCAATAATCCAGCCCCATGCCCAGAAGCTTTCCAAAAGAACTACATTTCTACCACGATATTTAATGGGGGAAAACTCGCTTACCAAAGTTGATGCAGCTGGCAATTCGCCGCCTAGACCAAGACCAGTAATAAAGCGGCACACAACAAGCATGGTGAAATTAGCAGAAACGCCGCAAAGAAAACTTCCTACACTATACATGAGCAAGGTGAACAGAATTACCTTACGACGACCCCACTTATCTGAAGCGATGCCCGAAAATGCCGCACCAATAATCATGCCAAAGGTGCCCGCACTTGCCAGCATGCTCTGCTGTAAGGGAGATAAAACCCAATCGCTGCCCACTGCTGCCAAAACACCTGAGACCATACCTTGATCCATAGCATCAAATAGCCAACCAATGCCAACTATTAAGAGGATCTTGTTCATGGTAGGTGTCATAGGAAGACGTTCGAGCCTTTGTGAAATGTTCATTATTTCTTGCTTCTCCAATCCATGCTTCGCCTTTTCCTCAAGAAGAAATCAAGCAAACATACTACCGTATATTCAACTGACAAGACACATGAATTGATAATTATTTCCTAAACCGCATTTTTTGCCAGAAGAAAACCGAATACGGCATCACTTATGACGAGATGGAACTCTAAACTACTCAGACTTAGCCAATTTATCACGCAGTTCCTTACACTGATTCCGACAATTTATCGCGCAATTTAGTTAGCTCAGAAAACTAACAATCTCGACAAAAAGTACGACACCAATTAGCAACACAACAACAGCAATCACAATAGACCGACACGTACAACCGCCTTCAGTAGGAATAGAGTCATATTCATCGGCTGCCCAAAGCGCCTTACCCGCTTTGTCAGCATCAATAATGCCGTTGTCGTTTTCATCAAGAAAAGACATACTGACTCCTATCATTCAAGATTTATAGGCTCCGTGTCCGCACTGCTTTGCCATACGCGGCACCGCATCTACCCTGTTTCGCACTTTCATCTTCTAATCTAGCTGCTAATATAAATCATAAGGTAAGCGAGTGTGTACCTAAACATACACACCCAAGGGAAGGGACGGCTATGCTTCACGAACTTACATTCTCCTCATCTAATGGACGTGACCAGGTAACAGGCTGGATTTACGTGCCTGCCACCGAACCAGAAGGCATTGTGCAGCTGATACATGGCTTTGGCGAACATTCTCGCCGCTATTTCCACATGATTGTTGCTCTGATGGACGCGGGTTACATCGTCGCAGCAGATGATCACGTTGGTCACGGCGCAACCGCTATCGCAAACGACACCTGGGGCGACTGGGGCGATGCTGGCCCTCACACTATGATGGAAGATGAAAAGCTCTTCAAAGACTTGGTGTGCGAAAAGTACCCTAATCTTCCCTACTTCATGTTTGGTCATTCCATGGGCTCCATGATTGCTCGTGATTTCTCCGCCAAATACGGCGAAGAATTGGCTGGCGCAATTTATTGCGGCACACCTGGCATCTTTAAGAACACCCATGAAGTTCGCGCTAAGCTCGACCAAGTTGTTGAAGCAGGTGGCGCCCATGATTCCGATCCTGCTTTCGTAAATGAATTGATGGGTTGGATGTTTGCTCGCTGCTCAGAAGGCGCAACGCTTGGCAACGAATGGATCTGTCATGATCCTTATGTTCAGAAGGATCATGCTGAAGATCCCTTTGATGCTTTTACGCATCCCACTCACAACATCAGCCTTCGTGACTTTATCGACATGATGCTTTGTATTGAAGGCGAAGATTGGGCCAATAAGGTTCCTCAAAAGTTGCCCATCCTGTTAATTGCTGGCGATCAGGACCCTGTTGGTAACTTTGGTGAAGGCGTATATCAGGTTGCCAATTGGCTGATCGATACTGGTCACGAAGATGTTATTACGAAGCTGTATTCGGGTTATCGCCACGAAATTCACAACTACGACGACATCAAGTTCGACGTAGAAGAAACACTCATCAACTGGCTTGATCAGCAAAACTAAACAACAATCACTCGTAAATCAGCAATAGTACAAGGCTGCTCGTAATCGTATTTGCTAGCAGCCTTTTCTATTGGGTCCTATCGGCATATTGCCAGGACCTCCAGTAACCGTAATTCTAAGAGCAGCCTTTTTCTGTCTACCGTCGTCAAAATTAGCTATTATCAAACCCGATCTTTTTTATGTCCAACAACGTAAGGAGAAACTTGTGCGCACCCCGCGATCACGTCTTTCAAAAAGCTTTTCTTTAAAAGAACGTCTCACCACGTGCGCGCAAGCTATTGAATTCAATCCAGAACATTGGCGTGGTTCATGGCATTCATGGGCACCTGAAAAGCCCGAAAACTTAGATGAAATAATCGATGCAGCTATAGAGTCATACCAGACTAAAGCAAACGGTCCTCAACATCCCCGTGAAAATGGCGGCAAAAACACCACTAACAATAGTGCGAACGATGCGCCACGAAACTACAGCGAAAATGACGCCACCTATACGGCACAAAATACCGCCAAGAATTCCACCGAAAGCTGCATCGAAACTCGCACCGAAAACAACCCCGAAACAGATTGCCTCAACACTCACAAAACCGAAACAGCTCGCACAAATACTCTCTACAAAAAGGTAATCCTTGATCTTGGTTGCGGAAAAGGTGAATACACAGTTGCTCTTGCGAAGCTTCATCCTGAAACGCTTTTTGTTGGACTTGATATCGAAGAGATATGCATGATACGTGGTGCCGAACATGCCCTTGAGCACAACGTAACCAACGCAGTATTTATGTGCGCGGACGATCCCGACCTTACTACGTTGTTTGCGCATCAGGAATTAGACGGCATTCTTTTGAACTTCCCTACGCCATTCCCGAAAAAGAAAAGAGCACATCTGCGTCTGACATATCTCGATAGATTGCTAACCTATCGTGAAATTCTGGCTCCAAATGCTTCGATTCGCCTCCGCACCGACAGCTTCCCTTTGCGCGATTTTTCTCTTACGCAACTAGAATTGGCAGGATATGAACTGAAATGGAACTCCGATGATGTTCGCACGATGTACCCTAATGAACCTGTAAGCGCCTACGAATCGAAACTCATAAGCGACGGTATTAAGGTATACGGGTTTGAAGCAGTACCAGGACTTCTGCCAGAAGTTATTGAGCAAACAGCCCCCTTGAGCCTAGTAAGCTACCTACCTGAAAACATAGAAGATTTAGATCATGTCCCCTACGGCATGCAAGGTTGCGTTGCCAACATGTGCGGCCGTCGTGCAAATCGCCGCAAAAAAGGATTGTCCGAGTGGACTCGCCCTATTGCGTAGATAAGTTCAAGCAAGCATTACTTTTTCGAATCTCCACACCGCGCACACTGCACACACCACGCCCGCCACTTAAACCAAAACTTAACTTAAACCAACGTATGCAATTCGTCTATCAAAGCGCGCGTACGATTCTAAACTTTAACCGCCAATCACTCTATGCAGTTATCCTGCAGGTGGAACATCCTTAACCACTACCGTAGGAGCAATGGTGTCCTCGACAAACGTATAGTCCAATGAATACTTGAAATACTTATCGGGATCTGCAGCAATATCGTCATATGTTACTGCCCCGCCCGATATCAATTCAACAAGCGTCTCATATAAAGCCTCATCAGATACACCTGTGTGAGAAAAACCGCTGATCTCATGTTCTGCCGCCATGTATATCCAATTGCTACGCCAAAGCTCAACCGCACATCGGTCATTAGATTGAGAATTGGGTTTTTCTTTATCAGTCATGAGAACTCTTTACCTATTCGCTACTTAAACGAAAGCGTTATCCAGTGCGCAAATTAGTCGCCAGGAATGCTATCAATATTAAACAAGGGAGATAGAAAACAGCCTAATAGGCTGGTATTTCTTCTCGAATCTTATCATATAGACTCCCATCCATAAGCAAGGTGGGTATTTGGAAGCCTGAAAAAACTTTCGGTAGACTATCACCCTGAACTCACCTATATTCCAAATGTATTTGAATTCAGAAAGGGTTGATTGTGATCCGCATATTCTCCGCTGAAGATATAGATTCCATTATGGATATTTGGCTTGAAGGTAATATCCAAGCCCATGAATTCATCCCAGAACGCTACTGGACACATAACTACGACTTAGTACGCTCGCTTATTTCTGAAGCTGAAGTGTACGTTTATGAAAACGTCACAGAGAGTAACAGTATCGCTGGATTTATTGGACTACAAGATAACTATATTGCGGGACTTTTCATTAGAGAAGACGCTCGTTCCAAAGGTATTGGTAAGCAATTGCTCGATTTCGTAAAACAACAAAAACAGCATCTTAGCCTGCATGTTTACAAGCAAAACGAACGCGCCGTATCCTTTTACCTTCGCGAAGGTTTTGCCGTATATTCGGAAAATCTTGATGAAGCCACAGGCGCAATTGAATACGAAATGCACTGGAACTGCTCTTAAACGTTCACACTCTTTTATAATCAGTCAAAAGTGATGTAAGGAGACTCTATGGGCGGAATTAGCGTGCTCGTACTTTTAGCCACAATGGGCTTTTTCGCTCTCGCCTTCCTTGTTGCAGCGGCAATGTTTATAGCCGCCATTATTGTCACTATTGTTTTTGCACTGCGCACACCATCACGGCATCGACAAGGCAAAAAGCTTGGTGGTCTAATTGCGGTCCCTATTGTTTTGTTCGTCCTAAGTCTGCTAGTGATAATCCCTATAACCGCATCAGTAATTATTCCTACCTACCAATCAAGCACGACCACCAACTATAACGACTGCTCAAATGCAGTCGTATCGCACGACGCAGATCGTTTAGCACAAGCGCTAGACTCAAACGATTTGAATCTAGAACTGGAAGGCCAACAGTCTTATCGAAACCTACTGAGATTGGCAATCATTTACGGAGATGCTGAATGCGCTGAAACCATCCTTGCTGATGCGCAAGAAAAGGATTTAGCGATTGATCTAAACGAACCACTTATCGACTACGACATAGACGGAAATGTAACTGACTCCGAATATGCGCTTATTATGGCAACCTCAACGCATTATTCTTCACCTGAAATGGTGAATGTGCTTATCACATATGGCGCAGACCCTTCGATCCAAGATGAAACAGGACTTACGCCGTATGATTATTACCGCGAAACTTTAGACGAATTAGCAGATGACAACGAAATAACCGAAAAGGAAAAAGAAAGCGCACTTACCGAAATGAATAAAGCATTGGATGATGACTAGATAGACATTAACTCGTTTTGCACTTTCTTGGGCAATGTCGCAAACACTAACTCATAACCTCTTTTACATAAATCAAAAACAATATCTTCAGGAAGATCCGTGTCTAAATCAATAGATATCCATGTTCGTCCATCTGAATAATAACCAGGAAAAATAGATTCAGGATATTCGGATCGCAACTCAATTATTCTTTCGGGATCACATTTCAAAGAAAGAAGATGCTTTCCCGCATAAGGTAGTTTAGCAGTGGTTTTAGCCTGGAACTCACAAGCAAACTGTTTACCGCCAACCCAATAAACCATCCAGCCCCACTTTTCGTGAAAAGCTTTGGTAGCTCCTGAATAAGAAAGTAGCCTTTCATCGATTTTGGATAGGTTCATTTAAACATCCCTTCCCAACTTTGTTTCTGAATACGCATTCAAAAAAAGCAAAAGCCTACTTAATCGGATGGCGTATCACTGTTTTTAAATTCTCTGGCTTTGTACGACGAGGATCTCCTAGATATATTTCGTGATGCAATCGAATCGTCGGGCAGTCTCCATCCACATCGAGAGCTCCTAAGATAGTTTCAGTGTCAAACTCGCAAAATGCATTATGACCCACAGGCGATTCTCCACCTTCCGCAATATCAGTTTGCATTCCTTCTGATGCAATAAACTCAGAAAGCTTTGCAATTGTTTCAGGCTCGTCATCATAAGATCCTTTATGCATTATTTGAGCGCACTTGCCTTCCGAAAAACGTAAGAATCTAAGCTTACCCAATTCCAAATCAGCAGAAAGCTCTGGCTTTTTTACTGAAAGCTGTTCACAAATTCGATCAAAGACTTCACGCGTAACAAAATCAGGCTGACGAATAAGAGAAACCCATGAGAGCGCATTTTTATCCACGATTGACGCACCATCAAACGAACCAGCACCTGCCCACCACAAGCCTTCCAATGGTGGGACTACATAATCAAAATAACCATCTGGCTGCCAGCTACCCATCTTGGACATTTTCACGGCGTATGAAAACCCGTAAAGTAAACCCATTGCTTGCTGATAAGCACCGCCCTCTTTATTAGGGTTACCTGCACCCGCAACAGCAACAAAAGTCATTGCTGGAACATCGATGAACATAGGCTTTTGTTTCGGCAAATATAAGTCCTTGTATTCTTTCTTAAAGTCATATGCCATGAGTATTCCCTGTTCGTTTCGAGGTTAATCAATGACTATATATTATCAAGAATATACTTGCTGCACTTCTCTACGTCACACTATATTAAGGCTGTTGTTTCCAACGTTCCAAAGTTGGAAGTACTGCTCCAAGCAGAGAAGCGCTTTCATCAACAGTCCATCCCATGTATTCAGCCATACGAGATGCGCACTCTTCGATCATATCTTCCATGGTTGTTTCGTAGGTATACTTACCATGTTCATAACACCAACGACAGTAATCTTCATTTTCTGAACCATCAAGTTCGTGCCCATGCTGGTTGGGGCCCGTAAACATCATTCCACAACTTTGACAATAATTTTCCGGCATCTCGAGCAAATCAGTTATAGGAACATCAAGTTCACGAGCAATAAGCTTTGTCATATCAATCCCAGGCGTAGTTTCTCCCGTTTCCCAACGACTGATTGCCTGACGAGTAATAAATAATTTCTTTGCAAGATCCTCTTGTGTGATACCTCGTTCTTTTCGCAGAAGAGGAAGAACGTCTTTTACTGCCATTTTTTGTCCTAAGAGATTAGAGCTATTCGATATGAATAGTATTCGGTTTTTTCCTCCATTACTCAAGCAACAGATTGTTGCTTGAGTAATGGACATTTGTCTATTCTGAGAGTCTCTTTAGATATTCTCCTCGAGTGCTTTTACCAAAAACTCTGTTGCACCCTTTCCCGCAGCACGGTCGTAATAATCGATAAAACGCTTATCCGCTGCATACATTTTTGCTAACCCCAAATGAACTTCACGACTGTAAGCGTTTTCTCCCCAATGCAAGCAAATCCATCGTGCATGCATTTGCGCAAGCTCCCTAGCCTCAGTGCTTTTTGGATCCCCTATCTTCATAGCGTTTTGAAGTTGAGATTTTATTTGCTCTTCTAGTGCTTGCTTTTCATCCCACTCATCCTCAGACAAACCCTCAAGATGTTCATTTGCCGCATCGATTACTTCGTCACCATAGAGCGCACGCGCTTCATGTCCGTACTCTTTTTCATTTTCGAAAATCGCTTGTTTTTTTAATTCTTCAAATGCTTTTTTTGACTCCATATTCGAAATCCTCTCAATTGCCTTAATTGCCTCTTCAGAACGGACAATTAAAGCTTCTATCTGTGTTTTCTGCTCAAATAAATGTTGAAGATGTTTTTCGAGAGCAATGGATAAGCTACTACCAGAATTATCGAATATACCTTTGATGTCAGCTATAGAAAGACCACAAGTACGCATTGCAAGTATTTGCGCTAATTGCTTTGCATCGTTTTCGTTATACACTTAATAATTTGCCTCATTACGCTTTGGTTTAAAAAGCTCTTCGCTTTCGTAATAACGTAATGTTCGCGTACTCACTCCAGATAGTTTTGCCATATCGCCAATGCTATAGAAACGCATTTCTTGTTCCATAAACACCTCCTGGTGGCATTGTGAAGGTTGACGCTACGGAAAGGTCAAGTACCTTAAATCAATCAAAAGTTTGTCAACAATAACACTTTTTGACAGTACAATTTCGATAGTAAGAAATTAGTATTCCAAATGCCTAACATTTCGAATACTTACTATTCCAAACGCCCCTATTTAAAAACGAAGGTCTCTCATGGAAAAAGAACTTATGGACTACATTGCCGAACGCGTTGATATTCTGTCCACTGCAGACACCAGCACTCAAGTTACGAAAGATGCTGCACTCGCGTGGAAAGAAGCAGTTGCTACCGACAATAGCGATGCTGCGGTTGAGAAAGCAACCACCACCCTTCTTGATATCTTAGAAGGACGCCCTACAACCATTGATGGTGTAATCGCTTTCCTTGAAGGACCCGCTAAAGAAATATTTGGCGAAGAAGATGCCGCAAAGCGTCTTGCCGATCAGCACAAGCGTAAGGAAGCTGGTGCAAAATGGTGCGATTGCCCATCCTGCACTGCAGCAACAGAAATCCTTGCAAAGTTTGGTCGTGTAGAACTGTAGAGAAAAGTCAAGGAACTGAAATCGGATTAAAAGTTTTCGATTTTTTGATTTTCGCCTACACATTCAATTCAAAACAAAAGCCCCAGATTCATTGAAGAATCTGGGGCTTTTTGATTACCGCCGAATATACATAGTTACATCTGGGTACGCACAGTTGTGGTCGAACATACACAGCTAATCTCATGCGCGAACTAAGCTCGAACGCAAACTAACGTCATGCCCCCATACCCATCACAACCGCCGAAAGTGCCACTAAAACACCAACGATACTTTCGCCACCAAGAAGACCTGAAGCCACCACAAGACCCGATTCATCTTGCTTCTTTTTCAAGACTTGCGCACCTTCATCATCAAGACCTTCTTCTTGCTTTTTGCGACGACGAGCTTTCGTAATTGCGTCATATACAACCTTTGCCATAGCGCCCAAAAATGCCGTGAAAGACATATAGAATGGCAAATAAATTCCAAGGCCAATCATCATGGCAGGTGCTTTCACGCAGTGAAGAATCAAACCCGCTACCAAGCCTATCACGAAAGCAGGAATGGACGGAATACCAGAAATCATAGTTGCTACAACCGATGCCTGAGCAGCAACAAAACTACCTTGAGTGCCAAACGCCGTTGGACCATAAGCCTGAACCAGCAGCACCATAACTACCGTTGCAACTATTGCGCCAATAATGCCGCCAAATGCCTGACCAAGCCACTGTGCAGTAGGATTCGTATGGAGCACATATCCTGCATGGAAGTCATTCATAACATCGCCTGCAAGACCACAAGCAACCGCCACGATACCTGCAATAAAGAACAGCTGCATAGCTGGCAAATCAGCAATGGCTGCGCAGAACAGCAATACGATCAAACCAAAGATTTCCATCGGATCGATGCCTGTTTGACCAACAGACTGAGCGCTCATTGCTGTGGCGATCCATACCATAAGCACTACGATAATGCTTGGCAGTGGGCCAAGTTGCAGCGTAAAGCAAATAACCAGTGCAACCGCTGCCAGAATGAACGCAACAGCGCCACCCATAGCCTTTCCAGAAATTCCTTTGTTATTTCCAGAGCCAATCATGCCTTTAGCGATACTGGGTAGCTTAGGCAAAATGTTTTTAACGATAACGCCAATACCGCAACCCATCATGACACCCATACCAAGGCTAGAAACAATACCTTGCGCTGTGGCAATATCCCAAATACCAAGAGAGCTGCCACCTACGATAAGACCAAAGTTTGCAAAAACCGCACCCGCAAACCAAGCAATTACCGCACCTGTTCCGACCAAGAAACCAACAGCAAGCATCATGGGCGAATTGTAGATACCAAACGTAATACCAGGAATGGTTACGTTAGAAAAGAACATTGCTGGCAATACTGCAAACCAGTCGCGAAGAGCCGTATACAGACCTGCGATACCAAGCGATCCAAACAACTTTGCGCCCGTTTTTCCACCCGAATCTCCTGCAATAAGGGTTTGTGCAGCAGATTCGCCAATAGGAAATTCCAGGTGAGCTTCTTCAATAAAATGACGGCGAATAAAAGCGGTTACCACCAATCCCAAAATGGTACCTGCAAGTGCCACGATAAGCATCTGCCACCATTCAACAGGATTTTCTCCTGTCAAAATCCAAATACCAGGAATAGTGAATGCAAGACCGCCTGCCACCATTGAACCAGCAGACATAATAGTGTGCGTTACGTTCGCTTCATTAAGCGATGTATTACCTAACGCTTTTAAGAAGAATAAAGAAATGATTGCGGCAAAAATGATTGGCCAAGGAAGTGCA
>URVA01000041.1 GCA_900551155.1 uncultured Eggerthella sp. | reverse complement strand
TTGCTTTGATCTTTTTCGGTTCTCCATCTACTGAGATGATGACATCACAATTCGGCGTGTAGTCATGCAATATTTGACGACAGTTCCCGCAGGGTGGAATGATTTCTTCGCCCTCTTTTCCTCTAACTGCGACTACGGTATCGAAGTCTCGTTCGCCATTAGTAATCGCTGTCCCCATTGCTACTTGTTCTGCACAAGCTCCGTGCAATGAATAAACATTTACTCCAACATATACCTTGCCGTTTTTGCAACGTATGGCGGCCTCGACGGTATGATTTTCATTTTCTTGGTCGTAGTTTAGACAAATTGTCTTCTTTGCTTGTGCTATTAACTCGTAGTCTTTTTCTTGCAATGCATTCATATTCTCAATCCCATAAATAACGATTTATAGCTGCCGCTATGATATCCAATTGCATTTTTAAAACGCTTTGGAGTATCGACAAACTAACGTATAACGTAAGGCGTTTTTTTGGTTTAAGTAATTATTCTTTTGGGTGGGTATATTTTTGATAGAATCTGAAAAAGGCGCCAGGTAAAGAGAGGGGTTAGCGTGGCTAAACTTTGCAAAAGTGGAAGATTTGCTATTTTGCGTGAAGCCCCGAATGAATCAATAGATCGTTTTCCTGTAGGCGCCTTAGGAATCTTAGAAATCTGGGAATCAGAACGTAAGTATCCAGGCAAGCAAGGTGCTGTGTTCTATTATCCAATGGTTTTAGAGAATGCGAGAGGAATGATTACACAGCGTTATCTAAAAACCAGCCTTACGTATGAGGTAACAGAATACGGTCGAGAAGTAGTGTTCATGCGAGCCGACAGACGCTACGTATTTGAAATCACAGGCGAAACGCCTATTAGGGATTTCATCTTATAAGCGCTTGAATTTCTTTATTAATTGCTTCAAACAACAGTAGTGCTATAGCAGCTATATAGTAAAGTAAGTGCGATCAGGCATGATGATCCTGATGACAATTACTAGTAATTTGAGGTTGTTATCGCATGAATATAATCAAAACCATTATTCAGACGAATGGGAAATATATAAGCGTAAAAAGCGCAAGAAGCTCGAAATCCAAGAGCCTTCAATCATTGCTTCATATTGCGTGGGAACCTTTATTTATTCTGACATGAATCTGCGTTGGTGTTCTCCCACGATAAACCTCATGATAGAGATGCCAGATTTTGTTAAGCTCGTAGAAAAACTTGATTGGTATTTAGAACAAGACATTACCTTTATTGATGATCCAGATCATGAATATCCAGTGGGAATGTTGGGCGAAATCAAGCTTTATTTTGTCCATTACAAGACGCCCGAAGAAGCACTTGAGAAGTGGGAAACGCGCAAAAGAAGAATAGATCCGGATAATTTATACATTATTGGATGCGAGAAAGACGGATGCACCTATGAAACCATTCAGCGTTTCGATAAGCTTCCCTATAAAAATAAAGCGATTTTAACTAAGCAAGAATATCCTGAATTTAATTCGGCATGGTATTTGCCTGGATTTGAAGATTGCGAAGCTTTAGGCACGGTAACTAATTTCAAAGATCAGTTTTCAAAGCGCCGTTATATGGATGATTTTGATTACATTACGTTTTTGAACAATGGCGTGAAGAATTAATTCAGGTGCGTGTGGCTGACTACTGCACGACGCAATCTTTTAGTGCGACACAGTGACTTTGCCTAGCAACTTCGATTCTCCGCGGGAGAGATACAAAAACGGGGTATCGCATAAAGCCAAGAAAATTTCGATTGCGCAAGTGGAAAGAGCAATTGCAAGAATCTGTTCCATAGAGTAAATGCCACCAAATGCCAAAAGGACAAACAAGAAATTCTCAATGCAATTGCAAGTAATGGTGGTTACGTTGTTGCGCAGCCACAGATATTTACCGTTGGTGAGTTCACGAATTTTTGCATAAAGCGAAACGTTAAGCCAATTCGCCAAAATACACATCGCAACAGAAGCAATACTGGTGCGAAGGTTAAGGGTGAAAAGAAGTGCCATTGCTTCTTGGGAAATATCAGAAGTGCTTGGGGTATAGAGTAAGCTGATCTGAGTGCAGACCATGAAAACAAGCACGCCCGCAAGCCCAACAAGAATACCTTTGTGGGCTGCTTGCCTGCCATAATTTTCGTTAAGCATGTCGCCCGCCAAGAAGGTGGAGGCAAACATGATATTACCTAGCGTGGCTTCAATTCCGAATAAATCTACGGTTTTTACAACGGTTAAATTTGCCAAGATCATGGCAATAGCAATCCAGGCAATAAGACCAGCTTTGCCAAAGATTTTTTTAGCTGCGACTACGCATCCAAAGGTAAGAATTATCTCTATAAAGAAGAGAGCTTCATTCATGGGTTACACCCCCTAGTTTTGGACGGGCAGGGTCGCGAACCATAGATTGTTGTGACCGTTGCAGCGCTTAAGTTCGGTTGCTTAGATATCTTTAAACCCCAAACGATAATAAGCGAACCGCACTTACCTTTTGTATAGGTGTAGTATGGCACAAAATGAACAAAAAGGGGAATATTGTTCTACAAGTGTTGACTGAATTTATTTCCCCAGTTCGGCATTATTAAAAACAAGACCGTTTAATTTTTTGAATACTCCAATAGCATCGTTTCGAGAAACTTCTTCGCTTCTGTTGAAATACTGGGCTGCTTCTACGCAAGTATTGCCAAGGGTAACAGCTTCTTCATTGGACAGAATGCCACCTTCGGATAGGGTGGTGACCATATCTTCAATATCAACCAAACAGTTCCAAAGGGCAATATTTCCCTTACTTTCAGGGTTTTCGGTCATCATCCAACGCGCTTCATTGCTCAGTGCTTCAAGGTCGGTTAAGACTTCGTTTGCAGCTTGCATGATTGCTGGATCGTTTTCCGTAAAGGTAATTGCGGTGGATTTTTTCCCTGCCATGAATTGCCCCTTTATCTATCTTGTTTAGTGCACTTATAAAAAATGATGTAATTGCAATTCGTATTACGTATGCTCTTTAGTTTTAATTCAGGTCAAGATTACCAGATGTAGTCAAAGGTAGGTATTAGGGCGCCTAAGTTTGGAGTGAAGAATATTGTTGTGCAACAAACCAACGCAACAAACCTTTTGTACAACCTGCTACCGAGATGTTCGATTATAGTGAGCCCTTTTATCCTTTTTATTGCGGAAAGTACGTAAACTAGAGCTTTATTGATCTAAAGAAGTAAGGCGGGAAACAACATGAATCGAATTACCGAACGAACGGAAAATGAGGAAATTCTTCTTTCTTGCGAACAAAGCCAGGCACTTAAAAAACTGGCAAGTTATGAAGATGCCCATGAAGCGGTGCTTAAAGAATACGACCGTGTGAGTGATCAAATTAATCAAGCAAAGGCACAGGGAAGAATGCGCGGAGTAACCGCCAATCAGCTTATTGCACAAAAGATGTCGCTACAAAACGTACTGTCGTACTTTAAGCGCTTTGGGGTAAATGATTAAACTAGCCCAGCATTACAAGAGGTAGAACTCCACAAAGCAGTAAAGTAAAAAAGATTGCAGCAACAAGACGTTTTGCTTCAATGGATACGGAAGCGAAGCGATTTACCAGGGCGATCTTGTTCTGGCGTGGGGCCATTTCGGCTACCTCCTTGCGTAGAAAAGCTAACAAAAACATCAACGGATAGTTCTTTTTTCGAAGCATCCGTTTTCGTTTTTTATCAGTGCGTTTCTGACGAATTTTCTCTGCTTCGATTTTTGCCACCACTGTTTTTAATCTTTTTTTTGGGCGATTGCAATAAGTATTTTCGAAAGGTGGCAATTATTTGTTTATAGGTATTATCAGTTATGTAAATGAATAAAATATGCTTTGATAAAGGCCGCAATAAAGTGCCTAAAACGATGCGTTAAAGGAGTTAGTCATGAAAGTAATGTTGCGGTTACTTGGAGGTATTGCAGCTTTGTTGGCAATACTTGCCTGTGTGATTGCTCTCTTTACGTTTACTCCATTGTCCTCTTCGCCGCTTGGACAGTCGGTTCAAGGATTGCTTGGTTTTGGTACCAATGCGGCAACTAATGCTGCCATTGATGCGTCAGGCATAAAAACCAAAGCTGAAGATGCGCTTTATAGCAATGCAGCAGATATTGCGGCTCAGACTGGTATGTCTGAATCTCAGGTAAATCAGGCTATCGATAGCTTGGATATTGAAAACTGGTCCGTCACTTCGCTACCTTCAGATGTTGAAGAAACAGGATCTCAGAGTATAAGTTATGGAGGGGTTTCGGCTGAAGTTACTACCTATGATGACCCGTCCTATATTAGTGTCACTGCCGAAGGTCAAACATTTACTCTTGAGGTTCCTGAGAGCGCTCAGGAATATATGTCTTTACTCGGATATTTATAAAACTGGCTATCTAGTAAAGCTAACTAACGTGTAAAAGACTTATGGTGAAGAAAAGCGAAACAAAGCGCTAATAAAGCGCTATTTAGTCAATTCTCGATGAAGTTTGTTATTGCGGAATGCAAAGTAGATTGCTATAGGCGCAATAAGTAAATAAGCAGGCTGAAACGTTAAGATAACTGCAATAACCGCAGCTATTGTTGGGATAGCTAGTACAGAAATGAAGCTTGCAGTATACCAAGATGAATTGGCGTTGTTTGCTTGAGCGGTTTCTTCGGTATTTGAGGATTGGTTCTCACCGTTGTCGTGTTCTATGTAGAATTCTGCTATTGATTCACATATGGCACCGTTAAAAGCAACGGGAATACAAAGACACCACAGTAAAACAAAGAAAGTAGCTCCCTTTTCGAAAAAGCTTGGATTGTTATATGTCCCTATGGCGTAGAGAATGCAGGCTACAATAAGTCCGCCAAGGAAAAGCTGCTTTTCTTGCGCGAACATGCAGTTCGCTTCCTTTATGAAATTCAATTTTGTATGCCATAGCACATTCTCTTTCTTGGAGGTCAAGGAGCTATAAATCTCAAAGTTTATGCATGAGCACAGGTGATGGTTATACGTGAACGCAGGTTGCGATCATTCGCGAACATGGGTTGTGTTTATGCATGGCGCAGGTTGTGTTCATGCGCGAGTGCAAGTTGTGCTCATTTTCGAGTGTTGATTGCGGTTATACGCGAGCACAGGTTGCAGTCATGCGCGCAATTTCTTTTCCAAGGTCATCGGTTATGTCAACGGTGAAGAATGCAAGACGGCTTCCCGATTTATCGCAACGTGCAGTAGCTATAAGCTTTGTACCCTTACTGGCGCGGAAATAATCTATAGAGTGGGTAACAGAAACCGTAGGAGGCTGTCCTACGTTTCCAGCAATTGCGAGCGCGAAATCTGCCAAGGTAAAAATGGCTCCGCCCATTACATTTCCCATGGCATTACGGTGAATATCTTCTATAGGCATTTCGCATACTGAGTGGCCTTTATTGCCTTCAACGATTCGGCAATGGGCTGCCTGGGTTGCAAATTTATCGTTACAAAATTCAGCTTCAAGCTGTTCGATTGTAGGGTTTTCGGGAACCATAAGGATCCTTTCTCTATAGGGCAATAAATCAGCTTTGCTTAAGCTGGGATACGGTTTCTTTAGATATTCTCTATTATAAAAGACGGCGTTGTTGGACATTATTATGTGACATTATTTAGAGAAGGGGTGAAAGCAACCATGCAGACAAGCGAGTCGATCCAGCCTAAAAAACGCGCGCGATTAAAAACGCTTATTATTTTGCTTGGTGTCGTTGCTCCTTTTTCAACTGATATGTGTCTTCCAGCACTTCCTACTATCGCCAACGATCTGTCGGTATCTTTTACGGAAGCAAACGCCATTATCTTTTTATTCTTTTTGTTTATGGCGCTGTCTATGTTTTTGTCGGGACCGTTATCGGATGCTTTTGGCAGAAAACCAGTACTTCTGGTGTGTCTGATCTTGTTTGCGCTAGCAAATCTTATGTGTGCGTTGGCGCCGAATATCGTTATTCTTTCGGTGTTTCGTGCTATTGCTGCATGTGGAGCGGGTGGCATGATGTCGGCTTCAACGGCACTTATTAAAGATGGATTTGAAGAAGGTCAGGAACGCGATAGGGCACTTGCGTTTGTACAGTCATTTCATGTGATTGGTCCTTTGCTTGCGCCTGTGTTAGGTGCGTTGCTGCTTGTTGCGTTTAGTTGGCACGCGTCCTTTTTGGTTTTAACAGGTATTGGTGTATTAGGAGTTTTCTTGGCAGCAACTGAGCCGATTGTTGCCGATGTACCCATGAAAGGTAAACCTTCAAAGGTGGTATGCGAAGCGTTTAGTCATATTCCGCCTATTGTTAAAAACCCTGCACTTACCTGCACACTAGGCGTTGCGGGGTTGGTTCAAGCTTGCTTTATGGCTTATCTGGCAACTTCGTCTTATATCTATACCGTCCAATTTGGTATCTCAGAAACAGCCTACAGTATTTTCTTTGCCTGTTCTGCGCTTTTGGCTATGATTGGTCCGCGTTTGTTTATTGTTTTAGGGAAAGCAATTGCTCCGCGTTTTGTTTATTGTGGCTGCTTAGTGGTAATTATGCTTGCAGGTGCGCTTATCTCTACCGTGGGTCATGCTGGACCATTTGCCTTCTTCTTTACGTTTGTTATGGTCGCAATTGCTAACTCTACTGCACGACCTCTTGCGATGTCAGTTATGTTGCGTCAGCACGAGGGAGATACGGGAACATTATCATCGGTTATTAATTTCGGTATTTATCTGATAGGCCTTATTGGCATGGGCGCTGGTTCGCTTGCGAGTGGGGATTTCGTCTTGGCCTTAGGTATGATCGTGCTTGTTATGAGCACTTTGAGCTTCATCGGTTTTGTGGTGCTTATGAAATCCAAAATATATGTCCGTGGATTATCCGCTCTGCGTAAACGATGAGAGTTTTGACAAGTGCTGAATGTTTTCTGTAAACGATAGACATTTGCGCTTATGGTAAGTGTTTTCCGCAAGTAAAAAGAAAAGTAACAGAATGTTAAATAGTGTTGCGAAACAGTAGTTTTTCAATTATGTTAGTAATACAGTACCATTTCCGTTTTAGGAGGTCATTGCCATGATTGCTAAAACTATCTCAAAGCAAACCCCCTTAAAGAAAGTGATGCTGGTTTGCTTAGCTATTCTCTTTTCTTTTGGTGTTGCATTGTTGCTTACAGGATGCGGCAATAATGCCGATGAGCAACGTATTGCGGAATTAGAAGCAGAAGTTGAGCGCCTGCAAAGCGAGCAGGATGCAACAGATGACGGCAGCAAGGATCAGGATGCCGCTGCAAGCGAAGAGGCAGATGATCAGAAAAAAGCCGCCAAATCTGAATCTTCTTACGATGATGCTACCGTTCAAGACTTCAGCGATCGTGCTGATGATTTAATCGCTCGTGCGGATAAAGCTGATGTTCCTAACGATCGCGATGCTCGCATTGATGCTTTCTTTGATCTTGATAGTGAATTTAACGCACTTGAGCTCGAAATGGATACCTACGAAGATCAGCAAGAAGGTGAATATCGTTCTGGTTCGTTGTCTTGGGATGACTATCGTGCATTAGAGCTTCAACTTGAACAGATTGAAGACAAGCTTGATACTGCCCAGGATAAACTTGAAGCTCGTTTCGGCGTTGATGATTAACGAACAACTTCTGCGATTTGGGTAGTTTGGTTTCTGACAACTAGTGCAGTTTGATATCTAGTAAAACAAGGCGCGCGTCGGGTTCTATTGATAACCCGCGCGCGCTTTTCTTTGTATCTAAACATTATTAGCAAGCCTTGGTTCTAAGAAAAGGAGTGGGGTGAACTAAGCAGTGGAGTTTTGCCTGCAGTTCCCGTAAAAGTTGCCACCATTCACAAACTAGTACGCATAACCAACAAGATCACTTTACTAAACTAAAGCATCATAACCCTCTTCGAGCGGATTGGAGCGCTACAAATGAAGAACTACTTTGATTTAACGGGTCGAGTTGCAATTGTTACTGGTTGCTGTGGTGGCTTGGGTGTTCAGATGGCAAAAGCTTTGGCGAGCCAGGGTTGTACTATCGTTCCTATTGCCCGTCGTCAGGAAAAGATTGAAGAAGTTGCTAAGCAACTCAATGAAGAATTTGGTGTAGATACGTATCCTATTCGTTGCGATATTACCGATACCGATATGGTTAACGATACGGTTGCAAAGGTTATGGAAAAGTATGGTCGTATTGATATCTTAATTAACAATGCTGGTACTGGCGCTGTTGCTCCTGCTGAAGATATTACCGACGAACAGTTTGCCCATGAAATGGATATCGATTTGTTCGGTACTTTTAAGGTTGCACGTGCCGTAGCTAAGCAAGCAATGCTTCCTGCTGGTTATGGTCGTATTATCAACATTGCTTCTATGTACGGTTTAGTTGGTAACAAAGTAGCAGGGTCTTCTCCTTATCATGCTGCTAAGGGCGGCGTTGTTAACCTTACTCGTGCTTTGGCGGCTGAATGGTCTGCTAAGGGCATTAACGTAAATGCAATTTGTCCAGGCTATTTCTACACTCCTCTTACCAAGGAAACACTTGATAGTGAATTCTTCCAGGAAAATGCTCGCACTATGATTCCGGCAGAGCGCTATGGTAACGAAGGCGAACTGGATACCGCAGTATTATTCTTGGCATCTCCTGCATCTTCTTATGTAACGGGTATTATGGTTCCTGTTGATGGTGGTTATACCTGCATGTAAGGTAAGAGTTGCTAGCTTATAAGTTTTAGGCATCCCCTTGTTCAATGGTATTTGGACGAGGGGATTTTTTGTTCGATGGTGCCTCGATTACCAATTCTGCGATTTCCCTCCCTAATCGATTGCACCAATTAGGGAATACTAAAACCTTTCATCGTTTTATAGATGGTCTTTTATAGCTCTTTGCTACTCTTTCAAATTAGTAAAGCGTGCTTGTTGTAGAGGCATGCTAAAAAAACGCTTTTGATGTTGCAAATCTCATTCAAAGATGGAGTTGGTATGGGCAAGCTAATAATTCGCATCGTGTGTATACCGCTTGGTTGCATTTGTGCTGCGCTAGGAATTATTGGAATGTTTGTTCCAGTGCTTCCAACTACTCCGTTTCTTTTATTGGCAGGTTTTTTGTTTGCGCGTTCCTCAAAACGTCTTAACACGTGGCTAACATCAACTCGTGCCTGGAAAACCTATGTTCAGCCTTTTGTTGAAAAGCGCGCAATTCCTGCGGCTACTAAAGCGCGTATCCTAATTGTTTCCTGTACGGTTATGGCAATTAGTGCCTATGCAGTAAAAGATCTTGCAGGGATTAACTTCGTGGTGTGGTTCACCTTAGAGTTGGTTTTGCTCTGGCTACTCTACCTTATGTTTGTACGCATTCCAAGTTCTTCGGAGTAGCAGCTAATATTGCTAAATACTCGTTGTTGCTAAATACTCGTTGTCCGAAAGGCAATCTACAAAACGTTAGTGCAACTACGAAAACCAGCATTGTTACGATTTAGTATTTCG
Organism: uncultured Eggerthella sp.; assembly: GCA_900551155.1. GTDB lineage: Bacteria > Actinomycetota > Coriobacteriia > Coriobacteriales > Eggerthellaceae > Anaerotardibacter. The sequence continues at coordinate 1,626 of URVA01000041.1, read as the reverse complement.
ATCGTAGAGAAGTTTTAATCCGTAGAGCGTTAGATTTTCTGCTGTTTCGTCAATGGTTTGAGAAAGCGTTTTTATCAGTTTTGCATCAGCACCTGCTGCGACAACTTTGGTCTTATAGCCAAGCTCGCGCCAGATATATGTGACAAGCCCATCAATACGAGCAACTTCTCCCAGCACTACGCCAGCTTGTACTGCTTCGCGGGTGGATTTACCGATGGCTTTTTTGGGTGTTTTCAAATCAACTACAGGTATTTTTGCAGCGGCATTGGCAAGTTCTTTTGCAGATGTTTCCAACCCAGGGGCTATAATGCCGCCTTCAAATTCGCCTTTATCATTAATTACTTCAAAGGTTGTGGTGGTTTCGAGATTGATAACAATCAGGGGAGCACTAAATAGATCACGCGCACCTACCATTTCGGCGATACGATCGGCACCTAGTTCTGAAGGATCGCTGTAGCCTAGCTTAATTCCTGTTTTCAGGCCAGGACCAACTACCAAAGGCCTACGCTCGCAGGTTAGAGTAAGTGCTGAAATCCATGCGTTGGTAATGGGCGGTGCAACTGAGGCGATAATGCTTCCTTTTGGAGCAAGATCTTGTTGCGTTAAACCAAGCTTCTTTACTTCTTTGTTGTAGGAAAGTGAGGAAGTGAAATTCATTAGGATTGTTTGGACTTCACTTACCGTAATGGTGGATGGGGTAGTAACTATCCATTTTGCTAGGAGAGATTCATTGTTATAAAGTCCGATTTTGGTAACAGTGTTGCCAATGTTTACCGCAAGCATAGGTGACTGAGCCATTACAACCTCAATTTCGTTGACGTCAATAAAAGTAGTATAAGGTAAACGTAAAACTTAACGAAGAAAACCAAAGGGACCTTACGACAAGATTTATCCGAAAGGGATCTTATGAAAATTCTTATCGCATCAGATATTCATGGTTCGGCGTACTGGACTAAGCAGCTCGTAAAAATGGCAGTAATTAAGCAGCCTGACAAAATCATTTTGTTGGGAGATCTTCTGTATCATGGTCCACGAAACGATTTTCCAAAAGACTATGCTCCCAAAGAGGTTATCTCTCTTCTCAATGATCTTGCTAAATCGGGGAATCTAATTGCAGTGCGCGGGAATTGTGCTGCCGAAGTGGATCAGATGGTTTTAGATTTTCCCTGCATGGCAGATTATGCGCAAATGGTTGATGATCAAGGACGTACGCTATTTTTTACCCATGGACATATATATGGAACTGGATTGCATGGAAGCAGTATGAACATGCCGCAATTGCCTGAAGGCTCAGCATTCATATATGGACATACTCACATAAAGGTAAATGAAGCAATGGGAAAGAGCGCATCTACGGATGGTTCGGACAAAGATGCGGTAGCAAAACAAATTTCAGACGATAGTATGGGTATTTAATCCAGGGAGTGTATCTCTTCCGAAAGATAACAGTAATAGTGTTGGAATATACGATAGCGCAAAGCCAATAAATGATGCTTTTAGTTATCTTTACTTAGAAGACCTATGATTAATTCGGAAAGTTAAAACAACGGAGCACCATCATGTTTACCTTTAGGGAACTTCCAAAAACCGACATGCACACCGTCTTTGTTCCTGTGGAACTGCAGA
>URVA01000040.1 GCA_900551155.1 uncultured Eggerthella sp. | reverse complement strand
CATAGGTATGCATAAATGTAGCGTAAGCTATGTTTGGGTAAAAGCAGAAATCGAAAAGGCTCGTGAGCTGACTGATAAACCAATCGGTTTGAATATTATGCTCATGAATCCTGAAGCACCCCAGCTTGCTCAGCTTGCTGCTGATATGAAAGTTGATGTAGTTACCACAGGAGCAGGAAATCCTGGTTCATATGTTCCCATGTGGAAGGAAGCGGGCATTACCGTTGTTCCTGTAGTTGCATCTGCTGCTCTTGCGCGTCGTATGGAACGCTGTGGTGCTGATGCTGTTGTTGCGGAAGGTTGCGAAGCAGGTGGCCATATTGGTGAACTGAACACCATGGTATTAGTTCCTGCTGTTTGTGACGCAGTATCGATTCCTGTAATTGCGGCAGGCAGCATTGCGGACGGTCGCGGTATGGCTGCGGCATTTGCGCTTGGCGCTGAAGGTGTTCAGGTGGGAACACGCTTCCTTACTGCTGAAGAGTGCTGCGTAGCTCAGGCTTATAAAGATAAGGTAATTGCCGCAAAAGATTCCGACACGATTGTTACTGGTCGTGCAGGTGGTCATCCAGTTCGCGGTTTGAAAAACAAACTTACCCGCGAAATTCGCCAAATGGAAGCTCAGGGCATGGGCGATAGCGCTGAAGCAGAAGAGCGCCTTGCGGGTTCTCTTCGCCGAGCAGTTCAGGGCGATGTAGACAACGGATCTATGATGGCTGGTCAGTCTGCATGCTTAGTTCATGATTGCAAGCCTGCGGTAGAAATTGTGACCGAGCTAGTATCTCAGGCAGAAAAGTGGGCTGCTTTTAGTTTGCAGGAAATGGCAGACAAGAACGCAACGCGCGCCTGGAAGTAAGGATGAGCGTAATGAGTGTATGGATGATGCCAGGGCAGGGAGCTCAAAAGGTTGGTATGGGTGCTGATCTTTTGGTTTTGCCTGAAGTGCAAGAAACTTTTGAAATGGCAAAGAGCGCAACAGGAATTGATCTTGTTGCTTTGAGCAAAGAAGGCGATGAAGCGCAGATTAACGATGCGCTTAATTCTCAGGTTCTTACCTCGGCTATTTCGGTAGGTTTATCGCGTGCCCTTTTAGCGCGTGGTTTTCAGCCTGAGGCAATCGTTGGTTTTTCTTTAGGTGAAATTAGCGGTCTTATGGTTTCGGGCATTCTTTCTCTTGAAGAGGGTTTTGCTCTATTAAATGAACGCTCTCATGCTCTAGCGGCAGCTTGCGAAAAGAATCCTGGTGCTATGCTTGCGCTTTTGGGTGCAACTCATGAAGACGCCCAAGCAGTTTGCGATGCTTGCGCTGAAGGTGAGGTGCTGGTTAGTGCAAATTATAATGCTCCAGGTCAGGTTGTAGTTTCGGGTAGCGTTGATGCAATTGATCGCGCAGAGGCATACTGGAAAGAGCAGTCCAAGCGTTGCTCTCGCTTGCGCACGGCTGGTGCGTTCCATAGTCCTTTGATGGAAGATGCAGCAGCACGAGTTGAACAGTTCTGTAAAACGCTTTCTTTTATGCCTGCAACGTACCCACTGATTTGCAATACCGATGCGAAGCCTTTTGTGGTAGACGAAGCGGTAGAGCGCTTGTCTGCGCAGGTAAAAAGCTCTGTTATGTTTGAGCAGAGCATCAGTGCCCTTGTTTCTCAAGGAGCATCTGAATTTATTGAAGTTGGCTTTGGTGGCGTACTTACCAATTTGGTAAAGCGTATCGATCGAGGTGTTACGCGTAAAAAGATTGGTACCTATGCCGAATGGGAAAAAGAGTTAGCCGAGCTTACTTCTGAAGCAGACAGACTCAAAATAACAACTAGAAACTAGGCAACTAAAGGAGGTTTGTATGGCTGAAAAACAAGAAACCCAAGAACAAGTTGCACTAGTAACTGGTGCAAGTCGTGGAATTGGTGCAGCTATTGCGCGTGCACTTGCAGCGCGAGGATGCAATCTTGCGCTCAATCATTCAAGCGAACACAGTGCTCAGGCATGTGCTGATTTAGCAGATGAACTTCAGCGCGAGTACGGTATTAAAGCTGCCGTATTTTGTGCCGATGTTTCTAATTTTGAAGCAGCAAAAGAAATGGTTGAAGGCGTTCGCGAACAGCTTGGTCGCATTGATGTGTTGGTAAACAATGCGGGGGTAACGCAGGATGGTTTGCTTGCCCGCATGAGCGAAGAAGCTTTCGATAAGGTTATTTCAGTTAACCTGAAAGGTGCCTTTAATTGCATGCGTCATGTTGCGCCTGTCATGATGAAACAGCGCAGTGGCCGTATTATTAATATTTCTAGTGTAGTTGGACTTTATGGCAACGCTGGTCAGGTTAACTATGCTGCCTCTAAAGCTGGCATTGTTGGCATGACTAAGAGTGCTGCTAAAGAATTAGGTGCGCGTGGCATTACGGTTAATGCGGTTGCGCCAGGTTTTATTGATACCGATATGACTCGAGCTTTAAGCGAAAAAACACGAGAAGGTGTTATTTCTCGTATTGCTTTGCGCGAATTGGGTAGTGTCGAAGACGTAGCAGAGGCAGTTAGCTTTTTGGCTAGCAAGGAAGCTCGCTACATTACGGGTCATGTTTTAACAGTAGATGGAGGATTATCGCTATGAGTTCACAGAACAATACGATGACATTGCATCGTGTCGTTATTACCGGTATGGGGGCAGTGTCTCCTGCTGGACTGGGCGTGGAAACTCTGTGGTCAAAAGTTACCAGTGGTGAGTGCTGCTTGTCATTGTTCCCCGAAGAACGCCGCGAGCAGTTGGGTGTTAATGTAGGTGGTTCCATTCCTGATTACGATCCTCTTGAGGCAGGTTTCACCAAGAAGGAATCTCGCCGCTTTGCTCCTTTCGTTCAGTACGCTATCTTGGCTTCTGATGAGGCTATGGCTCAAGCTGGTATAGATATGGAAACCGAAGATGCCGACCGCTTTGCTTGCGTGTTTGGCTCTGGTATTGGCGGACTTAACATGTTTGAACACGAATCAGTTGTTCTTCATGAAAAAGGCGCTAAGCGTGTAAGTCCTCTGTTTATTCCTACGATGATTTCCAATATGGCAGCAGGCAACTTGTCTATTCGCTATGGATTGAAAGGCGATTGCCTGAATATCGTTACCGCTTGTGCAACAGGCAGCCATTGCATTGGTGAAGCATACCGCCTGATCCGTTTTGGTTATGCAGATGCGGCACTTGCGGGTGGTAGTGAAGAAGGCACTGCAAATATGTCTTTGGCTGGTTTTGCTAACTTGGGCGCGGTAACTAAATCCGATGATCCAAAGAACGCTTCCATGCCTTTTGATGTTCGCCGCAATGGTTTTGTTCCTGGCGAAGGTGCAGGTGCGGTAGTTCTTGAATCGCTGGAGCATGCTCAAGCACGTGGCGCAAACATTATTGCTGAGGTTACGGGCTTTGGCTCTACGGGCGATGCCTACCACATTACTGCCCCTGAGCCTAGTGGTGAAGGTGCTGTTCGTGCAATGAAGCAAGCTTTAGCTGAAGGCGGTTTTAGCGTAGATGATATTGGTCATCTGAACGCACACGGCACGGCTACTCCTGTAAACGATAAGACTGAATCTGCTGCCTGGAATGCCTTGCTGGGCGATCGCGCAGCAAAGATTCCGGTAACTTCAGTAAAGGGTTGCGTTGGTCATATGCTTGGCGCTGCTGGTGCAATTGAAGCTATCGTGGCGGCTCTTTCGGCTGCACGTAGCGTTGTTCCTCCTACGGCTGGTTTTGCCGAGGCGGATCCAGAATGTCCTGTATTGGTACCTACCGCTGCTATGGTGAATTATGAACAGAAGGTAGTGCTTTCTAATTCGCTTGGCTTTGGTGGACACAATGCAACGTTGGCTTTGTCGCCCTTTGTTGAGGAGCGTGCATAATGGCTGACGAAAAACAAACTGTAAGCGATGCTTCTGATAGCGCAGCCACGTCTGTAGAATTTCCCTGCGAAAAGGAAGGCGTTTTAAAGCTCCTTCCTCATCGTGACCCCTTTGTTTGGGTAAGCCGCGTTTTGTCTTGCGAGCCAGGGCAGAGTGTTGTTGCCGAATTGGATGTTGATCCTGAACTGCCGCTATTTGCTGGTCATTTTCCTGGACATCCCGTTCTTCCAGGCGTAATTTTAATGGAGGCGCTTGCTCAAGCTGCAAGTATTTGCGTGCTTGTTCAGGATGGCAAAGAAGGATCTTTGGGATATTTAGTAGGTATCGATAAAGCGAAATTCCGCAGAACCGTACTTCCTGGTGAAACGGTAACGCTCAAAGGTACTATTACTAAGAATTCTTCACGTATGTGCGTTGCTGAAGTTGAAGCAAGTGTAGATGGGGAAATATGCGCAACAGCAGTACAAAAGTATGTTATTGCGCCTGGTAAAAAGTCAGAGGGAGGTAATCAGTAATGACTGCAGTTCAGCAGAGTACGCAGGCAGCAGTAGTAACTGATGGTCCTACTATCGTATATCAGTTGCCAATTTTGGCAGAAAAGCTTGATGGTCCTTTGTTGGTAGTGGGATATGGCTCACCTATGAAGGCGACCGTTAAAGCGTGTGTAAAAAGCGGTTGTTCTCAGATTTGGGTAACAGGTACCGACGATAAGGCTCGTGCGTTTGCTTGTTCGGGTGCTGCGCAAGTGGCATCTCTTGGACCTAAGTTCGATGCACGTTTGTTCTCTAATGAATATGCCATTATGGATGCGGTTCGTAAAAGTGGCGCATCGGTAATGCTGGTTTGCAATCCAGAAACTGCCAACAGCCCTCTTCTTCGCATGGTGGCGCATCAGGCAGGCGTTCAGGTGCTTGGTCCAATGGATAAGGATCGCACTCACACTATGTGGGCAGAATGCGCACCCGATCCCGATTTTGGGGACTATGAAGTAACCTGGCGCAAATGTCCTAAATGTAAGTTGAACCATGACGAAAAGCCTGTTTTGGCTACGGGTGGTGTTTGTCCTACCTGTGGCGAGCTGTATCGCTTAACGTCTGATGAGCGTCTCAATTATCTTTTCGACGAAGACTCCTTCGAGGAATGGAATACGGGTATTCCTGAAACAGATCCACTAACCTTCCCCGACTATGATGCGATTATCGAAAAGAATCGTACTAAGAGTGGCTTAGAAGAAGCGGTTCGTTGTGGCTCTGCATACTTAAAGGGTCGCAAGGTGGCTGTTTGTATCATGGAGTCTACGTTTATGATGGGCTCTATGGGTTCAGTTGTGGGTGAGAAAATCACGCGCACTATTGAACGTGCAACTGACGAGCGTTTGCCTTTGATTATTTTTACCGCATCGGGTGGTGCTCGTATGCAGGAGGGCCTTGTGTCTTTGATGCAGATGGGCAAAATCAGTGCTGCGGTAGAGCGTCATAGCCGTGCAGGTTTGCTCTATATTTCGGTAATTACCGATCCCACCACTGGTGGTGTTACGGCATCATTCGCAACCCAGGGCGATATTATTGTTTCTGAGCCCCATGCGTTGATTGGCTTTGCTGGTCGTCGTGTAATTCAAGACACTATTAAGCAGACTTTGCCAGAAGGCTTCCAGACAGCAGAATTTGCCCTTGAGCATGGCTTGATTGATGCCATTGTGGAACGCTGCAATTTGCGTGATTATCTTTCCGATGTTGTTAATATTCACTGTGCAACGCAGGATCTTGAGGAACTGCCAGCAGGTGAGGGCAGTGACGGAACCATTCGTTCTGTTGTTCGCGCTGCTCGAGAAGCTGCCGTTTCGCGTACTGAATCAGAAGAATCCACCGACAAGTCAGGTGCTGGAAACAGCCAGGACGCTGGTGTGGCAAAGACTATTCCTGCAAAACAGGGCGGCAATCCCTTCGCTCGTTTGTTTGGCAGAGCAGGTGCTGCACTTTCTGGTGATGAGTCATTCCCACTTAAGCGCGCGTTACGCAAACGTGGCGTAGCTGATGCGCCTTCCATTCTTCCTATGAAGAAGACCGAAGCGGGATCTGATGGGGACGACAACCCTGCATGGGAAAGTGTTTTGCTTGCTCGTAATGTTCATCGTCCTACCGCTCAGTACTACATTGATCATATTGTGGATGGCTTCATCGAATTTCATGGTGATCGCTCATTTGCAGATGACGGTGCAATCGTGGGTGGCATTGGTTGGATCGATGGCATTCCTGTTACGGTTATCGCAGAAGAAAAAGGTGCAGACCTGCACCAGCGTATTGCGCGCAACTTCGGCTGTCCTCAGCCCGAGGGTTATCGCAAGAGCTTGCGTTTGATGCGTCAAGCAGAAAAGTTCGGTCGTCCTATTGTGTGTTTGGTGGACACGCAAGGTGCTTTCTGCGGTATGGAAGCAGAAGAGCGTGGTCAGGGTAATGCAATTGCAGACAATCTGGTTGCTATGTCTGGCTTTGGCGTACCTGTTGTATGCGTAGTTCTTGGCGAAGGTGGTTCAGGTGGTGCTTTAGCGCTTGCTATGGGCAATCGCGTAGCTATGCAGGAGCATGCCGTTTATTCAGTTCTTTCTCCTGAAGGCTTTGCTTCTATCTTATGGAAAGACCGTTCTCGTGCTGCAGAGGCAGCGGCAGTTATGAAGATGAGTGCTGCTGAGGCTTGCGAGATGGGCTTGATTGAAGAGGTATTAAGCGAAGGTGAAAAGCCCGCTCATGAAAATCCTGAGCAGGCTGTGGTTGCCGTTCATGACTTTGTAACGCGCTCCTTGGAGGAATTGTTGCCAATGACTTCCGAAGAGCTTCGTCAGCAACGTTACGAGCGCTTCCGTGCTTTCTAGGTCGATTTAGGCCAATCGTGCCTAATTTGCCATTTACCCTTCTATTTCGTGGAATTTTTTCTTTAACGAATACATCTATAACCAATATAAAAAATCAGGCAATCGCCCGAAGGTGATTGCCTGATTGCTTTTATTTAGCCTAATCCCAGCCACGTCATAATTTTTGGCGCATAACCCATGATGAAAATGATGATGATCAGCACAGGGATGCCGTAGGATACCCAAATGCGGCTCCACGCAGGGAAGGCAATGCCTTTGCCCATATTTGCTTCTGTAACAAAGTTCTTCCAACCCCAGCCATAACGGCGCGTACAGAACAAGACGAAGACCAAGGAACCCAAAGGCAACATGTTGTTGGATACGATGAAGTCTTCGATTGATTGAATATCACCAATAGCAGGGATAGTAACGCCAGATAATACGTTGAATCCGAGTGCGCAGGGAAGGCTCAATATAATCACGAGAACACCGTTGATAGCAACTGCTTTAGAGCGAGTCATGCCCCATTTATCCATGCACCAGCTGATAAGGTTTTCGAAAACTGCGATAACCGTGGAAAGCGCTGCAAAGCTCATAAATACGAAGAACAAAGCGCCCCAAAGTTCTCCCAAGGGCATTTGCGCAAATACCAATGGCAAAGTTACAAAAACCAAAGAAGGGCCAGAGTCAGGAGTTACTCCGTAAGCGAAGCATGCGGGGAAAATAATCAAACAAGCAAGAATAGCAACAACGGTATTAAGTGCTGTTACAGAAATTGCTTCACTGGTTAAACGACGCTCGCGCTTGATATAAGAACCAAAAATTTCCATTGCAGCAATACCCAAGGAAAGCGAGAAGAACGCTTGTCCCATTGCGGCATAAGTTGCTTCACCGAAGGTCGACCATCCGTTTTCAAATAAACGAGAGAAGTCGGGAATCAGATAAAAGGCAATACCTTCAGCTCCGCCTGGCAATGTCATGGTTCGTATACACAGCGCAATCATGACGACGAATAAAATCGCCATCATCCATTTCGTGATGCGTTCTACGCCCTTTTGAAGACCAAGGCTGCAAATAGCAAATCCAATGGCAACAGCAGCTAACATCCAGCCAATAAGCTCGCTGGGATTGGCAAGCATTGCGCTGAAGACGTTTGCCGCCACTTCGCTTCCGCCACCATTAAAGGTTCCTGTTGCCATCTTTGGAATATAGGCAAGCATCCAACCTGCAACAGTGGTGTAAAACATCATCAGAATCATGCAGCCAATATAGCCCCACCAAGAAAACCAGTGGAAACGACGTTTTGGCTCAAGGATATCGAAGGCCTGTGCAGCGCTTTTTTGAGCAGCACGACCTACTGCAAATTCCATGACCATAACAGGTAGGCCTAGAATTACCAAGAAGATCAGATACAACAATACAAATGCGCCGCCACCATATTCGCCGGTGATGTAGGGGAAACGCCAAACGTTGCCGATACCAATTGCGCATCCAGCAGCAATAAGGATAAATCCAATACGTGAGGCAAAATGCTCGCGAGAAGAACCAGCATTTGCTGCTGTATCAAATGCTTTATTACTCATGGTTCACTTTCTCTTTAGTCGGGAACAGAAACGTTCAGAATTTTACCACTTTGTAATAGTTCTATGATGAAGGTATTGGCAGCGAGCTCTGCGTCCCAGATTTCGGTCATAACAAAGAAACCTGGATGCTCTTTGGCATACGTAAGTGCCGCAGTGATGCATTCGGTCAAGTCGTTGCTTTCGATGCGAAATCCTGTGTAGGTATCTTCAGGGAGGTATTTGATATCTGCTTCGTTTGTTTGTGGGTTGGTGTCTGATTTACTGGGATACAAATCAACCGCTACATACGCTTGGCACGCAGGTGCTTTTTCGGTTGAAGTCGTATCGATAAGTAATCCCTGAAAGTAGAGCGGCGTTGTGCCAAGTTCGTCGGCAAGCTGATAAAGATCGCTCATGGTTTTTAAGTACTTCTTTATTTCAAAGGCACGATTAATATCCCAAGGTTTGGCACAAAAATAGTGTGAAGGCATTGTCCGTGTGTAGGTGTTGGCGCAGTGGCGAAAACTGTCTTGTTGCTCCATCTCTTCTAAATATGAATTGATCTGAAGAAGCGACTGATGTGCTCGTTTCATCTTTTGTTCGGCAAGCTCAGATCCTTCGATAAGTAATTGACGTAAATCTATGGTGCCTTGGTCAGTCTGATAATCAAGGATGTGTTTAAGTGGTATACCGAGTTCGCCGCAGGTCAAAATAACATCGAGATCAAAGAGCTGAGCAGGCGAATAGTAGCGATATCCGCTTTGTGGATCGATATAAGCAGGATTAAAAATGCCCAGTTTTTCGTAATAGCGAAGTGCTTTTATGCTGACGTTTTTGAGTTTTGCTGCTTCACCTATTGAAAGAAGTGAATTTCTCATGATGGCTCCTTGACTCTACCCTTGGGGCAGAGTTTAGCATAGCAATTCGAAAAAGCAGGTATTGCAACTGTCTTTAATTGCAAAGTGCCATTAACTGAAAAGCGCTTTTCGAAGGCGGAGTTCGAGCCGATGAAACAGCGACTCGATTCGAAAGGGTGAAGAATGAATCCTTATCTCATGATAGCCATTGCGGTATGTGCGGAGGTGTTTGCTGATTCCATGCTTAAAGCGTCGCAAGGCTTTAAATACAAGTTGCCCGTTGTGGGCATTGTTGTGGGCTACGTCGTTGCATTTTGGTGTATCTCGCAGGTGCTAATGATGTTGCCCCTCGGACCTGTCTACGCTATTTGGACGGGCGCAGGTATCGCTCTTACCGCAATTGTGGGTGCCATTATCTGGAAAGAAGGATTCAACCTTAAAAAGATTGTTGGGCTCACTTTAATTATTGGCGGTATTGTGATTTTGAAATTAGGTGTCTAATCATGGGAAATATTGAAACATTCCAAAACGAGAAAAAGCGAGAAATCAAGAAATTAAGTGTATCCAAACGATTCTGGTTTTTGCTTTTGGGCATCTCGATTATTTGCGAAGTAATTGCAACGATATCTTTGAAAATGGCAGAAGGTTTTACCGTGCCAGTGCCAAGCGCTGTCACTATTGTGGGTTACTTAACATCCTTTACCTTGTTGGTTCGCATTCTTGAACACATGCCTCTTGGTTTGGTCTACGGCATTTGGGGTGGTGTAGGGTCGGCGCTTACTATGTTGGTAGGCGTGCTTGTTTGGCATGATCCCTTTACTCCACTGACGGCTCTAGGTTTGGGCCTTGTGGTGGTAGGCGTGTATTTCCTGAATACGGGAACCGATGAACTCGAAGCTAGAAAATCGCAGGAAAAAGCGCAAAAGATACAAAACGCGTAAGGTTTGTAGAGTACGTAAAACGCGCAAGGTTTGCAGGGTGCATAGAACGTGCAGAAGGCGCAAGGTTTGCAGAGAGTACAGAGCGCACAGAACGTATAAAGACAATTAAACTATTCCTAAACTGCCCATAAAGGAAACGAGTGCAAACCAAATAGGTGGCACAAATAAAGCGGGTAGCATATTCATCGTGGGTATTTCTTTAATCTTTAAAAGATTGATGCCTGTTGCCAAAATAAGCAGGCCACCCACGATGCCAATTTCAGTCATAAGACCGCCGCTCATATAGGGAGCTAAAAAGCTTGCCAACAAAAAGATAGCGCCCTGCCAACAAAAGAGCACCACTGCAGCAAGGGCAATGCCAATACCAAACGTGGCGGCAAGAACGATAGAAGATACAAAATCGAGCGTTGCATTCGTTAAAAGAAAGGTTTCATCACCGTAAAGTGCACTGTTGATTGGTCCTAATATGGACAGTGTTCCCACGCAGAAAAGCATAATGGCAGTAGAAAGTCCGCGAGCAAATTCAGTGCCATTTTTTGCTCGTTTGGATACGGCTTTCTTGAAGCGTTCTTCTAGATTCAACGCAGTTCCAATTACGGCACCAAGTGCCATACTTACGATAAATAAGACAGGGTAATTGCTGTTTGGCATATTTTGAATAGCGGCATTAAGGCCAAGTCCGATAGTAGCGACACCAAGTGCGGTGAAAATAGCTTCCTGATATTTTGGCTTTAGACCGCGCTTAATTACGCTACCAATAGAGCTTCCTACAAGAATGGCACACGCATTGATAATGGTTCCTATCATGTGGCGGTACTCCTTTCTTGTGGACTGTTTCTATGTGCTAATAGCGTTCGACAAGTTCTGTAGTGCATTTGCTAATGCTTAATGGCGTAGAGGTAGCTACTGTTACGAACGCAGTTACTGTGGCAAATGCTACGCTGTGCCAAATACGTACGTTATTTACCATAGCGCAGATAATTCTAACAAACGTTTCTTTCACGTGAATAATCTACCGATGAACTATCGATGTGTTGTGTTGGTTGGTTTTCTATTACACTAATAAACACATGCAGGGGTGCCTTGAATTTGCAAAAGGCTGAGAGGGCAAAAGCCCAACCCTTTGAACCTGACAGTTAGTACTGGCGTAGGGAGCAGATTCTTAGGTTTTCTAGGAGCGCTGTCTATGCAGCGCTCCTTTTTGTTTGGGTCGCAGCATGGAATTGGAAACGTCTAATGTAAGGAGAATGCGTTGATTGAATCCGAACAACTCAAGCAAAACATCGTGAAAGCAGTCGAAGATGTTCGCGCTACCAATCCTATGGCAGGATCGGTAACCAATACGGTAACGATCGATTTTGTAGCAAATGCTCAGCTTGCAGTGGGTGGATCAGCGGCAATGGTATATCTACCCGATGAAGGTGAATGCTTAGTTGCGGCAGGTGGAGCTGTGTATCTTAATATGGGTACTCAATTTCCCATCTATACCGAAACCATTCCTCGGACCGCCGCAGCAGCGTTTAATGCAGGCAAGCCTTGGGTAATTGATCCTGTTGGTATTGGCATTGGTCAGCAGCGCACTGATTTGCTGCTCGAGGTAAAGCAATACAAGCCCACTATCATCCGCGGTAATGCTTCAGAAATAATTGCCCTTGCAGGTCTGTGGAATTTGGAAGGTACTACAGAAGATCTTTCCCGTGCTCGTGGAGTGGATAGCACCGACGAGGTTGCCGCCGCACGTGATGCTGCAGTTGCCCTAGCTCGCTACACGGGTGGCGCTGTTGCCGTATCGGGGCAGACAGACCTCGTTACCAATGGCGAAATAGTGGCGTATTCTCGTGGTGGATCTTCTCTTAT
>URVA01000039.1 GCA_900551155.1 uncultured Eggerthella sp. | reverse complement strand
ATAAAGATCTGTCTGGAAAGCAAGTATTTCATCGCGCGTGATATCGCTTGCTTCTTCTACTTGATAAGCTTCTTTCAAAAAAGATAGATAATCGTTCAGGTCGTCTTGATATGCGCGCACCGTAGCAGGTGAAGCGCCTCGCTCCGCAACCAAGTACCCTATAAAATCCTGAACGAAAAACATAACGTTTCTAAAATACCAATAATTCTCATTCTTTTGATAATTATGCCGCGAATCGAACAGGTTTCGTATCAGATAGGCGTTTTACAATTGCCCTAGATAATTGCTTTAGAGACGCGTAAACAACGCAACGTTTTCGCTTATCCCTGCTGTTTTGCATGAGCAGCACCAACAAATCCCACAAATAAAGGATGGGGATTGGTGGGGCGACTCTTAAATTCAGGATGACCTTGGCTGGCAATAAACCATGGATGATCGGGCAACTCTATCATTTCGGTTAAACGCCCATCAGGAGAAAGTCCGCTAATACACAAACCCGCATCCGTCAAAACGCTACGAAACGTATTGTTCACCTCATAACGATGGCGATGGCGCTCGTAAATTATTTCCTCACCATAAACCTTGTACGCAAGAGAATCCTTATCAAGCTTGCAAGGATATGCCCCTAAGCGCATGGTGCCACCCTTGTCTTCAACATCTTCTTGTTCAGGCATTAAATCAATAACAGGATACTGTGCGGTTTCATCAAATTCCGCAGATGTTGCACCGCTCAATCCTGCAACATGACGAGCAAATTCGCATACCGCTGCTTGCAATCCCAAACAAATACCTAAAAAGGGAACTTTGTACTCACGCGCATATTGAGCCGCAACAATTTTTCCCTCAAAAGCACGCTGACCAAAACCACCAGGAATAAGAATGCCATCCATTGATCCCAATACTTCTTCAACGTTTTCTGCACTAAGCTCTTCTCCATCCACTAAATGGATAGCAGCATGCACTCCATTTGCTACCGCAGCATGACCCAACGCTTCGATGATTGATAAGTAGGCATCAGGCAAACTAACATACTTACCCACAACCGCTATCTGCACTTCTCCTTCGCAAGCTTCAGAAGCAGCAAGAAAACGATTCAGCGGCGAAAGATCTATTTCACCAACAGGCAAGTCCAGACGATTCAGTACCTGAACATCGAAGTTTTGATCACAAAGGGTTAAAGGAACCTGGTAGATTGAAGGCGCGTCTGCGCAGGCAAGCACATGTTCCGCTTCAACATCACAAAACAGCGCAATCTTTTCGCGAACTTGATCAGTTATTTCATGATCCGATCGGCACACAATAAAATCAGGCTGAACACCAAGCGAACGCAGTTCTTTTACGCTGTGTTGAGTGGGTTTTGTTTTCACCTCATGAGCGGCCGCAATATAAGGAACCAAGGTTACGTGCACAAAGCAAACGTCACCTTCAGGACGCTCTTTCTTAAACTGACGCGCCGCCTCGATAAAAGGTAGCGATTCAATATCGCCTATCGTGCCACCAATTTCAGATATTACAATGTCGGCATTCGATTGATCGGCAATGCGGCGAAGACGATCTTTGATGGCCTCCGTTACATGGGGAATAACTTGAACTGTGCCGCCCAAAAAATCACCGCGTCTTTCGCGGGCAATCAGGCTTTTATAAATAGATCCTTGCGTGAAATTCGATTCGCGCGACAAATTCTCATCAATAAATCGCTCATAATGGCCAAGATCCAAATCGCCTTCGTGGCCATCTTCCGTTACGAACACCTCACCATGCTGAAAAGGAGACATTGTGCCTGGATCCACATTCAAATAAGGATCCATCTTTTGCATAGTCACCTTATAGCCACGAGCTTTAAGCAAATGCCCCAGCGAAGCTGCCGTAATGCCCTTTCCTAAGGATGAAACTACACCGCCCGTTACAAAAATATGCTTCGCCATACCAAGCGCTCCTTTAATTCAGCAATCAACACTCACTTTTGAATTCCTCCTGGTCCATTTTAAAATCCAATGTTTCATGTGCTTTAACGAGAAAAGGTTTTACATCCCTGAAACAGTCAAATTTCAAATGAGACAATTTTGGCAAGCTTATAAAAGACTGCTATATACTAGTTTGGTTATGAATTTTGATTTACTGGTTGTTTCCAGATGAGAGGATTTTTCCATGCGCATCGGTTTTGACAACGATAAATACATTGCTCTTCAAGCTGAACACATCCGTGATCGCATCAGCCAATTCGGTGGCAAATTGTATTTAGAGTTTGGCGGAAAACTGTTTGATGACTTTCATGCTTCACGCGTGCTGCCAGGGTTTGAACCCGACAGCAAAATTCGCATGCTTAAGCAGTTAATCGATGATGTAGAAATAATTGTTGCTATCAATGCAAACGATATTGAAAAATCCAAAGTTCGCGGCGACTTAGGCATCACCTACGACGAAGACGTTCTTCGTTTGCTCGATATTTTCCAATCTATGGGTTTTGCCACCGCAGGAGTTGTTATTACCCAATACGAAAACCAGCCTTCAGCTATGCTATTCCGTCATCGCCTGGACGGATTAGGTATTAAAAGCTACCTTCACTACCCCATTGCAGGATACCCTTACGACACGGCACGTATCGTAAGTGAAGAAGGTTATGGTCGTAACGAATTTATCGAAACTTCTCGTTCTCTTATCGTAGTAACTGCTCCTGGTCCTGGCTCTGGCAAAATGGCAACGTGCTTATCGCAGCTCTACCACGAACACAAGCGTGGTGTTGAAGCAGGATATGCCAAATATGAAACGTTCCCTATTTGGAATTTACCTTTAAAGCACCCTGTCAATATTGCCTATGAGGCAGCGACGGTAGATCTCAACGACGCCAATACCATCGATCCTTTTCATCTGGAAGCCTATGGAGAAACCACGGTTAACTACAATCGCGACGTAGAGATTTTCCCCGTGCTCAAAGCCATGATGGAGCGCATCCTGGGCGAAAGCCCCTATCAGTCCCCAACCGACATGGGCGTTAATATGGCAGGTAATGCCATTATTGATGATGAAGCGGTGCGCGATGCCGCCAAAATGGAAATCGTTCGTCGCTATTTCCAGGCCGCTGTTGAAGCTCGTCGTACAGGTGCGGGACAAGAATATGTTGAGCGTCTGGAACTGCTTATGAACCAAGCTGGAGTTGATACTAACTTCTCGCCTGCTCGCTCAGCTGCACTCATGAAGGAAGAAACTACGGGTCGTCCCGCAGGTGCCATGGTTTTGCCTGATGGATCAGTTGTTACGGGCAAAACCTCCGATTTGCTCGGTGCTGCATCTTCCCTGTTGATGAATGCCCTTAAGGGTGTTGCGGGAGTCGATGATTCTGTTGACGTAATTAGCAACGAAGTTATTGAGCCTATCTGTCAGCTTAAAACATCAACGCTTCACTCACGCAATCCGCGCCTTCATTCCGATGAAACCCTGCTTGCTCTTTCGGTAACTAGCGCAACCAACCCATTAGCAAAACAGCTTATCGATCATGCAGGCGAACTAAAGGGGTGCGATGCGTTCTTTAGCGTTATTTTGTCACCGACTGACGAACGACTGTATCGCACGCTTGGCATCAATGTTTGCTGTGAACCAAAGTATGAACAGCGTCGTTTCTATCACCGATAGTTGTGATATACTTCTTCGCAATGTGTTTAAAGTTTTCTAGGGTTCCGTTAGTTTACCGAACAGTCTACTAAGCAGGTCCAAGAGAAAACGGCTAAGAAATACTTAGCTACCACGGCGGGATAAAAGCTCGGGAGCAGCATTAATGTGTTGTTCTCGGGCTTTCTTTATGTTTGCAAAAGCAACGCGAAGGACGCCAAGACTCTGCAACAGCCCTTCATTGCAGCCCAGAACAGCCAAAGCACACAGGAGCAATCGATTAGGGAGTTTTAACCATTGAGTACGCAAAACTTAAACACCCGCAGCCACACCGCAGCATGGCTATTCCTTATTCTTTCAGGATGCCTCGAAGTGGTATGGGCCTATACCATGAAACTTTCTCATGGCTTTTCCGATCCCTTTTACACCGTTATTACGATTGCGATCCTAGCAGCAAATCTTTTTTTGCTTGAAAAGCCAGTTGCCACGCTGGGCATAGGCGTTTCTTACGGTGTATTCACAGGACTTGGTATTGTGGGCACCAGTATTGTAGGCATGATTGGATTAGGCGAATCAATCAATCTTCTTAAAATTGCCTCCATTGCCATTTTGATGATTGGGGTTATTGGCCTTAAATACTGCGATGCAAAAGAAGCGGCAAAACAAGCAAGCAAGATGGTGGAGCGCTATAACCAAGCCCATGCACGCGCTCCTCAAAATGCATCGGCGGGACCCACATCGTACGAGATGGAATCCTTTGACACCAACGCCAAGGGAGCTGATGAATAATGATGTGGATTATCCTTTTTATGTCATCTTTCTTTGAGCTAGGGTTTACCGTATGCCTTAAGTTATCCGAAGGATTCAAGAAGAAAAAGTGGACCCTGTTATGTATTGCTTCTACTATTTGCTCTATCGGAATGCTTTCTATTGCTACAACCGAGCTACCTTTAAGCATTGCGTATGCGGTCTGGACAGGGATTGGCACTATTCTCATAACGTTATTTGGTATTGCGGTATTTAAAGAAAGTAAAGACCCACTCAAGCTGTTCTTCTGGTGCTGCTAGGCGTTATTGGGTTGCGACTGAGCGGTGTAGGCCATTAAGCCTTTTTGAATACAACATCCACTTGAATGCACAAGAATATCTTTGCATTCTTACTAGCTTCGCTTATATCACGCTTCAAGAAGGCAAAATAACGTAGCGAAGCTAACGCACAAAAGATATGCACATCCCTTTATTTTCTGGCGCTAATCAGGGGCTACGTTTTTTAAAAGCCTTCTTTCAGCGTGCGCTCAGGATAGCAAGAATACAAAGATATTCTTGAGCATTTGAATGTGTTTGCTTTTTATTCAAAGACTATTAGCGCGCATGCTTTCCACGCTTTTTCGGCAGGAACCGTCCAAACAGTTTGCCTCCGATGCGCTCCAAAACCGAGAATTCCTCAACACGCAAAACGCGGCACAAGCCAAACGAAACAACCAGACCAACACAACCAGAAATCGCAAGAATAATGATTGCCTCAACAACCGCATTGATTGCAATACCTGAAAGCAGCGTTGATAGACCATTTGCAAGCACACCAGCAATCACTGCGCCGATTAAACCAGCAAGAGCTGCCTTGATAAAGACAGCAATAATACCGCGATTGCCATAGCTGCCCACTTTACCGCGGACAATAAGCGAACAAATAACCATCATGATTGCATAGAACGCTAAATCGGAAATAGGAATGCCTGCCAAACCAAGGACCTCAGGCTGACAGAGATACCAATATCCCGCTACCTGGCCCAAACGAATAATGAAGTCGATGATGGCAAACTTCATAAAGCTGCGAAGCGCGGCAAACACGCGATACATATACATGTACCCCGCATAGAACGGAAGACTAACCACCCAAAGCGCCAAAATACTTCCAACGTTAGCAACCTCATCAGCGGTAAACGCACCTGCCTGGAACAGTTGCATTAAAGGCTGCGCAAGGGCGCCAACCAAAAATGCCAGTGGAATAATCAAGAAAAACGTTGAACGCAAACCCGATCGAATAAAGCCTCTAAAGCCATCCCAATCCTCGCGTGCAGCGCAATCCGAAAGTTCTGTTAAAAGCGTCGTGGAAAGCGAAACCGCAATAACGCCATAGGGCAACTGATACCATGTCCACGCATAGTTCAAGGTCGAAGGGCCGTTTGGCGCCGCCTCAAGAGAAAAGGCATTACGACAACTAAACGTAATCATCGTACCTGCAATATACAAAAACATTGGTGCAGCCACTTTAAGAGCCTCAACCAACATAGGATCACGTAAATTAATATGGGGTCGATAACGGAATCCTTGTTTGATAAGCGCAGGAATTTGAATACCAAATTGGCAGAGAACACCAGCAGACGTACCAATAGCAAGCAACCACAAAGCAATCTCTTGATTCCAAGCAGATAGCGGCACAAAGCCAAACATCACAACAGTAACCACAATATTATTGATTACTGGCGCCAAAGAAGGCATCAGATAAGTGCGCTCCGCATTCAAGATGCCCGTAATTACTGCACCCACGCCATAAAGCAAAATCTGAATAGCAAAAATTCTAAAGAAGAAGATTGCCAGATCTTTCGATTCCCCTTGATCAACTGTAAAGGTCTGCGTTTCTATTACCGCAGGTGAAAAGAAAGAACATGCCAGAGTAAGAATGCCTAGAGCAATAATGGTTATAGACAAAATATTCGAAGCGAAATCGTACGCCCCTTTATTGCCTTCCTTTTCTTTCATAAGCAAATACAAAGGTAAGAAAGCGGTCGCCAATACGCCTGAAGCTGCCAATTCATAGATCATTGCTGGCATATTGTAGGCAATTTGATAAGCCGAAGTGAGCAAAGTATTGCCCAAAGCAAAGGCCATTGCCCAGGTACGAAGTAAGCCAGTAACGCGTGAACCTAGGGTACAAAGAGTAATAAGTCCCGTGTTTTTTATGATGCTATCTTGTGAATCGTTTGCCATATGTCCTCGTGTTGCGTCTATAATTGATCGAATTCAATAGAACCATACTAAGGAAAAAATCATGCGTGTTCTGATAGTTCGCAATAATTACAACCCTAAGGCCCTTGAGTCCGCATTGCTCTTAGAAGTATACCTGGCTTCGCAAGGAGTAGAATGCTGCGCTTATGACACTGATGATTTGCGTTCTTCTCTGTCGATGAACGAACCAGAAAAAGTTGAGAATATCGATTCGTTTGATTTAGCGGTCGTTCTTGGTGGTGACGGTACGATTTTGCGTACTGCCGCACAAATCAAATACCGCCGTATTCCTATTTTGGGTATCAATTTTGGTCATCTTGGCTTCATGGCAAACTCCAACGAAGATGGCATTATCCCCGTTGTAGCAGCAGCCTTGGCGGGTGATTTAACGATTGAACAGCGCACCAACCTACGTATTGATGTCTTCTACGAAGGAGACGACCACGTTGAGCTTGATCCAGAAGCTTCACCAACTGAAGGATCTTCAGCGCAGTTTTTCGCCCTTAATGAATTGGTTCTCGCACGTGGCGCTCAGGGCCGCGTAATTGATTGTCGCTATGCGGTATCAGGCGAAATGGTGGCAGACGTCAAGGGAGACGGCATTATCATTGCCACTGCAACAGGCTCAACTGCGTATGCCTTATCTGCAGGCGGACCACTTGTTGCCCCTGGATACAGCGGCTTGGTTGTAGTACCTATTGCTCCTCATTCGCTTCATTCGCGAGCTCTTGTTACGGGCCCCTCAGATGTTGCAGAAGTTTTCATGGACCCCTCAAGCGCTAACCGCGAAGCAACCATGTTTATCGATGGCGAGATCATCACTTCCGAGCGCCCCATTCGTCGCGTAGTAGTACGCAAGGGCGATGAGCCCACCATCCTTTTGCGCTATAAAGCCGAAACGTTCTATGGACGCACTTCGCGCGTCTTTTTCTCTTCAGGACGAGAAGATTAACCGCTAGTTCTTCGGTTCCACAGGACGCCTGTAATCAGGTTCAACCGTCAACAAGCGAGGACCATCTTCGGTGATAGCTATGGTCTTTTCGAAATGCGCTGAAGGCTTACCATCGCGCGTTACTACCAGCCAACCATCGCTCATAACTTTCGTGCGGTAGGTGCCAATATTGATCATAGGCTCAATCGCAATTACCATACCTGGCTCTAACTTCATGCCATGATGCTTACGACCATAGTTAGGCACATTAGGCTCTTCGTGCATATTGCGACCAACACCATGACCAACATATTCACGCACAACGCCATATCCTGCTTTTTCTGCAATCTCTTGGATGGCATGACCAATATCGCCCAAATGATTACCAGGACGAGCAGCTTCAATACCTGCCCACATGCATTTTTCCGTCACCTCGAGCAAACGCTGCTTTTCAGGAGAAATCTTGCCTACAGGGAAGGTCCAAGCATTATCTCCTACCCAGCCGCCAACAATAGCGCCCGTATCGACAGAAAGAATATCTCCTTCCTGCAAAATAACATTTTTGGACGGAATACCGTGAACAATCTGCTCGTTAACAGATGCGCAAATTGATCCAGGGAATCCACCATATCCCTTAAATGCAGGAATGCCGCCTTCCATGCGAATAAGCATCTCTGCCAAATGATCCAATTCTGCCGTGGAAACACCTGGCTGAACTCGGGCGCCAACTTCACGAAGCACTTTTGCGGACAGACGCCCTGCTTCTGCCATTTCCTCAATCTCTTGAGGACTTTTAAGAATTACTCCACTACGGTTTCTTCCAAGACTCATAAAGCCTACCTCTTTCTATTCTTTCGAGGCTAGAATACACCCTAAGCAAGTTATGCGAAAGCAGAAACACATAAAGCCTGCTCTGGGGTATCATATGTCCATACATTTTATACAAGGAGAATCATGGATAATCGCAACTCCCGTCGTCGTCATACCCCTTCCGATCCACGCTCACGCGATCGTAACGTTATAGACGGAAGACCTGTTCCCAGGCGTCGCTCCTCGGATCCAGGTTCATCTACTACCGATGGCTATTTTGATAGATCCCGCATTTCCGCAGATGATGCGGCACGCGTTTCAAGAAATGCAAGCCAGAAAGAGTCTTCATACGAGTCCTCTAATAAGGCACCTCGCAACGCCCGCCAGATGCCTGAATGGACTCAACATGCAACTGGCTCTTCTCAGCAGTCCTCATATAGTCAACAAGCATCAGGCAGATTCGAACAAGCAAGGAATTCTTCTCGACGCTCCAGACAGCATGTTGGGCAATTTAGCGAACCACTTTCTGAAGAGAATTTAAACAGCGATCAATCCCGCACTTCTCAAAATCAGCGTAGCGACCAATATCAGCGTCGCCAAAATCGCTATAACCAATACGAAGAAACCAACGAATACCGAAGGTCTTCTTCACAGCGCGAACCCCTGCAAAATCAGCCTTCATGGTACGATTCTACTCGCGCAGAAGGCTCTCGCACACCACGCGCAACGCTTGACACTAGCCTGGAAAATCCGCGTTGGTATTCTCGTAATGAAAACGATGTTTACGTGGGTGGCCGACGTTCTTTTAGCGGAAATAGTGGCGAACGCGGCGGCGGCGCCTACAACAGAACAGCATTCCATGCTTCAGGATCTTACGGCAGATCAAAGCTCCCCTTCATTATTGGAGGAGGAATCATTGTTCTTATTCTGCTTATTGTATTGATCGTTAATGTAGTTGGTGCGCTTACCGCGCCACAACAAGCCCAGCAAGACGATACCTTGGCAGTTTCTGAACAAGCGCCTACTTCAACTTCTCTTACTATTTCATTTGCTGGCGACTGCACCTTAGGTACTGACTCTAGCTTTGATCCTTCCACTAGTTTTAATGCGGTATACAACGACGCAGACGATCCTGCTTACTTCATGAAAAATGTTGCAAGCATTTTCGGATCGGATGACTACACCATAGTAAACATGGAAGGCACCTTAACCGAATCGGAATCGCGCCAGGATAAAACCTTTGCCTTTAAGGGTCCTGCAGAATATACCGAAATTTTGAAGTCGGGCAATATCGAAGCAGCATCTTTGGCGAACAACCACTCACACGATTATGGTGATCAAAGCTACGATGACACTATTGCAGCACTCGACGACGCGGGTATTGTGAATTTTGGCTATGACCGCATTGCATATGCCGATGTTAAGGGCGTAAAAGTTGCCATGATTGGTACCTATATGCTTGCCGAAGGCCTTGATATTAAAGACGAAATGGTGGCAAATATTAATACCGCCAAAAACGAAGGTGCACAGATCATTATCGTCTTTACCCACTGGGGAATTGAAAAGGAAACGGTTCCTGGAGCAGATCAGGTTGAATTAGGACATGCTGCCATAGATGCAGGAGCCACTATCGTAGTAGGATCTCATCCACACGTAATCCAGGGGTATGAAAAGTACAACGGTCGCTATATCGTATACAGCCTTGGCAATTTCTGTTTCGGAGGCAATAAAAACCCTAGCGACAAGGACTGCATGATTTTCCAACAGACCTTTACCGTCACAGGAAATGACGTTGCTACCGACGATTCTATCAATGTAATCCCCTGTTCAATTTCTTCATCTTCAAGCAGCAATAACTATCAGCCCACTCCCGCAGAAGGAGATGAAGCTGATCGAATTATGGCAAAAATCGAAGAAAGCAATTCAAGTATTGCCTCCATTTCTGCCGAAGTGTCAGGCACAACCAACGATTCCGAAAATAGTGAATCAAACTCCACAGACGAAACATCGGATAACGCCTCAAACGAATCGAACGGCTAACAGTTTTTAATTCAACCATTGGTTCACTATGAATTAAGTGACGCAGACCAGAAAAGAAAGCATCTACCCATGAGCATGTCAGACCTTCCCCGTACCATCACCCTTTTGCAGGAGGAAGCCTGTGTGCGTATCGTGGACCAAACCAAACTTCCCTATGATCTAGCGTATAGCGATATTCAATCATGGGAGCGCATGGTTGATGCTATCAAACGGCTAGAAATACGTGGTGCACCGGCCCTTGGCGTTGCGGGTGCTGCCGCGGTATATCTCTATCTAGCATACGAAGTATGCTGCAGCACGAGCAATAAATCTGTTTTACTTCATTCAAAAGACGAATCCCTTCCTGAAAACAAGCACTGCAGTGAATATCCCGAATTCGACAAAGAGCGTTTCTTGCAGGATTTCGATCGCATTTGCGCATCCATTTCCAACGCTCGCCCTACCGCAGTCAATCTATCTTGGGGTGTAAGCCGTGCTCAAAACAGAGTGCATACTGCCATTTCAAACAACGAAAAACTGCCCGAACTACGCGCACACGTCGCTGATGAGGTTAGAGCGATCATCGCCGAAGATGAAACATGCTGCCGATCAATTGGCAGCCACGGAGCTGCCCTTTTGCCAAACCAAGCTACCGTCCTTACCCACTGCAATGCAGGATCTCTCGCTACTGCCTTTTATGGCACCGCGCTTGGCGTACTCTATTGCGCTTTTGAGCAGGGAAAGATTAAGCGGGTATTCGCTGACGAAACGCGCCCTGTTGGCCAAGGAGTTCGGTTAACTGCTTGGGAGCTTGCTCAGGCGGGCATTCCCACAACGCTTATCTGCGATAATATGGCAGCAAGTCTGATGGCGCAAAAGAAAATTGATGCAATCATTGTTGGAGCGGACAGAATTTGTGCCAACGGCGATACCGCTAATAAGATTGGGACGTATAACCTAGCAGTACTTGCCCGCTATCATCGCCTGCCTTTTTATGTTGCTGCACCAACTTCAACAATAGATTGGAACCTCTCCGAAGGTCGCGCCATCGAAATAGAACAGCGCGCCGCCGAAGAAGTACTCGCACGTCCTATTGAAGGAGTAGACGTCTACAATCCTGCATTTGATGTAACGCCAGGACCTTTGATTACGGCATTTATTACTGAAAAAGGAGTAGTGACCCCGCAGGAATTGCGGTACATAAAGTAAGCAATCATAAAACTATCAACATAAATTATTGGAGCCTCTAAAAACACCACGTCTGAAAGGAATACAGCATGGACACTCCCGTTTGGTTTATCACTGGTGCAAGCCGAGGATTCGGTAGCGAATTTGCTCGAACTGCTCTAGCTCACGGATGCCGCGTAGTAGCAACCGCAAGAAAACCCGAAGCAGTAACTGCGGCTCTTGGCGAACACGAAAACTTACTTCCTGTTGCGCTGGATGTTACCAAGCAAGAACAAATTGATAGCGCGGTTAAAACCGCACTCGAGACCTTTGGCCGCATTGATGTTCTAGTTAATAATGCGGGCTATGGCATTTTTGGTGCCCTAGAAGAACTAAGCGATGCAGAAACACGTGCCATTTTCGACACCAACGTTTTTGGCACCCTTAATGTAACCCGCGCAATTTTGCCTCATATGCGCGCCCAGCAATCAGGCCGCATCGTAATGCTTGGCTCTATTGCAAGTTTTGCCTGCGATCCTGGCGGATCACTCTACGATGGCGGCAAGGCGGTATTGGCTTCAATCAGTGAAGTACTTTCTTTAGAAATGAAACCATTCGGAATTGAAAGCATGGTTATTCTTCCTGGCATGTTCCGCACCAACTTCTTCGACGGATCTTCCATTAAACGCCCCGAACATACTCTATCAATCTACGACGATAGTCCTGCTCGTAGTGCCGAAGATTATTGCTTAGGACACAACTACCAGCAACATGGCGATCCCGCAAAAGCAACTGAATTGGTGTATCAGGTGGTAGCATCACCCGATCCTATGCCGCTTTGGCTTCCTTTAGGCAAAGATGCCATAAAGAAATACGAAAAGAAATTCACCCGCATGATTGAAGCAATTCAGCCTTACAAA
>URVA01000038.1 GCA_900551155.1 uncultured Eggerthella sp. | reverse complement strand
GAACTGCGGCGCAATCTGAAGGTTTTCCTCAAGATTGTTTGCTTATGGTGGACTCTCGCGAAAAAGCGCTTGAGTTTTTGCGAGAGCATATTGCTTCAGATGATGCGGTGCTTGTAAAGGCGTCTCATTTCATGGAGCTTGATAAAGTGGCCAAGGGGTTGTTGAACTAGTTATGGTTTCTTTTTTTGAATACCCAACATTCGTGGTTTTTCTTGCCATATTCATGGGCGTTGTTTTAACAATTGCGCTCATGCCTGCATTTATTAAGTTCTTGCGTTCGCATTTAATCGGACAGCCAGTTCGCGCAGATGGTCCTGAAAGCCATTTAGTAAAACAGGGCACTCCCACTATGGGCGGTGTCATTATGCTTATTGCGGCAACGATCGTAATTGCTATCCTGGCAGAACCTGCGCCAGAAACTTGGCTGGTAATGGGTGCCGTGCTTGCAACTGGAGCGCTTGGTCTTTTCGACGATGCATCAAAAGTTGCCCATGAGCGATCTTTAGGGTTGACTCCTAAAGCAAAGCTTATTGGTCAATTTTTAATTGCTACTGCGTTTGTTTTGGCTGCCGTTAACTGGCTCGGTGTTCCTCCAACGGTTGATATTCCGTTTGTGTATACCTTCGATTTGGGTATTTTTACTACAACGCTTCCTATTGAAGTTCCTGCTGGGGGAGATTTTAGTATTCCTTGGCTTTATGTCATTTTTGCCGATATTTTGCTTGCAGGCATGAGCAACGCAACCAATTTAACGGATGGCCTTGATGGCCTGTTGAGTGGCACCATTATGGTTGTAATGGTGGTAATGGCGGCTATCGCTTTTCGCGCAGGTTTGCTTGATGGCGCTATTATTGCTGCTGCACTTGCGGGCTGCTGCATCGGTTTCCTTTGGTTTAACTCTTATCCTGCTGATATTTTTATGGGCGATACCGGCTCTCTTGCACTTGGTACGGCACTGGGCTGTTTGGCTATCGTATCGAAAACGGAAGTGCTGTCCTTAATTATTGGCGGCCTGTTCGTGGTTGAAGCTCTGTCCGTAATGATTCAGGTATTTTAAGCGCACGCGTAAGCGCTTATTCTTGATGGCTCCTCTCCATCATCACTTCGAAAAAAAGGGTTGGAGCGAAGTAAAGGTTGTAATTCGTTTCTGGATCATTTCTGCTGCTTTGGCTGCAGTGGGATTCTGTCTATACTTTGCTCAATCACTGTTAGGATAAAGCTATGGCAAGCCAATTTGATGATGCTAAAAAATATGCACCAGTGTCACTTGGATCAATTTTAGTACTGGGCCTTGGGAAGTCTGGTAAGGCGGCAAGTAAGTATTGTGCAAATCTTATTGGTACGCGTGTTTCTTCTCTGACGGTGTATGCGGGTGCTTCTACGCCTGCTGCAATAGATTTTTCGAAAGAATTGACGCAAGCAGGGGCTCGCGTTGTTTTTGACTCCGAAGAGGTGGAAGGATTATACGATCTTTGTATCGTAAGTCCTGGTATTTCAGAAAACTCCGCTTTCTATAAAGCAGCACGTGAGTGCTCTGGTGAGGTAATTAGCGAAGTTGAGCTTGCCTGGCGCGAAAGCGCTAAGGATTCAGTTTGGGTTGCTAT
Source organism: uncultured Eggerthella sp. (assembly GCA_900551155.1). Lineage (GTDB taxonomy): Bacteria > Actinomycetota > Coriobacteriia > Coriobacteriales > Eggerthellaceae > Anaerotardibacter. The sequence goes on along the minus strand of URVA01000038.1, from coordinate 11,125 downwards.
TACGGGCACCAATGGTAAAACCACTACAACTTCTCTTATCGCTCACGTTTTAAAGGAATGCGGCAAAAATGCTTGCGCGGTAGGAAATATTGGTGATGCTTGCATCGATGAAGTTGCAAGTGCAGCATACGACTATTATGTAGCGGAAGTGTCTTCATATCAGTTGGCATCCACCAAGCGCTTTGCACCTGACGTTGCTGTACTGCTTAACATTACCCCTGACCATTTGAAGTGGCATGGAAGTTTTGAGGCATATGCGCAAGCCAAGAAAAAGATATATGCAAACTGCACTTCAGATGCCACGGTTATTTTGGATGCTGCCAATGACGTGGTACGCGGGTTTGTTCGTGAATTAAAAAACGATCCAAATCGCAGCTTTACTTATATTCCTATGGGCACTGCTGAAGGGCTTGCGGGCAACATGCGCCTTGCTTGCGGATCGGATAATGCTGCCTTTATCAACGAAGAAGGTATTCTCTGTTTTGAGACTTCGCAGGGTTGCAACGAAATAATCGCAGCACAAGATCTTAAGATCAAAGGCGAACACAACGCCTCTAATGCTCTTGCGGCAGCGGTTGCTGCGCACGCACTGGCTTGCCCATTTAACGAGATCGCCGATGCTTTGGCGTCGTTTGCTCCCCTTGAGCATCGTATTGAACCTTGCGGATCGGTTGCAGGTGTGGAATGCTACAACGATTCAAAAGCAACCAATGTCGATGCAACACTAAAAGCTTTAGCCGCCTTTGGTGAAAAGCATCCTATTGTTTTGCTTGGCGGTGACGATAAGGGAACTGACTTATCAGAATTGGTCGCGCAGGCGCAACGCCATTGCAAGGCCGTTGTGTGCTTCGGTGAGGCGGGTCCTCGTTTCTTGGAAGCATTTGCTCATGCTCAGTTAGACGTATTGGAAGCCAAGCATCTTGAAGATGCGCTTGATACGGCACTTGAATACGCTCAATCAGGTGACATCATTGCATTATCTCCTGCTTGTGCCTCTTTTGATGAATTTTCTTGTTTCGAAGAACGAGGCGAGGTATTTAAAAAACTCGTCGCGCAGCGGAGTGGGGAAAGAGGTGCCTAACTAAATATGGCTCGGGCGGAAAAAACAGACTCTAAACGCGCTAAATCGCCCTCACGTTCATTTTTCAAGAGCGCTCCTGCGCATATTATGGCTCCACGATTGATGGTGGGTCTATCTACCTTTGCCTTGATCGTACTGGGTCTTGTTATGGTGTATTCTTCATCGTCGATCACTGCTTTTGTTGAACAGGGTGATTCGACAGGCGAGGCTATAAAGCAGTGTGCTTTTGTAATAGTGGGACTTATTTTTGCAGTGTTGGCTATTTTATTTGGTAAACATGAGGTCCTGCGTGGTTTTGGCGGCACAGTGTTTTGGGCTGTTTGCGTTGCTCTTCTTGTACTTACGGCACTTTTGGGTACGGTGGGCCTCGGTGCTAAGCGTTGGTTGGTTATTGGTCCTATCAGTATTCAAATCTCAGAATTTGCAAAAATTGCTTTCGTTCTTATGGCAGCACGTATTGCCGAAGATTATCGCGAAGGTGCTATAGATCTCTATACCGCCGCTAAACAAGCCGTTGTGTATATTGTTTTGCCTTTGGGCTTTTTGTTTGGTGCACAATCCGACTTAGGTACTACGCTTATTTGCTGTGTTGGTCTTGTTGTAGTGATTGCGCTTTCGGGCGCATCGGGCAGATTGATTGCAGGCATTTTTGTAACAGGTATCGTATTGGTGCTTATTGCAATTCTTATTTCTAGCTATCGATCGGATCGTTTGTTTAACTTCTTAGATCCCTGGGCAGATGAACAGGGAACGGGTTATCAGCTTATCCATTCGTATAAAGCCCTTGCAGCGGGTGGCCTTTTTGGTGTTGGTATTGGTAATTCTTACGAGAAATTGCAGTACTTGCCCGAGGCAGAAACAGACTTTATTTTTGCCATTATTGGAGAAGAACTTGGATTGGTGGGCGCGCTGTTGGTAGTGTGCGCCTTCCTGGTATTTCTCCGTGGAGGTTTCTTAATTGCAAGCCAGTCGAAGTCGATGTTTAGTGGTCTTGTTGCTGCAGGTCTGACAACCATGATTGTTTTTCAGGCGTTTTTGAACATCCTTTGCGTAATTGGTTTGTTCCCCACAACAGGCAAACCGCTTCCTTTTATTTCATCGGGCGGATCGTCGATGATTTCTTCACTGCTTCTTGTAGGTATTGTCTTGGCTATATCGTTTGATTCGCACAATGAAGACGAATATCGCCAGCGTCGCGAAAGTCTGCATGTGGTGTCTACCTATTCGCAACTACAGCGTCAGGGTTCTACGGTACGCGATAGTGCGCCGCGATTAAGTCAGACCGCTCATTCTTATCGAGGCGGGGCGCTACAGAATTCCTTCCGCGTGATAGGAGGAAGGGGTTCTCGAGGTAGCGCGAAAGCCGAAAATACGTTACAAAGTTCAATGCATGAACAATTGTCATATTCATCATATAGAAATTCGGCATACGGTGGTTCGCCTGTTAGCACTTCTGCCTATGCTATGGAGTCCCGATTCCATCGGGTATCAAGGAGGTAGGATTTTCGAATGCGTATCGTTCTATCGGGTGGCGGAACCGCTGGCCATATTAATCCCGCTTTGGCACTTGCAGAAGTTCTGGAAGAGCGTGGCCATGAAGTATTCTTTGCAGGCACTCCAACAGGGGTAGAAAAGCCTCTTGTAGAAATGGCAGGAATTCCCTTTAAGGGTTTTGAGGTTTCTGGTTTTGACAGAAGCCATCCTTTAACGTTGGTTAAGGGTTTAAAGAAGCTTTCCCATTCTGCCAATCTGGCAGGAAAATGGTTTGCTGAACTTAAGCCAAATGCGGTAGTGGTATTTGGTGGATATGCTTGCTTGCCTTCAGGTCGAGCAGCTAAGGCGTTCCGTATTCCGCTGATTATTCACGAGCAGAACTCGGTAATGGGTATGGCAAATGACTATTTGTCTAAAAGCGCTACTGCGGTTTGCCTTACGTATGGTGCAGCAGGACGTACCGTTAAAGACCAAACAAAAGTCATAGTAACGGGCAACCCTGTTCGCAAGTCAGTGCTTGAGGCTACCAAAGAAGAGGGCAGACAGTATTTAGGCATTCCTGAAGATGCAACCATGCTTTTGGTATTTGGTGGTAGCTTGGGAGCTCGTCATATCAATACCGCACTTACTGAGCTAAAGGACCAATTGCTCGAGCTCGATAACGTCTATGTCGTTCATATTACGGGGCCAAAAGAATACAACACGGTATGTGAAGATTTAGCTTTAACCGATGAACAGAAAAAGCGCTACATCGTTAAGGACTATGAAGACAATATGGGTGCTGTACTTGCTGCGACTGATCTGGTAGTTTCTCGTGCAGGAGCTTCATCGCTGGCAGAAATTTCGGCTCGTTGCATTCCCGCTATTCTGATTCCTTTTCCTTATGCAACGGCGGATCATCAAACCGCAAATGCGCAGGAGTATGTTGAACGTGGCGCTGCGATTTTGATTTCTGATGATAAGGTTGAAACAGAGGAATTCTCTAACAGTGTTTTGGGTCTGCTCAAAGATGCCAAAATTAGAGAAGACATGAAAGCCGCAGCATCGACGTTTGGTACGGTAGATGCGGCATCGCGCTTGGCGGATGTTGTTGAGCTTATGATGAAGACCAAAGGTCCAAAGCGCGCAGAAGATACTCAAGATGAAGCTGAAGAGGTAGAAGATGAAAAGGACACTGACACCACTGAGGCTTTAGAAGAGGCAAAAGAAGCCGAGGGTGAAACCACCGAAGAAGCGCTAGATACTGAGCGTTCTGAAGTAGCTGAACCAGCCGAAAAGAAATCGGAAGTATAGTACCTGAGTAATTACTTCAAGATTGCACAGGTTAAGGTATAGGGCTTAACGTTTTCGCGAATACTGTGTGTTTGCGCAGTAAGCCTCGATGTTTTTATACAATAAAGGGCAATCTCAAGGAGGATGTCCGTGACACAGAATCGTATTACTAACGTACATTTTATTGGTATTGGCGGCGTAGGCATGAGTGGTATTGCTCGTGTTGCAAAAGAGCAGGGAATGGAAGTTTCTGGCTCTGATCTGCGTGAAAGCCGTTATACGCAACAGCTTCGTGAAGCTGGAGTACGTATTTTTATTGGACAAAATGCTTCCAATTTAGAAGGAATCAACCCTGATGTGGTGGTAGTTTCTACGGCAATTCTTGATACGAATCCTGAATTGCAAGAAGCAAAACGTCGAGAAATTCCTATTTGGCACCGAGCAAAAATGCTCGCAGAGCTAGGACGTGGTCACCGTACCTTGGCGGTTGCTGGCACTCATGGCAAAACCACCACTTCTTCTATGTTGGCTTCGGTTATTGATGAAATAGGCTATGATCCCACCTTCCTTATTGGTGGTATTGTGCGTGCCTATAATTCCAATGCTCACTGTGGCAGGGGAGATTATTATGTGGTCGAAGCGGATGAGAGTGATAAGTCTTTTACGTATTTAGACCCCGAATCTGTTCTTGTTACCAACATTGAAGCAGACCACCTTGATCATTATGAAGACATCAACGAGATATATCGTCTATTTGGTGACTTTATGTCTTCGGTTCATGAAGATGGCTGTTGTGTGGTTTGTGGCGAAGATGAAGCTTTGGTTAAGGTTGCCAAGCAAACAGGCCGTAAAGTATTGACCTATGGTTTTGGTGATTCTTTCGACACAACTATTTCCGACTATGCGGTAGATGGAGTTTCCACTTCATTTGTGGTTACCCTTCCCGACGGCAAAGCGCTCACCTGCCATTTGAAGCAAAATCCTGGTAGGCACAATGCCCTTAATGCTGCTGGTGTTCTTACCCTTCTTATGACACAGGGCTTTGATGTAGAAAAAGCCGCAGAGGCGCTTGGCAATTTTTCGGGCGTTCGACGCAGGTTCGATTTGGTCGGTAAGGCTGCAGGCGTTACCATTTTGGACGACTATGCTCACCATCCTACTGAAATTGCTGCAACAATCGCTGCAGCAAAGAGCCTCAATTTCAAACGCGTTTGCGTAGTATTCCAACCGCATCGTTATTCACGCGTAAAACTGTTTACTGAAGTCTTACGCGACGAATTTGCTGCTGCGTTCGATCAGGCGGATTTCGTAGTGTTTATGAATGTCTATTCTGCTGGTGAAACACCAGTTCCAGGTGTTACGGGTGCAACATTTATGCAGCCCGTTGTCGATCATGTAGAAGATGCTAGCAAGCTTACCTATATTGATCGCCGTATGGAGCTTGTTCCTTATTTGGTGAACAACCTTAGTGATGGCGACTTACTTATTACGATGGGCGCAGGAGATGTTACAGGCGTTGGCCCTGAGCTTCTTGCTGCTCTTCAAGAGAGCGAAAAGAGTAACGCTTAATGGCAGCTCGTCATGCGTCAGAATTGGAACTTATGCGTTTCGATGATGACTTCGAAGGGACAATTCGCCTAGATGAACCGATGGCTCGTCATACCACCTATCGTATAGGTGGTCCTGTTCGTGCTTTTGCGGAAGTCAACTCCATTGCAGCTTTGGGTGCTTTACTTAAGGTGTGCGCTGATGAAAATCTTTCCTGGTTTGTTGCAGGCAAAGGCTCAAATCTCTTGGTATCCGATGCGGGATATGATGGCGTTGTCATTACGTTAGCGGGCGAATTTCGTTCTTGGTGTTTTGACGATGAAGCCCAGCACGTAGTGGTAGGCGCGGGCACTATGTTATCGCGCCTGGTGCAAGAAGTGTTTCACCATGGATATTCTGGCATGGAATTTGCGGTTGGAACTCCAGGTACCGTAGGCGGTGCCTTGGTTCAAAATGCTGGTACGCGCAAAGATTGGCTTGGTTCGCGTGTTGTTTCGGTTACCACCTATGATGCTGAAGTGGGCCTTAAGCGCTATAGTGCTTCAGATTTATCTTGGGGATATCGCAAGTCGTCGTTTTTACCTAACGAGGTAATAGTCGAATGTGAATTAAAGCTTGAGCGCGCCTTTTCAGGCAACATTCACGAACGTATGAGTACGTTGCTTTCGCGTCGCAAAGCAAGTCAACCACTCGAGTTTCCTTCTTGTGGTAGCGTATTCCGAAATCCTGAAGATGCTTCGGCAGGAGCACTTATTGAAAGTGTGGGACTTAAAGGGAAAACCTGTGGAGGAGCATGTATTTCGGAAAAACATGCTAACTTCATTGTTAATACAGGTAATGCATCTGCTGAAGATGTATTAACGTTAATCAAGATGGCACGAGAAGAAGTAAGGAGGCGTTATGGCATCGAACTCGAGACGGAGGTCCGCTTCCTCGGCTTCAAGGATAACGTCTTCGAGGAATAGGCCATCAGCGCGTCCGACTACTGTTAAGGGTCGGCCAAGCCAGGGACGATCACCTCGCAGGGGGTCGTATTCTTCAAGATCAGCAGGTCCTTCTCGTGGTGTTTCGAGCCGCGGTAGTTCTGCGCGCTCATCTCGTTCACAGGCGCGCACATATGGGCAAGCAGATCAGCCACTTCGTTCCGTAAGTGTATCCGATGTTCACAATGCGGCACGATATCGCTCGAAGCGCGCAGCACGCCGCGTTCCTATGGTGTTTATCACTATTGTGGCAATAGTTGCGGTGCTTGGTATCGGAGGCGTGGTTCTTGCTAATTCGGGAGTGTTTACCGTTCGTCAAGTAACGGTATCGGGTGTTTCTCACATCACTTCAGAAGAGGTAACGAATTTAGCAGCGGTGCCTGAAGGTACAACATTGCTTAATGTTGATGCAAATGGCATAACTTCACGTATGACTTCAAATCCATGGGTTCAAAGTGCAAGCGTAGATAGAGTTTTTCCTGACACCTTGAATCTTCATGTTACGGAACGACCTATTTCTGCGGTGGTTTCGGTCACTGTTGATGACTCGAATACCGTCGAGCGTTGGGCGCTTGCGCCAGATGGTATGTGGCTTACCAAGTTGCCAGATCAAAATAGTGCTGAAGGACAGGCGCTTCCCGCATCGGTATATGAAGATGCGGAAAATGCTCTTGAGATTACTGATATTCCCTATGGATCGTCTCCAGAGGCAGGCAAATACTGCAACAACGCAAACGTAGAAAACGCGCTTTCCATTATTGATGGCATGACAACAGAACTTGCCGATCAAATCAAAAGCGTTTCTGCTGCAAGCAGTAATTCCACTACGCTTACGCTAGACAATGGGGTAGAAATTGCGTTTGGTGATTCAAGGGATATTAGAGATAAAGAACGAGTATGTCTTGAACTTTTACAGCAATATGAGGGAAAAATATCCTATATCAATGTACGAGTTGTGAATAAACCAGTATGGAGGTCGATGTAACCCCTGATATTGATGGTGTTGTTTTGCAAACCTCAATCCATTGTGTAAAATAATCAAGATGTCCGAACTATAAGGGCTTACCCTTATGTGGGATGGCGCTGAAATGAAACTGAAAGCGAGCAGATATGCAACAGATTCTTGGCTCTGACAACCTCGCGGTAATTAAGGTAGTCGGTGTTGGCGGTGGCGGCACGAATGCGGTTAACCGAATGGTTGAAGCGGGTATTAAAGGTGTCGAATTTATCGCAGTTAATACGGATCGCCAAGCACTTATGCTTTCCGATGCGGATAAAACTATTCATATTGGAGAAGAAATAACTCGAGGTCTTGGTGCGGGTGCAAATCCTGAAGTGGGTTGCCAGGCAGCTGAAGAATCTCGTACGGAAATTCGCGAAGCACTTGCAGATGCTGATATGGTTTTTGTTACTGCAGGTGAAGGTGGCGGCACTGGTACTGGTGCAGCTCCTGTTGTCGCAGAAATTGCCCGTGAAGAAATCGGCGCGCTGACCGTAGGTATTGTTACCAAGCCTTTCAGCTTTGAAGGCCGTTTGCGTCGCAATCAGGCAGAGCAGGGCATTGATTTCCTTTCTCAGAAAGTAGACACGCTGATTGTTATTCCTAACGATCGTCTGCTTGAGATCGTTGAAAAGAAAACAAGCATGCTAGATGCATTCCGCATTGCTGACGATACCTTGCGTCAGGGTATTCAGGGTGTTACCGACCTGATTACTATTCCTGGTCTGATTAACCTTGACTTTGCAGACATCCGCACGGTTATGAAGGATGCTGGCACTGCAATGATGGGTATTGGCATTGCTTCGGGCGATTCTCGTGCTCTGGAAGCAGCTGAACAGGCAATTAATTCCAGCTTGCTGGAAACCTCTATTGCAGGTGCATCTCGTATTCTGTTCTCTATTGCAGGTGGCCCTGAACTTGCTTTGTCTGAAGTTGACGAAGCAGCTCGTGTGGTTGAAGCAGTGGCAGATGAAAATGCTAACATCATTTACGGCCAGATTGTTGATCCTGAACTGGGCGATACTATTCGTATTACGGTTATCGCAACTGGCTTTAAGGCCACCAATAATCAGGCTTCTATGGACTTCTCTCGCCGTGACAACATGTTTGCTTCCACCACCCAGCAAGCAGCACCAGCTCAGAAGCCAGTTCAGCAGAACCAGCGTCCGCTGTATCCTTCTGAACCTCGCTTTGCAGATGAGGACTACATCCCCGATTTCTTGAAGCGTCAATAACATTCTCTGAATTTGTTTCAGATAGTAAGCGAAACATCAACAAGAGAAGCTTTTTATACTATGAACACGACCCTTGCTCTTCCGTATCCATCGTTAGACAGGGGTCGTTTTGCGTCTATTGAGGCTTATACCGATAACGCTTTATATGAAGAGACAGGCGTTCGTATTGCTTTTACTACTCGAAAAGGGGGAGTAAGCAAGGGCGCTTACGAATCACTTAATTTAGGTACACACGTACACGATGATGCCTCGGCGGTTGAAGAAAATCGCCGTCGTGTTCTTGAGGCGTTTGCTTCGTCTGAAGCAGCACTAATGGTTCCCAATCAAGTTCATGGCGATACAGTTTTGTCAATTGATGCAAAAACCGATGTTTTGAAGTTCTTTCTTGATATTGCTCATGGTGCCGATGGTTTAGTAGTTGGTCTTCCTGGCATTGCTGCGCTGCTCTGCTATGCAGACTGCGTTCCTGTAATTATTGTTTCTCCCACGAAGCGTTTTGCCGTTGTTCATGCGGGCTGGCGTGGAGTAATGAATACCATTGTCTGTAAAGCGGTAAGCCGTATGGTGCAGGAAGACGCGCAACTTCTTAAGAATGATGCGCAAGGCACAATTGGCCTTGCCCAAGAGGGCATGGACGCTATTTCTGAGAACAATGATGATGTTCTTTTGCCAAAGTTTTATAACGTCTATATTGGTCCTCATATCCACGGGGAGTGTTTTGAAACCAGCGTAGAGTTGCATGATCGGTTTATCGAAACATTTGGGCAGTCATGTGATGCAGGCTATCGACATATTGCGTTAGCGCAAGCCCTTCGCACCCAACTAGAGCAGATCGGTATTTTACCTGAACGTATCTGTGATTTAGGTCTTTGCACGGTATGTAACAACGACGAATTCTTCTCATACAGAGCGCAAGATGGTAGCGCTGGTCGTCATGGAGCGTTTGCCTACCGCGCTAAATAAACAGCCTTCTTAATTTGGCGTTATTATCTAAACAGTAAAAAGAGCACAAGAGGAGATAAGCATGAGCACCGCGACACGTTATCAGCATTTACGTTCCGAACTCGATAAAGAGTGCATTAAGGCAGGAAGAAATCCTGAAGAGGTACTTTTATTGGCGGTTTCCAAAACGGTAGATGTTGATCAGGTTGCTCTTGCTATTCAGGCAGGGGCGAGTGCCTTTGGTGAAAATCGCCCTGATGAATTGGTTCGTAAGCAACATGCGTTTCCTGAAGTGGCTTGGCATTTCATCGGTAACATTCAATCACGCAGAATTCCCGATATTGTTTCTGCGGCAACGCTTATTCATTCGGTAAGTAAAGAATCCCACTTGGCAAAAATAGACACCGCAGCTCAACGTTTGGGTAAGTGCCAGCGCCTCTTGTTGGAAGTTAACGTTTCTGGCGAAGAGAGCAAAAGTGGCTTTACACCGCAAGAGGTTTGGGGAGTACTGCAGCGCGCTCAAAGCTTGTCTCATATAACAATTGAAGGCCTTATGACCATGGCACCTCAAGGAGATGCGCAGGCAATTACAGAGACCTTTTCGGGCTTGGCGCAGCTCAAGGATGACCTTAATGATCAGTTACAACAAGAAGGCTTATCGTGTCATTTATCTGCTCTTTCTATGGGAATGACGGAAGATTGGCGCTGTGCGGTTGGTTTTGGTACTACGATAGTCCGAATTGGTCGCGCAGTCTTTAGTGATGCTTTCGAAGAGGCGTAACAGCCCTTGTTTAAACACCGCGCTAAGAGTGCTTTACATAGAAGAATGGCTAAACGCTTGAATTGCTAGGCGTTTTTCGCGAATATAAAGATTCGCACAATTAAACAAGCTAACCAGAAGGGTAGTTAGATATGGATTTTCCCCGTCCCTCCGTTTCTCCAAGTAATCTTATTGGAGATTTGAAGGACCGATTTGGATTCGGTGGCGGTAAACAGCAACAACATTACGACGAAGAGCCTCATTACGACGATTATAACGAGTATGGCTATAGTGACGATCCCTATGCTGTTGAAGATGGGTATGCCTCTCAGGCAGATCCTTATGATCGTCTTGAGTACACTACGCGCTCTACCGCGGCTCATCCCTATCGTTCGTCTGGTTATGCAAGCTCACCTCGTTTGGTAAGCAGTGACGACATTCGTGCTACTACGAGTGCTTACGGGGTATCAACTGCAGCAACATCACCAACGGCAGCATTTGATTCTTCTGCATATGCAGAATCTGAATTGCATGCTAATTATTCTGCTCATGATGGCTATGCTTCATCATCGGTGGATGATAGCGAATCTGAACAGTATGATGTTCCTGCTACTGCGTATACCGATTTTGTATCACCTTACAAAGACCATGCTCGCCAGAGCAATGTTTCTTCTTACGCTTCAGCGTCTACAGGTACTTCTTCTACGGCATTTTCGTCTGACTCTGGTGCCTCTCGCTCGGTGGGATTGGATTCTCTCTTTACGCCGTCTACCGCTCAGGTTTCTTCTGATTCGGGCGTACAGAGCTCTG
>URVA01000037.1 GCA_900551155.1 uncultured Eggerthella sp. | reverse complement strand
CTATGCTTTCTCCGTGGCAAAATTGGCTTCGGTAGCAAGGATGAAGAGTTAGAAGAAGCGTTGCATCAGCAATAAAAAAAGCGCCCGATGGACGCTTGAAAATTCTGGCTCCCCGGGTAGGACTCGAACCTACAACCCTCCGGTTAACAGCCGGATGCTCTGCCATTGAGCTACCGAGGAATTCGGTGCATCAGCTCTGACGCGATTAACTATTATAGCCAAACGAAAACTCAATGCAACAGGTAATTTTTAAAAAGTTTCATTGGGATGAAGTGGCGAAAGAAAGTGATGCACTAACGCCTTCCAATACGAAGTCTTCGTGCTCCTGGTCGACGAACTGCTCCACGCGTAGTTGGTCGTTTGGGATCAGGAACAAGGCGATCTGGTTCGTAGGAAAAACCAGGAACATCAAAGGTTTCTAAAAGATGTTTTGTGTGGTATTCGATTTCTCTCAAAGCTAAGAGCTGGTCGGGGGAGAGCATAGTGTAAGCCGCGCCTTCTTCGCCTGCTCGCCCCGTCCTTCCTATGCGATGAATGTAGTCTTCGGGTGATTCAGGAACCGTCATGTTCACCACGAAAGCTACTCCGGTAACGTCAATGCCACGCGCGAGTACATCTGTGGCAACCAATACATCAATGGTGCCGTTTTTGAAGCGTTTAAGGGCCTTGTCGCGCTTGTTTTGTGGTTTGTCCGCATGAATGCTGTCGGCTTTAATTCCTGCATCTTGTAAACGACGAGAGCAGGAGTCGGCATCGATTTTCGTTTTCGTGAAAACAATAACCCTCTTGGAACCTTTTTCATGAAGAAGAGCAATCAGCAAATCATGTTTTTGGCGTTGTGTGATTGGTAAAACATATTCTTTAACTGTTGCGGCGGTTTCTCCCTTATGAGCAATTTCTATCACGCAGGGATCGTGTTGTATTGCTCGGGCCTTCGCTTTTACTTCAGGAGTGAGGGTGGCACTGAGCAGAAACGTTTGTCGTCTCTTCGGTGTTTGTTCAACGATGTGGTGCACAGAGGGCCAAAATCCCATATCCATCATGCGATCAACTTCATCTAGCACCAAATAATGTACTTTATTGAGGCTTAGAATCTTTTGATCTAGAAGATCGTTTAATCGACCAGGGGTAGCAATAAGTACATCGCAGCCTCGTTTTAAATTCTGGATTTGGGTTTTGTATTTCTTTCCACCTATTACGGTGCGAACACGAAAGTGTGTGGTGTTTTCAAACGCGGTAGCGCTATCGGAAATTTGTTGGGCTAACTCGCGTGTTGGGGCCAAGATAAGCACATAGGGACCGCCTTTTTTAGGGCGTGTTGATCCGAAGTGTCGTACCAATTCGTCAAAGAGGGGAATTAAGTAAGCAAGAGTTTTCCCTGTGCCCGTTTGGGCGGCAGCTAAAAGATCGCACCCTTCGTTTCCTTTCGGGATGGCTTCTAGCTGTATGGGTGTTGGAGTGGTAAAACCCAGCGAATCAATTGCTTCTTGGACGGGTTTAGTTAAGTTTAATGAAGAAAAAGATGTAGTAGTCATAAAAGGTATTGTAAGGGCTGTTCTTCCGTTTGTCTTGCGAGGATTGTTTATGGGTATTCATCAGTATTTCTTTATTGTTGCCTATCGTTGCTGAGGGTGTTTCGGCTTCATTGCGATGGTATACTTGAACGACGCGTTCCGAGTATCGTTGGAGTCGTTATGCTGCTATAGGACTTTAACGGTTAGATGAGGCGCATTTGTTTGTTACTAACCAATAATCTTCAACAAGAGAGGCTACTTGCGTAATGAGCACAGATAGTTTTGAAGCAAGTCTTCGTCGTAGTGATGAAATTCGTGCTGACCTGGATAGAAATCCAGAAAAGTACTTAATGTTAACGGGTGATCGTCCTACGGGTCGTCTTCATTTGGGTCATTATTTTGGCACTATTAAAGAACGTGTTGCCCTTCAGAATAAAGGAATTGCAACTAACATTATTATTGCTGATTACCAGGTAATTACCGACCGTGATACCACGGAGCATATTCAAGACAACGTATATAACATGGTAATTGACTATCTTGCCTGTGGTATTGATCCTGAAAAAACAATGATCTTTACGCACTCTGCAGTGCCTGCACTTAATCAGCTGATGCTGCCATTCCTTTCTTTGGTTACCGAATCGGAACTCCATCGCAATCCAACGGTTAAAGCGGAAATGGAAGCCTCTGGTCATGCCCTAACAGGATTGCTTTTAACCTATCCTGTTCATCAGGCATGTGACATTTTGTTCTGCAAAGGCAATATTGTTCCAGTGGGCAAAGATCAGCTGCCTCATATTGAAGTTACGCGCCAGATTGCTCGTCGTTTCAACGAGCGCTACGCTCCTGTTTTCCCAGAACCTGAAGGATTGCTCAACGACGACACTCCTGAAATTCCTGGTCTTGATGGACGAAAGATGTCGAAGAGCTATGGCAATGCTATTAGCCTGTGCTTCACTGAAGAAGAAACAGCAAAACTAATTAAGAAGTCAAAGACCGACTCTGAGCGCATGATTACCTACGATAAGGAAGGTCGTCCAGGGGTATCTGCGCTGCTTACCACTGCTGCTTTATGCACGGGTCGCAGCGAAGTGGATATCGCAGAAGAAATTGGCAACGATGGCGCTGGTGCATTGAAGCGTTATGTGACTGAAAGCGTTAATACCTATCTTGCACCAATTCGTGAACGCCGTCGTGAATTGGAAAATAAGAAAGATTACGTTCTTGAAGTTCTTCACGAGGGCAATCGTCGTGCAAATGAAGTTGCCAATGCTACCTTGGATGAAGTTCGTGAAGCTATGCATATGGTCTATTAAATTAGTGAGAAAGAAATGTGTTTCTTTCTGTTTGATAAGCTGAAATAGGCTACAATAATGCTTCGCGCACGGAAGCGTTGCGCAAACAAAAAGGGCCCATAGCTCAATGGTGGAGCAGGGGACTCATAATCCTTTGGTTCTCAGTTCGAATCTGGGTGGGCCCACCATCAAACTTGCAGGTCATCGGGGTATTCGCCTCGATGACTTTTTTATTTTTAAGGTTCAAAATTTGGGTTAATGGCCAGGAGAGCTGTTGGTAAAGACCAACAGAAAGCCCCCCAAAACGGGGGCTTAACTGGTCTTATATGACTAAATTAGCAACACTTTTTGGCCATTAACCCTGTTTTTCTCTCCCTATGGTTTTCAAGATGGGCGGCAAAAAGAAAGAGGGTTAACCCCCCCCGAATCGGCGGGTAAACCCTCTTTGGTAGCCAGGTAACTTGCCCCCCCTGTATAGGTCAGCGGGGGATTTACCCGTAAGTTGATAATAGCATAGTTTAGAGGTCGGGGGATAACGTGGGTAAGCCTTGGGAAACGTACGAAATAATCTACCTTCTTAAAAATGCAGGTTTCTACTCCGTGCAGTCTTTATCTCGTCATCTTGGACGCGAATGATCGGATGTTGAAAACGTTCTTTGCTCGTTGGGTGTTGATGGTGTTTTGTTGGTTCCTGAATTATTTTGGTGCGATTCTTGTGCTACCTATCGAACCGAAATAAATATCAAAGGCATGTGTCGAGTTTGCCAGCTTAAAAAGAACCTTGCAGGGATAGAAGATCGTATTTCCAAGGAACTAAAACAGCTTCCCTTGGAGTTGCAGGCTGTTTATAGCGATTCAGAAGCATTAAAAGGCTTTCGTGCCTCCCCAAAGCCTTTACCTATCAAAGAGTCTAAAGGTGCCACAGATAAGCAGAAAAGACTTGCAGAAGTAGCTTATTTGGTTTCTATGGAGCAGTGGCAAATTACCAATGCGCAGAGGCTCTATAACGCATCTAAGACACGCCTAAAGAGAATCAGAGAACATCTAGGTACGAACCCACGCAAAGGGAAACCAACCAATAAATAAAACGGAGCTTTACCGCCAATCTCTCAATTAGGGAGACTTAAAACCTCATATTCAAAAACCTGCAGACACGTACAGGCGCTATAATCCGTTTAGGCGCTTCTTTGTACCACCCTTTTGGAGGTACGAATGGAGCGCCTTTTTCGTATATTCCCCGTTTGAGCATAAAAGAAGAGAGTCGCATGCCGCTAAGGTGGCACATGACTCTCTTGGTAGGTGCGTCTATTAGAATCATCGCTTGGTCCCATCGCTATATGAGCGGGTCACCTGTTACCAAAGGGTATCATGCTCCCGCTCAATTGCATTATACAAATAAAATGGAGCCGTTTCCCGTATGGTGAGTCGGGGCGTACTCCGTTTAGTTGATTATGCCAGCGATATGGGCCGACGGAGATTAACCATGGTGCATATCGCTGCGTTTTCCATATAATATCATTGCTGGTAGAGAATTGGTTAATTGCCTGTTCTGTTTGCCAGTTTTCGAGCGGATGGTGTACCACCCTTTTGGAGGTACGTTTTCCGCTCGTTTTTTTCTTTACTCTTTCTTAGGGTCTGTTATTTTGCAATCACAAAGAATTTTTGCGGCCTCGTCTAGCGTTCCGTTGTATTCATGCAATAGATCATGCAAAAAACCGAAAGTCTTACCTATCACCATCGGGTCAGCGTCGTTCATGAGTAAAACATTTCAGCTAATGCGTCTAAATTGCTTGAAACATCAAAAATATTATCGATTGCATCGTAGCTACTAGTCGGATTTTTGTTGATCATTTCTTTGTCCTTTCTTTTTGACGTGAGTTACTGAATTGCGGCAATGAATCAGCCATGAAATAAAATAGATTAAGCGGTTTTAACGCTTATTATTGGCGTTTCAATTAGTTTTGTATTTTTAATTTCTTTACTAAAACAATAAAACAGACGGTTTTGCCCGTTATGCTGCGGGTTTAGAGTTTTAGGGGAATTTCTTCTGAATCGCGACACGTAATTGTGCTATTAAAACGTCTCTGAAGCTTCTACAATCAAGCGTGTACATGTTCAAAATGAATGAGTACGAGGGGATTGAGAGTCGGAGGTTTTTATGAAAACACCCTTATGTGATTTGCTGAATATTGAATATCCCATTATTCAGGGTGCAATGGCTCGTATTACTGATGGCAAGTTTGCTGCAGCAGTATCGAATGCGGGAGCTCTTGGCGTTATTCGCTGTGGGTTTAGCACTCCTGAAAACATGCGCGAAGAAATTCGCATTTGCAAATCGCTTACTGACAAGCCTTTTGGTGTAAACATTATTCTAGTAAACAGGAATGCAGAACAGATCGCTGAGGTAATAATCGAAGAGCAGGTACCAGTTTGCACCCTTTCTGCAGGTAATCCAGCTCCTTTTGTGACCAAATTATCCGAGGCTGGCGTGAAGGTATTTGTATTGGTACCACATGCTCGTGCGGCAGCAAAAATGGAGAAGCTTGGTGCTGCTGGAGTAATTTGTGAAGGTCTTGAAGGCGGAGGAATCATTGGTGCTATGACCACGCTGCCTTTGGTTGCTCAGGTTGTTGAAGCGGTGAATATTCCTGTGGTTGCTGCTGGTGGATTTGCTACGGGTAAAAGCATTTTGGGAGCTCTTGCTATGGGCTGCGTGGGTGTTCAGATGGGCACCGCTTTTCTTGCAACGGAAGAATGCTGTGTTTCGGATGCCTACAAACAGATGATTGTGGATGCGAAAGATAACGCTACGACCACTATTGCAAATCCCAGAGAGGGAACTGAACGTTGCTTAAAGAATGCTTTTACCGATGGCTATAAAGAATTGGCAAAATCTGGAGCTGATTCAGAACGTCTTGCGCAGTATTGCGGAGATTACGTTACTCGAGCTATTGAAGGGGATACCGAAACTGGTGGCTTTTCTTGCGGCATGATTGCTCCTGTTATTAAAGAAGTGAAACCGATAGCAAAAATGGTTTCTGATCTTATGACTGAAGTTGATCAAGCCTATGCACAAATGAAGCAGCTCTATGGCTAAGAGGTAGCGGGTTATAAAAGATATTGCTAATACGTACTCCCAGTGATGCTTAAATGCTTCATATAATGGGTCTAGGCGATATGGTACTTTTAGGCATTAAAAACGTGAGCCCGATTTTTTTCGGGCTCACGTGTTGTTTGGGAGCGCTACCTTATCTTTACAGTTAAGAGGTGGTTTCTTCTAGAAGATAACTACCCCGAAAGGGGATCTAGAAGATAGGTAGTGCTTGTCTGTTTGCGTATTTACTTGTGTGTTGGTCTTATTGTGCTTCGCGATGATTTGCTACTTTTTCTGCAACCTTAGGCTCGGCAAAATACTGTTCAACATCTTCTTCCCAGGTAGGAAGTTCAGCTCCGAACATTTCCAACATTAAGCTTTCCAAAAGAACTTGCTCAGAGCTAACCAAGTCAGCTTTTGGAGTGAGGAGCTTATGGGGCTCATATCCACAGGTAGTAAGCACCTTGGAAAGGAAATCATAGCGGTTAGTAACTCCGCGGCTGGTTACATGTAGCACGCCCGTTGCGCGCTTTTCAATTGCTTTAATAATAAAGTTTGTATAGGTAGCAATTGAAGTAGGAGAAGCATACTGGTCGGTGCGCGCTTCAAAAGGTTTCCCGCTTTTAATGCAGTCGAAAGCTTCCTTAACAAGGCCGCCGTAGATGCTGTATACCCAAGATGAACGAACGATAAGACTGTTGTCTGGTGCTGCATCGCGTACCATAACTTCGCCTGCACGTTTTGATTTGCCGTAGGGAGTTTCTGGGTGGGGAGTATCGAACTCATTTGCAGGTTCAGCCATGCGCTGAGGATATACGTCGTCGGTAGAAATCTGAACCATATGTGCTCCTACGGTGTTTGCGGCAATGGCAACATTCATAGCGCCGATTGCGTTTGTTTCGTAGGCTTTAATACGGTTGCTGATTCCAGTAGCGCCACGTGAAATACCTGCAGAATTGATGATGACATCAGGCTGTAATTCAAGTGCAAATGCCTGGAGACGTTCTGCGTCGGTAACGCTCAGTTCAGTATCCGTTCCAACTACACGGTAGCTGCCTAAACTTTGCAGGCGTCGAACCAATTCGCCACCGATGAAGCCCTTTGAGCCTGTTACCCAAATGGTTTTAATATCGCTCATACGTAATTCCTTACATTGGTAGTTGATAAGGCGTTTTGAAAGATTGCCTTAGGCTACCACGACTTTTGCGATCGCGATAGCCTAAGAGCAAATGAAATTAAGCTGCTTGAGTAGAAGGTGTTTGCGCTGAATCGGAGTTTTGATCGTTGTCGTCAGATCCGCCGCCATTGCGCTTTCCTAATGCTCGTTGAATAAAGGTGATTGCAGCAATAATTGCAAAGCCAATAAGGTTGATAACGATGGTGTACATTTCGGTAACTGATCCGATAGGAATCATGATTACAACACCGGCAATAACGGAAATCACACGGAATACAGGGTTGATCTTCTGGAAAAGGTAGCCCTGTAGACCTGCAGCAATACTGTACAAGCCGCATCCTGCCATTACGGTGTTAAGAATGGCAAGCCAAATAGGAATTTCAACTTCACCCTGCATAATCATTGCGGGGAAGAAAGCAAAGATGAACGGAATAATATAGGCTGCAATACCCAAGCGCGTTGCATTGAATGCGGTGCGCATAGGACGCGATTTAGCAATAGCACTACCCGCGTATGCTGCCAGTGCAACAGGTGGGGTAATGTCTGCCAAGATGCCAAAGTAAAATACGAAGAAGTGAGCGCATACCAGTGGCACACCAAGCTGAATCAGAATCGGTGCGCAGGTTGCAGCCATGATGCAGTAGTTTGCGGTCGTAGGAACACCCATACCCAAAACAATGCAGCACAGCATGGTAAGAATCAAACCGATGATCAGGTAATCGCCAGCGGCAAGAACGATGACGTTAATGATAGTTGATGCAAGACCGGTGAAGGTAATGCAACCAGCAATCAAGCCAGCCAAAGCACAAGCAACACCAACAGCGATACTGTTACGAGCACCTGCAGCAAACGCATCAAGCATGCTCAGCAATGCTGCGCGGCTTGTTTCCAGTAAAACACTTCCGAAGGTATCTTCTTCGGTACGCTCTTGCCAGTTGGTAAGGAAGAAGTGGATAAAACCAATAACCAAAGCGGCAATAATAGAAATTGCAGCTGACATTGCCATGGTGTAAATGCCAGCAGATACGATCCATACCAGCAGTACCAATGGAATAATAAGGTAGCAATTTTTAAGCAGGTAAATCCAAGAAGGAAGATCCTTGATAGGAATACCCTTCAATCCGCGTTTTTTTGCCTCCAGGTGTACGGTCCAGAAAATACCAGTGAAATACAAGACTGCAGGAATGATAGCAATGGTAGCTACTTGGATGTAGGGGATACCCATGTACTCTGCCATCAAGAATGCTGCAGCGCCCATGATAGGTGGCATAATCTGACCACCAGTAGATGAAGCGGCTTCTACTGCACCAGCAAATTCAGGACGATAGCCCGTCTTTTTCATCATGGGAATGGTTACCGAACCAGTAGTTACAGTATTACCTACTGAAGAGCCAGAAACCATACCGCAAAGAGCAGAAGAAATAACTGCTACCTTTGCAGGACCACCAGAAGACCAGCCTGCAATGCGGTTTGCAAAGGAAATAAAGAAGTTTGCAATACCGGTGCGTTCAAGGAAGGCACCGAAAATAATAAAGAGGACGATGTAGGTATAGCAGACGTTAGTAGGGGTGCCAATAACACCGCTTGTGGTATAGAAGAGCTTTTGAATAACGTTTGAAATAGTACGATACGCATCGCCGTTGTAGCTGAACTGCCAATACAGAGCATAGATAAGTAAGCAGCCTACAACGATGATGATAGGAATACCAACGCAGCGGCGGCATAGTTCTACCAAAACCAAAATACCCAAAATACCCAGTACTACTTCTAAGGTGCCAATACGAGTACCCATCATCAAAATTTCAACGGTATTGAAGGAGTAGTACAGGAAAGCGCCAGCGCCAATTACCATTAAGACAATGTCATACCAGGGAATATGATTGACTCGGGCATCAGTTTTGCTGGCAGGATACATAAGGTATCCAATAATGATGATGCCAGCAACAAAGCGAGCAAGGCGTGTTTCTGCCTGCTCTAAGCTAAACAAGGTCATGCATAAGCAGTAAACAGAAAAAGCAACCATTACACCCGTAATAACAATTTTGGGAGCGCCTTCCCAGATACGAGTGTTCGATTCTTTGTCGTATTTACGCATAATAGCTTCAGCATCAACCTCTTCGTTACCTGATGCTGAAGTGCTTACGACAGGTTCTTCGACCTTTTCTTTTTTCTTAAATATACTCACGTAGTCTCCTTGATCATGATCTTCGAGGGCAAAAAGCCTATCAGGGCTGAAGCAAATTTCTTTGCAGCAGCCCTGATGAAGGTAAGTATCAAAAAGATTGATTACTTATAGTGAGGATCTTTCGTAGAGATCCTGGTGGAAGCTTTATTTAGTAGCTACCTCAACGCCCTGTTCTTCGTAGTACTTAGCAGCACCAGCAGCATAAGGAACAGAAGTGATAGAAGTTGCTTCTTCCAAGCTCAACTCAGCATACTTAGCGTGTGCATCGGGCTGTGCTTCAGCACCATCAAAGATGGACTTGGTGAAGTTGTATACCGCATCCTGATCAACAGAGTCATTAGCAAGGATTACTGCTAAAACTGCTACCGTGGTGCAGTCTTCTTCCATGCCGTTATAGGTGCCAGCTGGAATAGTGGACTCAGCATAGTAAGGAGAGGTTTCCTGGAGTGCAGCAATGTGTTCTGCGTCCATGGATACCAAATATGCCTGCTTAGAGGTAGTGAGGTCAGAAATAGCAGTGGTTGGTGCGCCTGCGGTAATGAAAGCAGCGTCAATCTTGTCGTTCTTCAAAGAGTCTGCAGAGTCAGCAAAGTTCTGATATACCGCATTGATATCGTCTTCGGTCATGCCATAAGCGCCAAGGATGTCAATTGCGTTGAAGTATACGCCAGAATTTGCAGCACCAATAGAAACGGTCTTACCCTTAAGGTCTGCTACGGTCTTGATATCAGGGTTGCAGGTTACGATTTGTACCTGTTCGCCATAAAGAGCAGCAACTACAGAGAAATCCTGATAAGGAGCACCCTCAAAGAGGCTGGTGCCTTCATAAGCATAGGTAGTTACGTCTGACTGGCAGAATGCAAGTTCTGCTTCATTATTCTGAAGTGCTTCAATGTTTGCTTTAGAACCTTCGCTGGAAAGAGCGTTTACAGGTACATCAGCATTGTTGGTGGAATACTGTGCAAGAACGGTGCCATATGCATAGTAAGTACCAGATTCGCCACCAGTTACGAAGCGAAGTTCAGGAGAGGAGCTTCCTGATTCGCCAGAGTCACTGTTTCCGCCACAGCCAACTAACGCAAAAGCCAATGCGGCTACAAATGCGGTAGTTACGATGGCAAGAAGCTTTTTCTTCATAACCCATCCTTTCCGAATATGGATAATTCATAAATTTGATTTGAATATTTTACGTGAGCTTGTAAGAAAAATGTGACAAACTAAAAATATATTTTGTAGAGGTACAAAAATTTTTGGATAACGGTTGTTAGTCCCCGATGAAAGGAAGCCTGTCTGTTATGGCGCTGGATGATTGGGATTGGTTTATAACGCTTTCAGAGCAGGAAAGTTTTACTAAAGCATCAGAACTCCTGCAAATGTCTCAGCAAACATTAAGTGCACGTTTGAATGCGCTAGAAAAATCGCTCGATGTGAAGCTAGTTACGCGGAGTAATCCGTTGACTTTAACGCCAGCAGGTATGGTGTTTCTTCTTTATGCGCGGGAACAAAGACAAGCACAACAAGATATGATGCGCCAGATTGGTGAAGTAACGGGCAGTGGAGTAGGGGTGCTAAAAATTGCCATTTCTCATCTTCGCAGCAGAACAATAATGCCTTTTGTGGTAAAGCGTATACGCGAACAGCTTCCTAAAGTTCAAATTAAATTGATCGAAGGAACCAACAGGGAGCTGCTTCGTATGGCAGAACATGCTGAAGTTGATGCAGTAATTGCTCGATTTGAAGATATTCATCCAGGAGTAGAACTATTTCCTGTGTATCAGGAAGAAATTGTATTGGCGCTTCATAAAGACGTGTTAGAACAGGTTTGTGGTGTGCCTGCTGAAGAAGCGAAGCAAAAGGTGGTATCTCAAGGCATAGCTGTTTTGGGTGATTGCCCCTTTGTCTTAGGTACGCTTGATGATATAGCGGGACGAATAGCGTATTCAGTGTTGCGCAATGCTGGAATCAAGCCTTCTATTGTGGCTACTAGTGAAAATATGGGAACGCTATTAGGTATGGCGCAGGAAGGCCTAGGAGCGGTATTTTGCCCTGCAAATATACTTAATGCTGCTTTTGGTATTGATGATTCTCTTATACAAATTCCACTTTCAGAGCAAACTAAATACACCATTTCTTTGGGTATTCCATTAAAGAATGAGCAATGGAATGCGATAGAGGTTCTTAAAAGCGTATTGCTGGAGTATTCGCGTCAATAGAATTTGGTCAATAGTATTTGTATTCACATCAATAAAATCTGGAAAAGAATTCAGGCGAATTTAGGCTATCGCAAGAGCATTCTAGAGTTGGGTGCGAGAGTAGAGCGTTCTAGAGTGGAGCGGTTCAATGTTCTAGATTTGTGTTGCGTGGCTTAGGGGAACATTAAAAAAGCGGGAAGCTTTCGCTTCCCGCTTTCCCGGAATCTAGCCAAGAGAAAATCTTGGTGTTTGAGTCAGAACTAGAACTAGTCGAGCTTAGAGCCAGCGATCCAGGTCTGATACTCGAGGGTACCGTCGTGATCTTCAATACCCTTAGCGATGGTGATGCGCTGTACGGTAGGAGCGCCTTCCTCGAGCCACATAGCGCGGCAGTCGCGGTAAAGAAGCTCGGTAGGACCATAAGGGGAGTCCTCGAAGTAACCGTCGCCACCGAAGATCTCAAGCATCTCGTCGGAAACGAGACGAACGGTGTCGATAGAGAAGAGCTTGCAGATTGCAGCCTTCTCAGAAATGTACTCGCCTTCTGGATCGAGATCGAAGTCGTCGCAGAAGTCGATGATGCAGCAGCGGAGTGCATGGATCATCATCTGCATGTTAGCGAGCTTAACGCGGATTGCCTGACGCTTGATGATCGGCTTACCGAAGGTTACACGGTCGCGAGCACGAGCGATGGACATTTCGAACATGCGCTGAGAAATACCGAGGTTAGAAGTAGCAATGTGAACACGAGATACAGCGAGGGAGTGCATAGCAACCTTCATGCCTTCGCCACGCTTGCCGAGCATCAATTCTGGCTCGAGTTCAACGTTGGTGAACTTCAGACCGGTGTGGCCGGAACCACGGCAGCCCATCATATGAGGCATTGGTACGAGTTCGAAACCAGGCTTGTCCATTGGTACAAAGAAGGCAGACAGACGATCGTCGCCCTTCTTGTCAGGGTCGGTTACGCAAATTACGTAAGAGAACTGAGAGCAGTCAGTGTGGGAGATGAGCCACTTTTCACCGTTAAGGATCCACTTGCCCTTTTCTTCGTCCCATACAGCGGTGGAGTGAAGGTCAGCACCAGTGCCGCCAGACTTCTCGGTGAGAGCGAAGTTGGTGAAGATGGTCTTGTCCTGGAAGAGAGGCATATACTTCTCTTTGATTTCTGGCTGACCGAAGTCGTCAAGGATGCGCCAGTTCAGGTCAGATGCATAGTGCATGTGCATACGCATGCCCGAAGGACCACGAGAGAACTCTTCCTGTACCTGAAGGATTTC
>URVA01000036.1 GCA_900551155.1 uncultured Eggerthella sp. | reverse complement strand
GGGTGTTATTACCCTCGGGCTACTTTATTCAATATCGTCATCAATTGAAGCGGTTATTTCTGTATAGCCATCACGATCATCAATGCGACCGCGGTAGGTACGATTATCTGCCACTCCACTTCTACGATCCCTGCTAGGAGCAGAACGATTATCTTGAGAAATCGTAGGTAAGGTATCCAGTCTGCTTCGACGTGTTTGAGCGGTATTTTGCGTGCCTTCCCCACTGCGAACGCCATCGTAGGCTCTTCTTACCCTTCGCACACGAGCCTCATCGCGCGCTTCGCGTGCTGCACGTTCTTCCCTTGCGCGAATGCGAGCCTCGCTTGGCATACGCGTTTGCGCAGTATTAGTCGTATTTGTTCTACGAACTGCCCGCACTTCACTTATCTGACGTGCACGAGCTCCTGCGGTGCTGTCCTCGTAAGCTCGCGCTGCCGCCTCTTCACCCGCCAGCGTTTCTTCTACGCGTTCAGGATGACGATGGAGTTCCCAGCGAATGCTTGCATATTCCCAAACCAGCAACACAAGCAAGATTGTCATGACAATGAGATAGCCAATGACAGCACCAGGCAAACCAGTAAAATCGATCAGCAAAATCGGAATAAAGAGCGAGAATCCAAAAGTAATCACGTACAACTTCATTACCGATTTTTGACGACGCAGAACCGTAA
Organism: uncultured Eggerthella sp.; assembly: GCA_900551155.1. Classification (GTDB taxonomy): domain Bacteria; phylum Actinomycetota; class Coriobacteriia; order Coriobacteriales; family Eggerthellaceae; genus Anaerotardibacter. The sequence continues at coordinate 12,495 of URVA01000036.1, read as the reverse complement.
TTACCTGGTAAATAAAGTCGATTATCGCGGTAACACCACCAGCAGCAATCATGATGTAGCTCAATCCACGGAATTGTTCAAAGTCGACGCCATACATGAAGCTCATAACAGGAATACCAATTGTTGCCATTACAAAAATGACTGCCAGGGTAATAACAATTACTACCGCAACAATTGCCAAAATAACCAAGTCGAAACGACGACGCTTTTCGGCATCTGCCCACATTTGCGCCATACGAACGAGCAGCGGTTTATAAATTGAACCCACCGTGAGCAAGATAGCCTGAGCTGGGAAATAAAGCGCATTGAAATACAACTGATTGTCGTAGGAAAGTACGCCTTCCATTACGAACTTCGGCATGTTGTCGATAAGGGCATACATGAACAATGCAATAAAAACAGGGAAACACTGTTTGAAAAGTGCTGCTATGCTTGCAAGGCTTCTTCCCCGCGAACGCGGCGTTTCCAAATGCGCAAGAGGAAAGGTAAGCACAATAAAGGTAAGAGCCGCAGCAACCGCCATTGCAATACTTGCTACGACAAGATTTCGCGTAATAAGAAGTGCCAAAGAGAAAACTATGAATACAACAATGGAGCGGAACGCCTGGGATATACCAGCGAGATAGAGCTTATCCATCTGTTGCAAGCGACCTTCATATACATCCGCTAAACCATCGATCATTTTGTACGTACAAACCGCCATACAGATGCTGAACATATTTGCATCGTATCCGCGGAAAGAACAGTACACATAAGCCACCAGCATCATAATGATGCAGGTAATCCAGCGATTTATCTGATAATCAAAAAACGAATGCTTTTCGCCAATATCGGAAACTTGATAGGTACGAACACCATAGTTGCCCACAATCATCAGCAGGGTGCCGATGATAAACGCCATGGAAAACATACCTGCTTGCTCGGTACCACTAAGCTGAGTAACCACAATAGTAAGGAACGGAAATACCATTCCCCATGCGCTCGTACCGATAGTGTTGCAGATATAGTCGCGAGAAGTTCTGTGTGAGGCAAATTCTTCTTCTTGATCGAACGAGCCCTCCGTCACAACACCAAGTAAGCGATTGCACCAACGATTAACGACACGTTTAACGAAATTTTGTTTACGAGGACGCCTTTGATAACGCTGACGCCTCTCTCCCTGCTGACTAGCTTGGTTAAATCGAGAATCTTGCTGCGAACCGCCAGGAATAGAATCGGTAACTCTTTGCGTCAGTTGACGCGCTTTATCCATAAAAGAGCCAGATGCCTCGGAATGTCTTTGATGTTTACCTTGCATGTGCGACGAATTCGTATCCTCTCTGATTGCGCTTCTTTTATCCACTTAAATCAAACAAAGCTTCTGATTCAAGAATAATAAGCGCGTCCAGTTCGCATTTGTTTTTTATTGTTCTAGGGCATAAACGCCACGTAAATGTCCAAATCAACCAAATTATAGTTGGTAACCCCATAAGCTTAACAAGCAATTTCTCTGTTTGAGAAGATACAAGAAACCAGCATGCAGAATCCAAGGAAGAACCACAAATAGAACTGCCGCGAGAAGAACTCCCGCGGCAGTATGAAATTGTTTTGATAGCTACTAGTTAGAAGTCACAAATACCTGACTTAGCTCCTAGTAAAGACCGAACATGTACGATAGTTCATCTTCCCAAGCTTCTTCGTCTACCGCCCAAGTTCCGTCAGATTGCTTCACGAAATCAATCGCAGTGTAATAGTCGGTCATGGCCTCATTACTATCTTCCATTGCCTGGTTATAGTATTCCTTTATTTGCTGTGCAACTTCTTCAGAAGACATGGATTCAATCTCACTAGAGTATGCAAAATCACTTACCGCGATATAGAAGCTGTTCATGAATTCAAATGAATCATGCATTTCAAGTTCAGCATAGAGCGTTGCGGTCCCGTCATCGTTTGCATAAACCCCATCATAGGTATACGAGAAATCAGTGAGCATCCAACGAGCTAGATCTTCTGCACTGGTTCCGATTTCTTCATGGGTTACCCCTATAGTTTCTTCAAAATTCTTATCGAGCTTGTCGGTAAGATAAGCAACCATTTCAGGATCCTGATTCTTGAGCTGATCAAGCTTAGCTATGCCTAATTCGTAGCACGCCTGTTCATCCTGAGACAGATTGGTTGGTAATTCAGTAGCATAGCTTCCTGAAGTAGAAGAAGTTGGCTGCTCGTTAAGTACTCCACCAATCACATTGAATGAAATAACTAAACCGATGATGAAGGAAATAATGGCACAAACAATGCCAGCAATACCACAGATTAAACCGCCTGTTGTCTTGCCATTTTTACCTGTTTGCTTAACCGCGCGGCGCGACAAAACAATCGCCACAATAGCCAAGACAATTGCAACAAGTGGACTAAACCACGCTACAGGAATTGCCAAAATACCACAAACCAAAGCAGCAGTACCCTTAGGCTTCACTCGTGCCCCCGCACCTGGCGTATAGGAAGGTTGCGGTGGAGTATATCCTCCGCCAGCACCTGGCTGTTGGGGCTGAGGAACGGGTTGAGCCGCAGGCTGTTGGGGTTGTCCTGTCGACTGAGATTGCGTTGGAGCTGCAACTGGCTGACCCTGAGGCTGAGGTTGAGGTTGTGTTGGAGCGGCAACTGGCTCGCCCTGGGGCTGCTGCGGTTGTTCAGGCTGCATCGGCTGCGTTAGCTCAGAAGCAGGTTGTGCTGGCTGTTGTGATGCAACTGGTTGGGTGGGCTCGGCAGGCTCAGCGGCAGGCTGCACTGGCTCAGTAGGAGCCGATGCAGGCTGCATAGGTTCTACGACGGGTTGTGCTGGTTCCGCAGGAGCTGGCACAGGTTGTGCAGGCTGAACAGGCTGCCCTGTTGGAGGCGCAGGTTCCGCATTCGTCGAAGCAGCCACTTGTTCAGTTGGCTGTACGGGCTCTACTGACTCAATAGTTTCTGTTACCTGCTCTGGTTGCACTGGCTGGGCAGGTTGTGCTGGTTGCTGTGGCGTAGCTGGTTGCGCAGGTTCAGCAGGGGCTGGCGTAGGTTGTGTTGGCTGCGAAACTTCAGATGATTCACTACCAGGCTGCTGCGGTTGAGGAATGTTCTTATCTTTTTCTTCCATAGTGTTTCCTTTCCGCTCAAGACCTTCCACACCAAAACAAGGTAAATCTCTAAGCAACAGTGCCGAGCTACCCTTTATGTCGAAAAGGTTTAAAGCTTTACGAAAAATAACGTTTTAAACAAAACGTGTACCCCTCTATGTTCACAATTATCACACATACCATTCATCGTTGAGGCATAAAAGCACTATTTCTTGTACTCAAATTCAATTATTACCTGCTTTTAACAACCAAAATAATCCTCGTTCACGCTCTTGGCGGATACACTGAATAACTTTTTAATTCCAACCAGCTCTTATTGGAACCTTTCCTTAATTTGAGAAACTTTCTCAAATTCATTGACACGCGATACTTTAACCATAAAATGAGAAACGTTTTCAATTTTGAAGTTCAACTCTTTCAGCTCTCGTTACGAAAGCTTTGTTTTGGAAGTGATTTAAATGACTGGACCACGCCAATACAAAACAAAACAAAAGGAACGAATTCTTGAATGCATTCGTATGCACCAAGGTTCGTTTATTACTATCAAAGACATTATTTCTGCCCTTGAATCACGCCACGAAAAAGTTGGCACGGCAACCATCTATCGCAACCTTGATCGCTTAGAGGAAGAAGGCATTATCACTCGTTGCGCCATTGAAGGCATCGACGGTGTTTGCTATCGCTACTTACCTGACGCACCCGAAAACATCTATTTCTTTTTAAAGTGCGAACATTGCGGCGACTTGTCTCCTATCGATTGCGGAGAACTACAACATCTCTACGAGCACGTCATCGAGCATCATCACGTTCGCATCAATCCCAGCAAAACAGTACTCTACGGCCTGTGCGAAAAGTGTCTCAAAGAATTGGAGGCGTAACCAATGGAACTTCTCCCCCATCTTTTAGAGCACGCCTTCGAAGACACTATTTATCTGGTGCCGTTTTTGCTGATCACCTATATCCTGCTCGAATTACTCGAGCATAAAGCAGGTGACAAAGCCGCAGTTCTCGTACGTAAGGCTGGTATTGCAGGACCACTTGTTGGTGCTTTGCTTGGAGCGGTTCCCCAATGTGGGTTTTCAGCAGCAGGTTCTGCCCTCTATGCAAGTCGTGCCATTACTTTAGGTACCCTTTTCGCAGTCTTTTTGTCCACCTCGGACGAAATGCTTCCGCTTTTTATTGCCGAGCAAGTTGACCCTGCGATAATGCTTTCGATACTTGGTACAAAAGTGGTTATTGGCATGGTTATGGGCTTTGCTATTGATGGAGCGCTTCGCCTAAAAGTTCGCTCCAAAGTAAAGCAAGAAGAAAAAGCACTACAGGCTCTTGGCCACGGACAAGAATGCACGCATTTCCACGAGGGCAAAAGCATTGATGGCGAAAATAATCCCGTTCGCGAAGTCGCATGCAGCACTGCTCATCAATCCGCCTGCACCCACAGCCATAGCCACGAACACGAACATAGCCATAACCATGGTCACAAACATGACGATAACCATGAACACAACCATGATCATGGTCACGATCGACCCGATACGTGCACGTGCCCTCATGGACACCACCTCACAGGAGAAGAGCTTGAACAGCCCTTTTCTCATCATCACTGCCACAATCCTAGCTGCAGCGTTTCCGATGAAACGGATGGCTGGAAAGATATCCTGATAAGTGCCGTAAAGCATACGCTTCAAGTAGCCATAATCGTCTATGTCATTTCATTTGTGCTTGTCGCAATTCTAGAACTTGCAGGCGAAGACGCCATCACGAATTTCTTAGCAACCAATCCTGGTATTGCCATTTTTGGCTCTGCCTTAGTGGGTCTCATCCCTAACTGTGGGGCCAGCGTTGTAATTACGCAGCTCTATCTTGATGGCATGCTTGGAACAGGAGCTATGTTATCAGGCTTACTCGTTTCTGCGGGTGTGGGTATTTTGGTACTGTTCAGCGAAAACCATCGTCTCCGCCAAAACATCCTTATCCTCATAGGGTTGTTTATTGTCGGCATAGCCTGGGGAAGCTTATTCGAACTGCTTGGCATTACCTTTATGTAAAATGACCCACTTTCCCAAATAAGAAAATCCCTCTTCCAGCACTTCTTTTTGCTTGAATAATATCAAGCTCTAAACAAAATTCCATTCCAACCATAGAAAGAGAGCGGCTTATTGCCGCTCTCTTAAAAACAGACCTGCTTCAACAGTTCTTATTCAATACCCAACCATTCCAACCACTGTGGGAATTCTTTTTGTGCCTGATTGTATCCATCGAAATAGCTTGCACGAAGTTTCTTCAGATCGGTGGTATTGTTATCAACCGCCATTTTATCCGAATACACAATATACGCTTTACCTTCTGCGGCAAGCTGTTCTAGCTTTTCGAGCTCTGCGTTATAACGCTCATTGCGCGTCAACAGCGCTTCACGTACATAGGGATATTTGCGGTAGCTATTTGCAATCATGCGCGCGCTGCGTCCAATATCGGGTGTAGGTTTACGGAAGCCCTTTGGGCGCGTCAGAACTGCGAAAATTCGAGAGCATCCCGATTCAAGTGCCAAGTCCAGCGGGATACCAGCGCCATCACCTAAACCGCCATCATAATAAACATGATCACCAATATGAACCGCAGGCATAACAAACGGCAAAGTGCTGCTTGCACGAACGCGAATCATTAAATCCTGCAAGGTTGCCATATCTTCTTTGTGCCAAACAACGGTTTCGCCCGTATCGCGATCAAATGCCTGAATAGCACAAGGTGTGGGATTGTTCCAGAACGCTTCAAAATTAAATGGCAATACTCCGCCTGGCAAGCCCGTTTCTTCATAAATCCACTCAGCAGAAAAGATTCCTTTCCCATGAAGAAAACTGGAAAGGCCACCAAATTCGGGTTCCATTACCAGATCGACAAAACTATTACGAGTTCGCTGAATATCTCCCGACAAGAAATTCACCGTATTGCTGGCACCCGCAGAAATGCCACACACATAATCAAACGTAATACCCTGCTCCATCAAAAGGGATGCCATTGCAGACGTATAGCTTGCGCGCATACCTCCGCCTTCAAACATTAATACGGTATCGGAAACGTGGCGATTCGCTTTTTCCATTCGAACAGCACCCCTCTATATCAAAACTTCTCGTACGGATTATTTCGTTGGTGTTCGATATAGAATACAACTAATTTATAGCTTGGTTACCATCAGTTCTTTACCGTTACGCTCTTGTTTGGGTAATTGCGAACATTAATTGATTGCCTCTGTAAACTCAAAAGCGCATTCCTGCATAATTTCAGGTATAATCCCTGTACAGAGGGTATTTTCATCGCTTTTATAATCACGTTACTAAACAGATATTCGTTATTTGTTGAACAAAACGGTATCCGTAAAGCGATATCTATGTCGTTGGGGAACGACAGATTGAGGGGGATCATGGAACAAGAATCCACCAAACAAAATTACACGCCTTTTATCCGTAAGCTACATTCTTTCGCAGGAGTATTCCCGCTAGGAATCTTTCTTTGTTTCCACATGCTAGTGAACTACTCTGCCAACTGGGGCAGCGCACCTTATGACACCATGGGATCGTTTATGGCGCATATGCCCTACAAAATAGTGCTGGAAACATTCATTATCTTTTTGCCTTTGCTCTTCCATGCAATTTATGGTGTGTATCTGGCATTCACCTCAAGTGTTACTGTCGGGCAATATACCTACTTCCGTAACTGGCGCTATGTTTTTCAACGCGTTACCGGTATTATTGCCTTCCTGTTTGTTGCTTGGCATATTTACGGCACCAAACTACAAGTTGAACTTACGGGAGTGGATCCTAGTTTTGCTATGGTTGCGGGCATTGTAGATAACCCCATCGGGCTGGCAGTGTTTGCTCTAGGTCTTCTCTGTTGTGTTTACCACTTTGTAAATGGCCTCTGGACCTTTCTTATTACCTGGGGAATTACCTTAACTCCTAAGTCGCAGCAAATTTCTGAATACATCCTTATAGCGCTGTTCTTTGTATTTGCCGCTTTTAGTATGAAGGCACTATTTGCTTTCGTTTGCTAGTTATTCCCCTATCGCGCTTTTTACTTGAAGCCAGCGAACAACAAAACACGACATTAAACATTTCATAACAAATTTCCGTTGCAGCAAATAACAGCAACGATACATTTCGAGAGGAACCCAGATGAGTAAAGGAACTATAGCAGTAGTTGGCGGTGGACTTGCAGGGTTAATGGCAACCCTAAAGATTGTAGAAGCGGGTTTGAATGTCGACCTGTTTTCACTCGTCCCTGTTAAACGATCCCATTCCGCCTGCGCTCAAGGCGGCATAAACGCTGCTCTTGATACTAAAGGCGAAGGTGATTCGATCGATGAACATTTCGACGACACTATATATGGTGGCGACTTTTTAGCAAACCAGCATCAAGTACGAGGCATGGTTGAAGCTGCTCCGCGTATTGTGCATATGTTTGATCGCATGGGAGTTATGTTCAACCGCACACCTGAAGGACTTCTAGATTTACGTCGCTTTGGCGGAACACAAAAGCGACGTACTGCTTTTGCAGGCGCAACCACAGGCCAGCAGCTTCTCTACGCCTTAGACGAACAAGTACGCGCTCAAGAAGTCGAAGGCAAGGTGCGCGTTTATGAAGGCTGGGAATTTGTTTCTGCAATTCTTAACGATGGAATCTGTTGCGGTATTACTGCTCAAAATCTAGCTTCCATGGAAATAAAGGCCTTCCCCGCCGATGCCGTAATTATTGCAACGGGTGGCTGCGGTGCAGTATTTGGCAAATCAACCAATTCCACTATCAACACAGGCTACGCTGCTGCACGCGTTTACAAACAAGGTGCCCTTTACGCCAATGGTGAATTTGTCCAAATTCACCCCACGGCTATTCCTGGTGAAGATAAAAACCGCCTTATCAGCGAATCTGCTCGTGGCGAAGGTGGTCGCGTCTGGACTTACAAAGATGGAAAACCCTGGTACTTCCTGGAAGAAAAATATCCCGCTTATGGCAATTTAGTTCCCCGCGATATTGCCGCACGAGAAATATTTGATGTATGCGTGAACCAGCATCTAGGCATAGACGGAAAGAACGTGGTGTATCTGGATGTATCGCACATAAAGCCAGAACTGCTTGATGTAAAACTGGGCGGCATCTTGGATATTTACGAAAAGTTCGTAGGAGACGACCCCCGCAAAGTTCCCATGCGTGTTGCACCAAGCGTTCATTATTCTATGGGTGGCCTTTGGGTAGATATCAACCAGCACACCTCCATTCCTGGTTTATTTGCAGCTGGTGAATGCGACTTCTCCCAGCACGGCGCCAACCGCCTTGGAGCAAATTCGCTCCTTTCTGCAGTATATGCAGGATCGGTCGCAGGGCCCTCTGCTGCACACTATGTTTTAGGGCTTGCCGAAGATGGATCGTCCAAGGGAGGCGTGGCATCTTCATCGCAAGTCTACGACGCAGCCGTTAGCCAGGATGTCGCCGAATACGAGCATCTCTTACGGCTCGATGGTAGCGAAAACCCCTATGCGCTTCATGAAGAAATGGGCGAGCTTATGACAAAAAATGTAACCGTAGTTCGTCACAACAAAAACCTTGAGCAAACGCTAGAGAAACTTGAGGATATTTCTGGGCGCTATAAACGCATCGGTGTCCAAGACAAAGCAACCTGGAGCAATACTACGGTACCTTTCGTTCGCCAACTTGGTGGCATGATTGACCTGGCGAAAGTTATTACTAAGGGTGCGCTCAACCGCAATGAAAGTCGCGGTTCGCATTACAAGCCAGAATTCCCCGATCGCAACGATGCTGATTGGCTCAAGACCACTCTTGCTTCCTATAACGCAAGCACCGACGATCCTGATTTGAGTTATGAAGAAGTTGACATTTCGCTGATAAAACCCCGTAAGCGAGACTACACGCACGCAAAGAAGGAGGCATAACATGTCTTCGCAAAATACACAGACACAAAATAAAACCACTGCGCAGAAAACTATTCGCCTCATAATCAAGCGTCAAGATGGTCCTGATGCCAAACCTTATACCCAAGAGTTTGAAATCCCCTACCGACCACGCATGAATGTGGTTTCCTGCCTTATGGAAATTCGCAAGCATCCTATTACCGCACAAGGAAAATCAACCACTCCTGTAGTTTGGGAAAGCGTATGTCTTGAAGAAGTTTGTGGCGCGTGCTCGATGATAATTAACGGGGTTCCCCGTCAGGCTTGCTCTGCATTAGTGGATAGCCTAAAACAGCCAATCAAACTTGAACCGCTTTCCAAATTCCCTCTCGTGCGCGATTTAAAAGTTGATCGAACGAAGCTTTTTGACGCGCTCAAGCGCATACATGGCTGGATCGACATTGACGGACCTTTCGATTTAGGACCAGGTCCTCGCATGCCAGAGCGTAAACGTCGCTGGGCTTATGAGCTTTCAAAATGCATGACCTGCGGATGCTGTTATGAAGCATGCCCTAACTGCAATTCGCGCAACGACTTCATGGGTCCTCATGCAATTTCTCAAGTTCGCCTCTTCAATGCGCATCCCACAGGCGCCATGCATAAAGAAGTGCGGCTTTCAGCTATCATGGGTCCTGACGGAATAACTTCGTGCGGAAATGCACAGAACTGTGTTCGCGTGTGCCCGAAAGATATTCCTCTCACTACTTCGATTGCCCATATGAATCGCGAAACTTTCAAGCAAAGCTTAAAGAACGCTTTTGGAGGATTTGAGGACTAAAACCTTGCCTCGTGCTACCATTTGCCCATGAATGATTTCGACAGAAGATGGCAGCGCATTTCCCAGTTGCTCTCCATGGAAGCAGCGGGCAAAGAGCGTCCTATGTTTTCTAGCGGTCGAACACTTTTTGGTATCAAAAGCACCACCGAAGAAAAGATGGATCAATTCGCCCGCGAAATCGAAGAAGAGCACGCCGCCAAACGAAAAGCTGCACGCGAAGCAGAAAACAAAGCTAGCCAGACGGACAAAAAACAAGAGATGCCCGACACCTCTACTACTCGCTTCGTTGCGAGCAACGCCTATATTCGTTCTTCAGTAGAGGAACTTACCGATCGCGCGCTTAAACAAGCAATTCGCGATGCCAACAAAAAGCTCGAAGAGGACTACAAGTCAGGGAAAACTACTAAGCGCAAAAAGTTTAATGCCGAATAGAAACCGAATAGAAGCCAAACAGGAGCGCACCGCAATTGCCGTCTAAAGTGCTGCGCTTTGCTTTGCATGCAGCGCCCGACTAATCCACGATACCCAATGGGTTGTACGCTTTGCGATACAGAAAGCCTACATGGTCGTCCATAAATTGGCAGATATTGCCAATAGTGAACACGCACAAAACCGTGCCAATACCCACGCCAATAATATGACCCAACATAATGAGTGCCAAAGCTATAGCAATAATTAAACGAAGCGCATCGTTGAGCCATTTGCCTCGCCCAAAAGGCAATCCCGTAATTTTGCAAAGCGCCTGAGTAAATCCATCGGGAGGATTAGGCACAAAATTCATGCTCATTACCATGCTTACGCCCACTCCCGTAAACATAATGCCGAAAATAAGCATTATGCTTCCCATCAACATATCTGGGTTTTGGAAAAACCATAAAATACCTGATGAAATGCAGTAGTCAAACATGTCTACCAATAAGCCCATTACAAAAGAAAAAGGAATTTGCAGCGCTATGCGCAGGGTTAACTTACGGAAAACTATGATCTGAATAATAACGTCAATGATGTAGAGCAACATACATCCTTGACCAAGAGTAATTCCTGATGCCTCACTGAAAACAAAGGGGATGCAATTTACCGTAGAAACACCCATATCGCAACGAGTATTCAACACAACGCCGAACGCTAAAAACAATGCGCCAATAACATAGATACTAAAACGCAACGGAAGGACGTTTACCTTTGCGTCTTCAGAACGCGGTAATTCTTCTTTTGTGTTCTTACGAATCTTTTTTACTGCCAAAATTAACCTCTCAAATCTCGCACTATTTTATAAGCGCAATTCGAGAAGCATTCAAGGGCTTCGCTTGGTAATCAACGAGGAGTCCGTAAATCATAAATCACATATACGCCAAAGCGCTCCTTAGGTTATACACTTTGACAGAACAGGACGCGACATGATGAATTTTAAATAAACGACATATCGTCCTTTACTAAGGCTTAACTTATCTTACTGTTGTTAAACAACTAGTTAGCGAGACAGCGACGTCTGTGATAGAGTGAAAACAAAACTGGTATTTCCAATGTTTTGTAAGGGTTGAAGTAACAATGTCCGAATTCATCCGCGCTCGCAGCAGCGAACAAAAAGCGCAACGTCTTGAAGAAATTAAACAGGTAGCAGAACAGCAGTTCTCGCAGCATCCTTATCACGAAATCACCCTTACCACCATCGCAAATGATTTAGGTTGGTCTCGCGCCAATTTGTACAAATACGTAACTACAAAGGAAGAAATCTTTCTTTCTATCATGGCAAAAAAATTCCAATCCTATGAAGACGCCCTCTCCGCTGCTCTGCCTGAAGGCTGCGGCTTTAGCGCGGAAGTGGTTGCTGAAGTATGGGCAGGCATCGCTAATGCTCATCGAGATTATTTCCGCTATGGAGACATCTTAAACAGCATTGTAGAAACCAATGTAAGCGTCGAAAAACTAGCCGATTTCAAGCGTGTGTACTACGAGGGAGTCAATAAACTTACTCCCCAATTAGTTTCAATCCTAGGAATCAAAGAAGAACATATAGAAAAATTCGTTACTACTATTTATTACCAAGGCGTTGGCTTATGCGGCTGGTGCCAAAATAATCCTCTTGTTCATGAAGCTCTAAAACAGCTACAAATAAAAAGACCAGAGCTCGACTTCAAAGCAGAAATGCGCGACTTCATTTCTATGTGCATTGCCTGGTATCAGCAGAAATAATAACGAGCAAGGAGCATCCTGATGAGCAGCATCGAACTGGTAGATTGTCATACGCATACCGTTTTTTCTGATGGGGCTAGTACCCTTGAAGAAAACATGGAAGCTGCTCTTGGTGCTGGCATTACCACTATTGCCTGTACTGATCACTGGGGAAAGCCAGATTATATTGACTACTCCATCAAAGCAAAAGAGCTTACTCGCTATCTTTCGTCTGTCGCTGAACTGCGAAACAAGTATCCCTCACTTGAAATTGTTTCAGGACTTGAAGCTGATTGGTATTCAGGTTGCGAGGCCGATCTTCGCACTATTCGCGCAGACTTTGATGGCACAAAAGACCACCGCCCTACTTTTTTGCTTGGATCGGTGCATTTCTTACAAGAAGAACCCATCGATTGGGACGAGCGCACGGATATTTGGGACGAGCTCGGCACCAATGCTCTTTGGTGCTTCTATGCAAAAGAATGGTGCA
>URVA01000035.1 GCA_900551155.1 uncultured Eggerthella sp. | reverse complement strand
CGCTAAAGGAGAATAAATCCTGCGTTTCGTTTTGAACAGATCGCGAATTACTTTGTGGCAACTGACCGTCAACCAGAACCAGCACTTCGCCTTCAACGTAAGTTCCTTCTTCGAGGCTAAATGCTTCGTGAGGCGCAGCTTGCGAATTCGGCCCCTTCATCGGACTGTGCAAAAGCAACCACAGGAATTAAACCAACACAAAGAAGTAATGCAAAAAAGACCGAAAAGAAGTTACAAGCGAAACGTTTCATAAGGCGCCTTCCTGGCTGCAAATCAGCAACTAAACTACCAGTAAAACCATCAAAGTCGTTTAGAAGCGTTCGTTACGTATCCCCCCCTTATTTTACGGGAAGTTGAATGCAAATAGAGGAAGTTTGACGCAGTCGGCTAATTTCCGATATCGGAAATAAACGTAGTGTTTTGCAAAAACTTTTAACCACGTTTTGATCCCTGGCGAGAAATACCGCCTTTATGACCAGAAGCTTTATTGGGACCCATTCCCTTCTGAGCACGTGAATTCAATCCCGCTTTGCTCATCTGGGCATTCCACCCCTGGGGACAACCTTTCTTGAATGCTTTTCTGTTCAGTTGTTGATTGATTTGATCCCACGTTGGTTTATTGCAAGATGCTTTCTTGAAGTGTCCATTAGGATCCTGCACGCAAAAGTTAGAATCCTGAGCGCGAGCGGTAACGCCCTGCATGCGAACGTTAGTATTTTTCGCACAAACATTGCTATCTTGTAAGTGGACGTTAACGTCTTTCGCACGAGCACTACTATCCGAATTTGACGTATTTGATTTAGTACTCATGCGTGATAGAATCCCCCTTGGTAAGTCAAAACGTATTTAGGCTACCACACTTATTCACCCCGCAAAGGCCCATATGCCAAGCCTTTGTTCGTGTTAGGAGATTGATCAGTGAAGTTCTAAACAGATATCCCTCTGTTTATACCTCTTATGTACCACTGCCCCGTTGGCGTGTTGGCTTGATTGCCAATAGTGCACTTGCAAAGCTACTAGTAGCTAAAGATACACGGTACGCTAATAGAAAGAACTTCATCATGACTCAATCGAATTCTGTAGTTACCTTATCTCATATTACCTATACCTATCCAGGCGCCTCTAATCCTGCTCTTGCGAACGTGTCCGCAACCTTTTCGCGTGGTTGGACTGGCATTATCGGCAACAATGGCTGCGGCAAAAGTACTCTTGCACGCATTGCTTGTGGCATTATCACACCCGAGCTTGGTTCGGTAACGCCTTTATTAACCTATGCTTACTGTGAACAAGATGCAGGCAATGAACCCTCTATGCTTTTCGGTTTCGCCTGCGATTACAGTCCAACAGCTCAGCATTTGCGCAGTATCCTCAACATTGAAGATGACATGCTTTGGCGTTTTACTGAATTGAGTAGTGGCGAACAAAAGAAAATACAAGTTGCTACCGCCCTTTGGATGGAACCAGAACTCTTAGTGCTCGATGAACCGACCAATCACGTAGATGCTATGTGTCGGGCTGAAATTCAAGAAGCACTTGCTACCTATAAAGGTATTGGTCTGTTGATTTCTCATGATCGAACACTGCTTGATGCGCTCGCCTCCAACTGCCTGTGTTTCGAAGGCAGTCAGGTTGTTATGAGGCCTGGAGGATATTCTCAAGCAAAAGCACAAGCACAGCAAGATACGCTTACAGCGACCCGCGCCAAAGAAGCCCAAAAAGCCAAAGTGCAAAAACTACAAGCTGAATATGCACAGCGAGCAAATAAGGCAAGTCAAACAGCAGCACGTAAAAGTGCTCGAAACTTAGATAAGCACGATCGCGATGGTCGAGCAAAAATAAAGCTTGCCATCTATACAGGACAAGACGGTAAAGCAGGATATTTGGCGGCAAATATGGATGCCCGACTTGCCAAAGAACAGGACAAACTTGTTGGCATGTTTATCGCCAAAGAATACAACAGCACACTTTGGCTTGAAGCTTCACCGTCGCCACGCAAAACGCTCTTGCATCTTCCTGCCCATACCATGACTACCCCACAAGGTGAAACACGATCGATCCCAACAATCACCTTAGAAAATACGACCCATCTTGGAATACGTGGACCTAACGGCATTGGAAAAACAACGCTTATCAATGAACTGTTGCAGGTACTTCAAAATCAGGCAGAACAGGCACCTCTGCGAATACTGCATCTGCCGCAAGAGCTTACCAAGTCCGATCGTGAAACCTTACTTGCAAGAATTACGGCTCTACCAAAAGAAGAAAAGGGGAAATTACTCTCTATAGTGGCACAGCTTAATTCTGATCCAAAACGTATTTTGTCAGGTGCATCTACCAGTCCAGGTGAGGCACGAAAGCTTTTCTTAGCCTATGGAATTATGAATGCTCCTGAGCTAATTATCATGGACGAACCTACTAATCACCTGGACTTACATTCTATCGAAGCACTTGAACAGGCTCTCGCTAACTTCCCAGGTGCTTTGGTGCTGGTAAGTCACGATGAAGCATTCATGAAAGCGACTACCACAGAAGCTATTGAGCTCAAGTAATCGATGGAAATTCGACGCCACTATTGAGCTTAAGTAATCAATAGAAATTGATGCTACTTGGCAGCAATTCGGCGTGTAGCTAATACGATGTAATACCGATTTCGCTTAGAACTTTGTTCCTTACAAAGACATGATGCCGCATTGTGCGTGCGCTTGCTATACTCACTTTAGAGACATTGATAGGAGCACCTTTATGCAGTTCACTAAAGCAACGCTATCCGACTTACCAGAATTCCATGTCGGCCACGCAAACAACGAAGAAGCCGCAACGGGATGTACCGTGGTCGTATCACTAGAAGGCGCTGCTTGTAGTGTAGACGTTCGCGGTGGAGGTCCCGCAACACGCGAAACCGATCTGTTAAAACCTGAAAACATGGTAGAGGCAGTACATGCTGTCGTGCTTTCTGGCGGCAGCGCTTTTGGCTTAGAGTCTTCTACGGGCGTTATGCAAGAATTGGCAAAACGCAATATTGGTTTTGAACTATGCGGATTACATGTTCCTATCGTTGTGGGAGCGTGCTTGTTTGATTTGCCTTACGGTAAACCAGAACACCCAACTGCAGAAATGGGTGCGCAAGCTACTCGCAGTGCACTAGATAATGCACCGATTGCCGAAGGAAACGTCGGTGCTGGCTGCGGTGCTACTGTTGGCAAAATGCTTGATCCTGTACAAGCAACAAAATCGGGACTTGGTATATATGGCGTTCGGTGCGGCGATGTTATTGCTGTTGCAATTGTTGCGGTTAATGCATTAGGTACCGTATGTTTACCTGACGGTACTCCCCTTGCTGGACATCGAAACATTAAGGAAAGCACTAATGGCTTACTCATGAATCCGCTTGATCCTGTGCTGCTTTCAATGGCACCGGATAATTCGGGTTCGGCAACGAGCGAGTCGACTACCGTTTCAACTGATGCAGCTTCCACATCACAACAAGAAGGCTGCACGACTCCTTGTACTAACACCACTATTGGTGTTGTCCTGACCAACGCAAAGCTCACCAAAGCTCAATGTCAAAAAGTTTCTTCCATCACGCACGATGCCTACGCACGTACCATTAAGCCTGTTCATACCTCTGCCGATGGTGACACTATCTTCACTATGGCTTCAGGCAAACAAGAAGCCGCTTTTGATCTTGTTGCCGTCATGGCAACTGAAGCAATGCAAGGAGCAATTCTTCGTGCAGCGGCGTTGGCACATTCCGCCTGCGGACTTCCTGCAGCTCAAGATTTAAACCCAGAGTTGTGCAAACAAGTACTTGATCAGTGGCAATAAGCTCCTCTTATATCTAGGAGAGCAAGACCTTTTTACCAAGTACCCATGCTGATACCTTTATCATTACCGAGGTCTACGAATCATCCTTCGCTCATAAACCTCGAAATCAGGAGAATGCAATTCATCGATTAATTCAAAACCTAAATGCTCATACATGTGCTGGAGTCTGTCAGCGTAGCAATCTAAATAGCAATTAAGGTTATGTTCATCAGCATACTTAAATATTGGCGTAAGTAATTTACGAAGAGCTCCTGTACCTCGAGCTTGCGGATCCACGGCCCATGCATAGAAATATATATGGTCATTGTCTTGTTCTAAAACACGCGCCCAATCAAATTCTGAAATGGCTTCCATCTTTTGCGCCTGCGCATCAAGAAGTTCTAGCTCTTGCTTGGTTGCAGTTTCCAAGAAGTACTTACCTGATTGTTCTTCTATAGCACTATGAGTCATACCGTCCAGATCGCTATACAGATAACCTCCCGTAACCGCGCTTAAATCAGGTAGCGCATATACGCCTTGATAAGGCGCATGGCTAGTCAGATCATCCATGAACACAGCATGCATAAGCTCTTCTTTACGAGACTCAGACGTACCGATTTCATCAAGGGCACTAAGCCAGGTAATAAACCACATCTCTTCCATGAAGCTTGTGCCCATCATTTTGGCAGCTTTACGCAAAAGATCGGTCTGGTTTAGCTGAATCCTAATTAGCTCTGGAAGTTCCATGCGATATCAATCCTTCTGAATTACCTTAATGCGAGCAACGACTTAACGCACTTGATGCACTTGACGCACCCATCTTCTCACACTTTTAGAAACAAGTTCATTCTTGAGAAGTACTATGCGCTATTAAACTAGGCGCGATCTTAAACGCAATACTTCGTTATTCCCCATCTGTTTGTTTCTGTTGCTTTTCTTCTTAAAACAAGCCCTTTAGCTAACAGTTCACTATCAATATAAATGTTTCTAATTTAGAAACATTTTCTTCGAGTATAGATAGAACATACAGAAACTCCCTATCAAGGAGGTCATTATGAACTTCAAAAAAGTTGTTGTAGCTGGAGGCGGAGTTCTCGGAAGTCAAATTGCCTTGCAAAGCGCCTACAAAGGATTCGACGTAACCATCTGGCTCAGAACCGATGCCTCTATCGATCGCGCTCGTCCAAAGCTTGAACGTTTTCGCGATATATATGTATCTACCCTCGAAGCAATGAAAACAAACTCTGCCGCCTATGCGCGTGGCTTAGCAGATTCGCCTAATATTTCTGCTGAAGAAATAGATACCCTTAAACAGCAAGCGATTCAAGCTTATGAAAGCCTCACCCTTACCACGAGCTACGAAGAAGCGTTTAAAGATGCTGATTTAGTTATTGAGGCAATCGCGGAAGATCCTGAACAAAAGATTGCATTTTACACAGAAGCCGCAAAGCACCTACCAGAACACACCGTAGTGTGCACAAATTCTTCTACGATGCTGCCCAGTGCATTTGCTGATTACACTGGTCGCCCCGAAAAATATCTTGCTCTTCACTTTGCCAATGAAATTTGGCGCAATAACACTGCTGAAATAATGGGACATGCACGCACTGAACAGCGCTACTATGACCAGGTCGTTGAATTCGCAAAAGCAATCGGTATGGTTCCACTCTGCCTAAAGAAGGAACAACCTGGATACATCTTGAACAGTATGTTGGTGCCTTTGCTCAATTCAGCAGAAATGCTTGCGGCAACAGGCGTTGCTGATATCGAAACTATCGACAAAACCTGGCGTCTTGGCACGGGCGCTCCTGTTGGGCCGTTTCAGATCTTGGATATTGTAGGGCTTACGACGGCATACAATGTCAATGCGCTCAACCCTGATTCGAAAAATCCCGACACTGTCGCAGGAAAAATTCAGGCAATGTTAAAGAGCTACATTGACGAAGGCAAACTTGGCGTTAACGCGGGTGAAGGATTCTACAAATATTAAGCCGCCGTCAATGCACTGGCCGCTCTCCATCAAACTACCGCACGCAACAAAGTAGCCGCCCTTCATACACGAAGGACGGCTACAAGTTTTAGAAAAACAAATTCGGCTACTTTTTTGCGCAAGATAGTTATCACCTTTTATAAGCGAGGCAAGCCGACAACCTGCATGCGTAAAAAACTTCAACAATTACGCACGTGCCAAACCATCAACAGACAATACAACACCAGTTACATAGCTAGCCAAATCAGATGCCAAGAACAAATAAGCGTTAGCGATATCTTCAGGTTCACCCATGCGACCCAAAGGAATAGAAGCGATCAATGGCTTGATTATTTCCTCTGGCAAAACATCAACCATATCGGTATGAGTAATACCAGGTGCTACTGCATTTACACGAATGTTATCAGGTGCCAATTCGCGACCAAGCGACTTCGTTAAGCCATTAACAGCAAACTTTGACGTAGGATAAGCGCAACCAGAAGGCTGACCATAAATGCTAACCATAGAAGAGGTGTTAATAATTACACCACCACCCTGCTCCTTCATGATAGGAGCAACTGCGTGGCAACAATAGAAGGCTGCATTAACATTGAGCTCCATGGTCTTCTTGAATGCCTCGGGATCATAATCGTAAATAGATTCACGCGCAGAAACACCAGCATTGTTACCAAGAATATCAATGCGACCAAATGCTTCCTTTACCTTTGCAAATTCTGATGCAATTGACTCTGGATCAGAAAGGTCAGGAGTAATACCCATTACAGGATAATCAGGGTTGATTTCGCGGAGCTTAGCCAATGCCTTATCGACCGTTTCCTGACGAGAACCACAAAGCGCAACGTTCGCGCCATTCTCCAAGTACTTCTTTACGATAGCAAAGCCAATACCGCGTGTGCCGCCGGTGATAATAGCGGTTTTACCTTTGAGCAAGTTCAAGTTCATAGCAACCCCTTTCCACTTGGGTATTTCAACAGTGTGTTGAACTTTTATTGAGTGTAGAACTTTTATCCACTGAGCATGACAGTGATGCACGTATACTAGGCGGATGACTGAAAAATGCTTGTGAAAGACACGTCAACATCGAAAGATACTCGCGAAAGATACATCAAACGTTAAATGATGCTCGCAAAAGACGTACCTGATACTGAAAGATATTGAAATATGGATTATCAAAACGTAAATATAAAGTCTGCCACACATTCGAAAATACTCCTTGCCTTAACCGGTCCCGCCACGCATTCGAAAGCACTCCTTGCTTTAACCGTTTTATTGGTCAGCATGCTTTGTTTAGTTCCCTTATGCGGATGCTCAGAAAAGGTTGACTACGGGCAATACACTGCTGAGCCATCAAGTGAATACCAAAACACCAAAAACACCGTTGATTCTTCGACAGGAGAAATCGTTTCGGTATCTGCCCCTGAAGGTGGTCAGCCTTCACTTGCAGACATCCCAGAATATGAAGGCGATCCTTATATAGAAGTAAACAATAATGAACCTTCTTTTACTGAAGCTGAAAAAGATGCTGAATCTTTTGAAAGCTATTCCGATCTTGACTATGAAGGTCGCTGTGGAACGGCATTTGCGCTGGTCGGAGAGGAAACCATGCCAACCGAGAAACGTGGCAATATTAGCGACGTAAAACCTACTGGCTGGCACAGTGTTCGCTACGATTTCGTTGACGGAGAGAGCCTCTACAATCGTTGCCATTTGCTCGGTTATAAGCTAACGGGTGAAAACGCCAACGAGGAAAACCTTATTACGGGCACACGTTATATGAATACCGAAGGCATGCTACCTTTTGAAGATGAGATAGATACCTACGTTGACGAAACCGACAATCACGTACTGTATCGTGTAACCCCTTTGTTCTATGAAGACGAACTCGTAGCTCGAGGCGTTCACATGGAAGGCTACTCTGTCGAGGACAACGGTGAAGGCGTAAGCTTTAATGTGTATTGTTACAACGTCCAACCTGGAGTTGGAATTGATTACGAAACAGGCGATAACTGGGAAGATCCTTCGACCATTCAATACAATTCATCAAGCTATTGGGATAGCCAAAATTCTCAATACCATTCTCAGGGCAATGACAATTCCTACTACAATCACTATTCTCAGAACTACAATGCTGAAAATAACAGTTCTTATCAAAATGGAACCCACGTCAATTCAGAGCAAGACTATATCTTAAACACCAACTCTAAGAAATTCCACTACCCCTGGTGTGATTCCGTTGAAGACACCAGCACTCGAAACAAAGAGGACTACTACGGAACTCGAGACGAGCTAATTTCTGAGGGATACGAACCTTGCGGCGTCTGTAACCCTTAAACAAAACGCATACGCAACCATGCAAGAATTGCATAATGACCCTAAGCCACCAAAGATATAATTAAGTTACAATTTGTTATGTAATGAAACGTACTTTTTAAGAAAGTGCTGATTATCACTGTATTCTTAAAAATGTGCTAGCACCATCTATACGATTTGCTGATATAGGCTTTTCACATCTTAGGAGGTTCATTATGTCTGAGATTATTACTCCTGGCACTGGTGGCAATCGCTATATTCCTTACAACGAACGCACAGGAAATGAATCGGTTGTTTACTTCACGCGCGATCTTTCTGCTGAAGGATTAAAGAAAATCTACGAGCGCGTAAACGACAATATGACTGGTAAGGTTGCAATTAAGCTTCATACAGGCGAGCAGCACGGTCCGAATATTATCCCTCGTCCCTGGGTAGAAAACCTTATTAAGACAGACCTACCTGATGCAAGCATCGTTGAAACCAATACCTACTACGAAGGCGACCGTTACACCACCGAACAACACCGAGAAACACTGCAGGTAAACGGCTGGACCTTCTGCCCTGTTGACATCATGGACGAAGATGGAACGGTTAATTTGCCTGTTAAAAACGGCAAATGGTTTACCTATATGGCAATGGGTAAAAACATAATGAATTACGATTCCTTGTTTGTGCTTACTCACTTTAAGGGTCACACCAAAGGTGGTTTTGGCGGTTCTGCTAAAAACATTGGCATTGGATGCGCTGATGGCCGTATTGGTAAAGCAATGATCCACACCACGCCTAGCTCTGATGATATGTGGGACATTTCCGAAGAAGAATTCATGGAACGAATGATGGAATCCGCTAAGGCGGTAGTCGACCACTTCGGCGATAACATCACGTTCGTTAATGTTATGCGCAACATGTCTGTCTCTTGCGATTGCGAAGGCACTGCAGCAGAACCTGTGGTAACGCCCAACGTTGGTATTTTGGCATCAAAAGATATTTGCGCCATTGATACCGCTTGTGTTGATTTGGTATATGCCATGAAGGAAGAAGATCGCAAAGCTTTAGTTGAACGCATGGAAACACGTCATGGCCTACGTCAGCTTACCTATATGCATGAACTTGGCATGGGCAACAATCGCTATCAGCTTATCGACATCGACAATGATGACAAAGTAATCAGTGCAGAGGAAGCAGTTGCTGATGTTGTTCCCTTTGTCGCAGACTAAATGTTGGTTTTCGACAAACGGTTCAATACCAATACAGCCACTTAGTCAAGCGTTTTATTAAGCTACTGAGTTCCATTCATGCCGAGATCATTCATTGATCTCGGCTTTTTATTGCAAAAATGCGCACCACCCTGCAGAAAAAGTAGTAATCAGCTACGCAAGAACGACTTCGCAGGAGCGTTCACTAAAACAAAAAATAGTGGGCAGTTGAAAATCTGCCCACTACGTAAACTTGATATTTCTACAAGCGCTGATTTCAAATACTGACTATAAGCCGCTAGCGCATTTATAAGCAAGTACTCTATTTAATAGTTGCATGAATCTCTTGCAGCGAACGAACCTCGGATCCTTCACTAGTCTTAGATTCCTTAACACCCATTGCGGTTACATAAGCAGCAGCCAAAGTGGTCATGTAAGGAACATGATTCTTGATAGCTGACTTACGAATATAGCTGTCGTCTTCATGGCTTTCCGTGCTTGATGCAGGCGTATTAACCACAATAGCAATCTCGCCATTAGCAAGTGCATCCAAAATGTCAGGACGACCCTCACCCAGCTTGTTGATATGCTCTGCCGCTACACCAGCCTCATTCAAAAGTTCACACGTACCCTTGGTAGCAACCACGTTAAAACCAGCATCAACAAATTCTTGCGCAACCTTAGCAGCTTCGCCCTTATCGCGATCGCTGACGCTCATCAAAACCGTACCCTCGGATGGAATAGCAGTCTGAGTTGCTTCCTGTGCCTTCAAGAATGCCTCGCCTACCGTGCTTGCAAGACCGAGAACCTCACCCGTAGAGCGCATCTCTGGACCAAGAACAGGGTCAACTTCAGGGAACATATTGAACGGGAATACTGCTTCCTTAACTCCGTAGTGAGAGAACACGCTTTCATGAAGATCTGCCACAGGAGAAGGACGACCAGTGAATTCACGAGTAATAACATCGGTAGCAACCTGAACCATCTGAATGTTGCAAACCTTAGAAACCAGAGGAACCGTACGAGATGCACGAGGATTAGCCTCAAGAACATATACGGTGCCGTTTTCAATAGCGTACTGAATGTTCATCAAGCCGCATACGTGCATCGCCTCGGCGATCTTGCGCGTGTAGTCCTTGATAGTCTCAAGATGCTGAGCATCAATGTTGACCGAAGGCAGAATGCATGCAGAGTCACCAGAGTGAATACCAGCAAGTTCGATATGCTCCATAACAGCAGGAACAAACGCATGAGCACCGTCGCAAATTGCGTCTGCCTCACACTCAAGCGCATGCTGCAGGAAGCGGTCGATCAGAATAGGACGATCAGGCGTTACGCCAATCGCGGCAGCCATATAGCTACGCAATGCATCGTCGTCATACACAACTTCCATGCCACGGCCACCCAAAACATATGAAGGACGAACCATTACTGGATAGCCAATCTTGTGAGCAGTGTCCAGCGCCTCTTCAACCGTAACTGCCATGCCAGCTTCTGGCATTGGAATACCCAGCTCATCCATAACCTCACGGAAGCGGTCACGATCTTCAGCCAAGTCGATAATCTCTGGGCTGGTACCCAAAATCTTAACGCCTGCACGTTCAAGCTGACTTGCTAAGTTCAATGGAGTCTGTCCGCCAAACTGAGCGATAACACCCAGTGGCTTTTCTTTTTCATAGATGCTCAAAACATCCTCTGCCGTCAAAGGCTCGAAATACAACTTGTCGGACGTGTCGTAGTCGGTAGAAACCGTTTCAGGATTGCAATTAACAATAATGGTTTCAAAACCAAGCTTCTTAAGAGCAAGTGCTGCATGTACACAGCAGTAGTCAAATTCAATACCCTGACCAATGCGATTAGGACCGCCGCCCAAAATCATAATCTTGCGATTATCAGAAGCGGTGGAATGATCGGGTGCATTATAAGTTGAATAATAGTAAGCGCTATCCTGGGTGCCGCTAACATGTACACCTTCCCATGCCTCGGTAATGCCAAGACCAAGGCGATAAGCGCGAATATTATCTTCAGGAATGTTGAGCAGCTCGCCCAGGTAACGATCGGAGAAGCCATCTTTCTTAGCAGTTGCGAACTGATCTTCAGGCAACTGTTCACCAGGATGTTCAGAAGCGTAAGCCAAAATAGCCTGTTCTTCTTCAACCAGTTCCTTCATTTCCTGAATAAAGTGAACCTTGATCTTGGTAAGTTCATGCAGCTCTTCAACCGTTGCACCCTTGCGCAGTGCTTCATACATAATGAACTGGCGCTCAGATGAAGCCGTATGCAACATAGCCAACAAATCATCCAAGGACTTGTCGTTGAAATCTTTTACAAAACCTAAACCATAGCGGTCTTTTTCAAGGGAACGAACTGCCTTTTGGAAAGCTTCTTTGTAGGTTTTACCGATAGACATAACCTCGCCAACAGCACGCATCTGGGTTCCAAGTTTGTCTTCAACACCCTTGAACTTTTCAAATGCCCAACGAGCAAACTTCAATACTACATAGTCGCCACTCGCAACATATTTATCGAGCGTGCCATGTTTGCCACAAGGAATTTCATCAAGGGGAATACCCGTTGCCAACATTGCGGAAACAAATGCAATAGGAAAGCCCGTTGCCTTAGAAGCTAAAGCAGAAGAACGACTGGTGCGAGGGTTGATTTCGATAATAATGTCGCGGTCAGTCTTAGGATCGTGTGCCCACTGAACATTACAGCCACCGATAACCTCAACCTTATCAACAATCTTGTAGCTCTTTTCCTGCAAACGATCGATGGTTTCCTGTGCGATAGTTTGCATAGGTGCCGCACAGAAAGAGTCGCCCGTATGAACACCCATTGGGTCAATGTTTTCAATGGTGCAAACGGTAATCATCTGGCCCTTGGAGTCGCGAACAACTTCGAACTCAAGTTCTTCCCAACCAAGAACACTTTCTTCAACCAGTACCTCAGTTACAGGAGAAGCAGCCAAACCACGAGCCACAACGGTACGCAATTCGTCTACGTTGTAGACTAAACCGCCGCCCGTGCCGCCCATAGTGTAAGCAGGACGCAAAACGCAGGGATAACCCAAACGAGAAGCAATTTCTACTGCTTCTTCCACGGTATGGGAAACCTCGGAACGAGCCATTTCAATGCCAAGTTCTGCCATAGTGTCTTTGAAGGCCTGGCGGTCTTCGCCGCGCTCGATAGCGTCTACCTGAACACCAATAACTTTTACACCGTACTTATCCAAAACGCCAAGATTGGAAAGCTCTGCGCATAAGTTCAAAGCAGACTGTCCACCCAAGTTCGGCAGCAATGCGTCAGGACGCTCTTTGGCAATAATTGCCTCGATGCGCTTAGCATTCAAAGGCTCAATATACGTAACGTCTGCCGTGCCAGGGTCGGTCATGATAGTAGCGGGATTGGAGTTAACCAAAACAATTTCGTAACCCAGTTGGCGAAGCGCCTTACATGCCTGGGTGCCTGAATAGTCGAATTCGCAGGCCTGTCCAATAATGATAGGGCCGGAACCAATAATAAGAATCTTGTGAACGTCGGTTCGCTTTCCCATGCGACGTCCTTCCTGATCGAAGTACGGACAATACACTAACCAATTATTGTACTCGTTTCACAGCGTTCCGTAGGCATCGCCGCGCAATTTATTCTATGTTTATATTCAAGGTGGAATTATTTATTTCCACGCAAGACACTTTTGTATTTAACGCAGGCACTAATCACAAGCGCCTGGTCTTGAAGACATGGCTAGGCTAGCTTCGACGAACGGCTGCTCGTGGTATCCATGTCCGCACTTGGCGCTACGCTTGCTCTTCACATTTGCGAATATAGGCAATCAGGGGATCAAGATATTCGCGCTTGGAGCCGTCAAATCCTTTGCGCATTTGAGCGACGGCATCTAGGTCGCG
>URVA01000034.1 GCA_900551155.1 uncultured Eggerthella sp. | reverse complement strand
TATGGTTACCTTGGCTGACGGCGATTCCATCGAGATCTTCGCTGCTCAGGACTAGTTTTAGGTATTGGTGACTAGCTAGTGGCTGTGCTGGAGATAGGCAGCAACAGCTAATATGGGCCAAAGTTTTCAGCTCGAACATGTCAAAGCTCATAGTTCGAGCGCGCCAAAACGTATAGCTCGATTAGACTTAAACCCCCGTTGGATGTTTCCGACGGGGGTTTGTTATTTTTTGCTGCCGTTTTTGGATGAAAATCTACGTTTGTTACTAGATTTAGTCAGGCATGCTTGGAATTAATTGATTAGTTAGCTTTTTGATGACATTAATGGTCAATTATTTGTAATGAAAGATTATACGTGTGGAAATCGGTATAGTTTTGAACGAGGCATTCGCTTTGTTAGGTAACATTCGCTCATTTTCTGCCAAAAACAATGTCCTGTTTTTGCAAAATTAATTTGGGAAAGAATTAGAGAGTAGTTCTTTGCGCAGTCTGGTTTGATTTGTTCGAAATCCGCGTGGAAGTCTAATTCGATGATTAAGTTCTTTTGCAATTAAGGTAGCGGTCTGCTCAAATTCGTAGCGGTTTAGTATTTGTTTTTTGGTGATGGTAATTACTTTGTGTCCGTTTAGTTCTAACAAATTTGCTCGTTGAATATCTTTGTTGATGGAAATTCGATTTGAGTGAAATTGGTCGCTATCGTATTCGGCGATTACGCCTTCTTCTCTCCAATACAGATCAGCAACAAAGAAATGATGTGATGTGATTTTTTTAACGGAATGTCTGAGTTGAATTTTCTGGTTTAGCTCAGGAAAGGGAATACCGTAGCCGCCTAGCTTATAAGGAAGACACAATAAGAGTGTACATGCTGTTTCCATTGGCGAAGCCGAATTATCACGTATGAATTTCAGTGAATTTAGTGCTTTCCTGGATCCAACAATCTTTGGGTTGTATTGAATAAAAACTTTAAGAGCATAACAAGAGGTAATGGTTTGAAAGTTGTTCGATTTGTTGTATTGAACATTTTCGTCATCGAAAGAAGTTCCGCATAATTTATATCCGAGTTTTAGTAATTCAAAAATCGTGCTTTCCGTTGCATAGTGAACGAATGTTAGTTCAGGGGAGGTTATATAAACGTCATTGAACAAATGAAGAAGATGGCCTTTTGGTAAAGCGTTCGAATGATAATGTACGGTTACATTTTTACCGACAGCCTTAGATAACGAATTGGAATTTATTGAATTATCTCTTGGTCTTAGGATATGTATGCAGTTCTTTGAGTCGAGAAGATTGTCTGCAAAGTGACTGATTTCTATCAAGGTTTGTGAAGTGGTTTTATAGGAACTAAAGGGTGCGAATTGTATTCTTGAATTCTGAACTTTAAAACCCTTAGACAGCAGTAGGTATTTTAGGGCATGGCTGCTCCAAAATCTCGCTGCGCTGCTATGTGAAATTGTTATTCCCTTCATATCTCTAGAGTAGAAGAAAAAATTCACATAAAAGAGAACTTTTGAGCACAGTTAGTGCACATGAGAGTCCTTCGTGTCGCTGTATATGAGGGTGAAATGAGCAAGGCGCGAGAAAGGCGTGAGGGAAGGCGCGAGAAAGGCGAGAGAGGTGCGGGAGGGCGCACGGAGGCGCAAGAAAGTGTACGGAGGAGAACGGAGAAAGCGCAAGAAAACCGTGAGAAACGGTAGCGCAGTTGTTGAATTTAGATCAAGTCTTCTAGCTATTCTGTGCTGCTAAAAGCTCTAGAAGAAGTTGAACACGCGTTCCTAAGAAATAGGTTGTAGTGTCTAAGAAATCACGAATGGAATCACCTGGAAGAATAAAGGGCTCAATGAGCTCATTCGATTCGGGATGGGCGTCTCCTGCTTTTTCTACTTTCGCAAATACAACAAGTACATTTTCATCAGTCATGCCAACTGAAGAAAATCCAGGTTGAGCCAAGGTTCTAATAGGCTGATCGACATCTCTTCTCAGACAGTAGCCCGTTTCTTCGCGAAGCTCACGATCGACGGTGGTTGATATGTCTTCGCCCTCGTCGATAAGCCCTGCGGGGAATGCCGCAAATACGCCATTAACAGGGTATCGGAATTCTTTAATCATTAAATAGCTGCCGTCAGGAAGTTCGGGAACGATGCACACAGCGTCACAGTTTTTAATGCGCGTTTCTAATGTTGAGGCTAAAGCGGCTTGAGATTTGTTTTGATTGTGGCGATTAGAAGAACTCTGTGCATTGCTTAAAAGCTCGTCTTGATATGCTTCAAGTGGCTTTCGGGAAGTACTTTCGTAGGTGTAGAGAGACCCGTTAGGCTTTTCGTAGGTAAGGATGTACTTTTTGATCCAGCCATCGCTTACTTGCTCTACTTTAACAAGCTTAGGCAAGTTGTCTTCAAATTGAGCGGGAGAAATAAAGTCCATGGTTCATCCTTTGCAAATCGCATCTAAAGCTTGCTATAAGCCACTCGAAAGCTTGCGAGAGTTCGTGAAAGCTTGCAGCCGCAAAGCCTAACAAACAACTTAAAAGCTCGCTAAAGCTACGTTAATTAGTCTACCGTAAGAAAAGATCGATTCGGAAAGAGTATATTTAGAGCAGTGAAAGGAAACGGTGATCGACTGTGTTTCAAGATATTGAGCCGCACTCTTTTTGTAACGATTTTGCATGGGTAGAACCTGAGTCTTCGGATCGAATTCTTATTTATAGAGGGAGTAGTGTTCTGGTTGCAAAAAGTCCGGAAGGCACGCTTCACTTTCCTAGCTATGATGTCCTGCGCATGGCAAAAGTAGTAGGAGAGTCTTGTGAGCTGCAGTCAGAGGCATCCAGTATTCCGCTGCGTTTAGATGGGCAAAAGCCCTCAGCGTTGCTTCTTTTTACTGTTGGAGACACAGCATATTTTCGTTGCGAAATTAACGATGAAGTGTTGGAAGAGTTCTTGAGTGGTAAGCAGGACGAAGCGCAGATCAAAAGTCAGAACGAAGTGCAGGATGAAGTCAAAGTTGAAGCACAGGTCGTTAAACAAGGTGAAGGGCAGCCTGAAAAAAGCAACGAAGCGCCGTCTGAAATAGGCACTGAAACACAGTCAGAAACTCAAGCGGAAGCCCAAGCAGAACAGCAATCGCGGCTAAGCTATGAATTTATTCCTGTTGCTCAATTACGCAATTATCAGCCAAAGCATCGCGTTTTTGCGGGAATGGTTGGCTATGAGTATCACGTATGGTATGACACGCATCATTTTTGCGGACGATGCGGCTCGAAAATGGAGCATGGAATTGTCGAACGAATGCTGCAATGTCCTGAATGTGGCTGCATGGAGTTTTCACGATTGTTCCCTGCGGTAATTATCGGTATCGTGGATAGGCAAAGCAATAAAGTGTTGGTTTCTCGCTACGCAGGTCGTCAATACAAGAGCTATGCGCTTATAGCGGGCTTTTGCGAAATGGGTGAAACAGTTGAGCAAACCGTTCATCGTGAGGTGATGGAGGAGGTTGGCTTAAAGGTGACAAACCTTCGCTATTATAAAAGTCAGCCGTGGCCTCCTTCTTCATCGCTTCTTTTTGGCTTCTTTTGCGATCTTGATGGCGAGAGTTCTATTACGCTTGATGATCATGAACTCGAAGAAGCTGAGTGGCTCTCTCGTGAAGATTTGCCTGATGACGAAGATTACTCATTGACGCGCGAGATGATGGGCGTGTTGCGAAAGGGAGAAGAAACAAAGTATCCCCTTGCTTTTTATCGATGATTAAAGTGTCGGTCTTTGATAAATGTCGGGTTTTGGCAAGTGTCGGTCTTTGGCAATTATCAGGTTTTGGTAAGTGCTGGCCTTTGGTAAATCTCAGATTTTGATAAGTGTCAGGTTTTGGTAATACTAGTTCAGTAAGAGAGTAAGGGCTAAGGCATGTGGGGGATTGCGGTTATAGTGGCAGCCTGTTGTTTGGCATTCGGTGCGGTTGACGCTGCGGCGAAAATGCGCGAAAAGAAACAGGCAGCTTCAAATTCAGAATCGGATGCTGAATCAACTCTTACAACCCTTACGCAAGAACGCGAACAAACGCTGAGCTGTTCTCAGAACACAAACCAACAAGTACAAAGGAGCAATGATGACTAACGTTCTCTTTTTAGAATACCCGAAGTGTTCAACCTGCAAAAAAGCGAAGAAATGGCTCGACGATCATGGGGTCAACTATGAGGATCGCCATATTGTGGAAGATAATCCAACAGCGGAAGAACTAAAAGCCTGGCACGAAAGAAGTGAACTTCCACTACGTCGTTTCTTTAATACAAGTGGCATACTCTATCGTGAACTTGGAGTTAAAAATCGCTTTGAAGAAGGCATGACCGATGAAGAGGCCTTTGATCTTCTTGCGACTAATGGCATGTTGGTAAAGCGCCCTCTTGTTGTTGGAAAAGATTTCGTTTTGGTAGGGTTTAAAGAGGCGCAATGGGAAGAGGCGCTTTTATAGCCAATGTTGTTTTATGCTCACGCATAGGTATATAAAATCATTGCCTTTCTTGATGGTGCATATTTTGAACACAACTGAATAATTGGTATAGGGATTTATCGTTCGCAGCCCATCAGTATTAACTGATGGGCTGCTGTCTTGTGATGCAAACATCTTAGCAATGTGGGTGCCTTTATGATATGGGTTCTCTTGCGGGATGAACACCCCTTACGGCGCGAGCACCTTATCCTGAATCTAGCTTTGGCTTTCGACGATATTAGCGATGATCTGGTCCGAAAGACACCTCATCAAGTGATGCAGGCGCGTCGCCCTCAAAACAGTGTACGTAATTCTTCTCTTCGAACGTCTGAATATCAGCGGCGCTGTAACCAAGTTCTTCCAAAACGGAAGCGGTGTCGTAGCCAAGTGGTTTAGCGCGAGTGATTTCAGGATCGTCCACAGATGCCATGCGAACAGGACTGGTAGTAATGCAGTGATCGCCAATGCTGTCGTAGTGAATAGGACGCAAAATATCATTTGCGTAGGCTTCTTCGTCGCTCATAACATCTTCCATCGTGTTGCAGCGAGCGTAAGGAACATCCTTTTCAATAAAGAGTGCTTCCCAATATTCCCAATCATGTTGTGCAAAGGCATCGCCAATAAGCTTTACGACGGTTGCAACTTCTCCCGTTTCGTTAATTTTGGCGCAGTTGGTGTAGCGTTCGTCTTCTGCGTATTCGGGTAGCCCAATCAAACGCATAACAAAGGGATACCAGGCATCGTAGGATCCGTAGCAAATAAGGAACCAAACACCATCTTTGGTGCGGTAACAATTATTTGTAGGACAGGTTGCCATGTTTCGATTCTTTGGATAAGGAACACCAAAAGGCTGAGAAACAACGGCAACTTGCATTGCCCACAAAGCCATATGGTGCAAATTGACCGTTACCAAGTCGCCTACACCCGTTTGTTCTGCGCGCCAAAGAGCACTCATAAGGCCCATGCCTAGAGCGATGCTAGCATTCCAGTCACCAAAAGCAGCAGGCATATTGCCAGGCATAAAGTGCTCACCTGCTTGAGGGATAGACATCAACAATCCACCACGCGCAGAGTAACAGGTGGCATCGAAGCCCTTGGCATCTTTCATGGGGCCACGCTCGCCATAGCCGCGCATTTGACCATAAACAAGCTTGGGGAACTTTTCGTGAAGGGATTCGTAGTCAAATCCAAGACGCTTTAAGCTTGGAGTGCGCAGACTCGTTACGAAAATGTGAGCCTTTTCAATAAGCTTCAAGGCAATCTCGCGCCCGCCTTCGCTTCGAACATCGAGTGATAAGAACTTTTTATTGGCATTGCTCATATCGAAAGCGGGATTGTCCATACCAAGTTCAGGCATACCGAACCCTGGCCCATCAAGACGGTGCAAGTTGCCAGAGAGCGTTTCGATTTTATATACGGTGGCGCCGAGTTCTCCTAGCATACGAGGGCAGGCAGGCATGGCAACGTAATCGCCTAGTTCTACGACTACCAAACCTTCAAGCCCCTTAGGAAGAGTAGACTCATTGCTTTGATTGTTGATTTGAGTATCCATTAACCCTCCAAGATACGTATGTAATATCATTTCTCTGTTCTGTGAAGAGAAAAGTTCCTGGTAAACGTCTTCAGCATTTGTTTAGCTATGTTTTGCGTTAATGCTTCTACGTTAAAAATCATCACGCTCTAGTTTAAAAGAACTCGATATAAGTTGGGTTTACGTTTGCTGAAAAAATAGCGCAGGATTTGATGGGGTTGAGTGGATGCGATGCTTGGAGCAATGTGATAAAGCAAAGGCAGCGCTTAGAAATAACAAGCACCAGACAAAAAAATAAGAGCCCCGAAGGGCTCTTATGGTGTTATTTGAAGCGGTATACCAAACAAACAGCTTTAAGCTTGGAGGCAACGCTCGTGAAGTCTTGAAGCTTCGGAGGCGTTGGATGCCTCTAGATGTCCTAGATACTTTAGGTATCTCAGTAACCTCAACCAATAAAACTACTCGTTTGCAGCTGCGGTTTCAGTAGTAACCTTTTCAGTTTCAGCGGTTTTCCACACAGGAGAATCTTTACCAGGTTTAAAGTCGATACCAGCCTTGCGACGTTCTTTGTAGTCTGCCGTAGCGGAGAACAATGCGTCGGAAGAAGAGTTGATGGCGGTTTCGACGGAGTCTTGAATTACACCAATAACAAAACCGATACCTACAACCTGCATTGCGATGTCGTTGCTGATACCGAAAAGCGAACAGCACAAAGGAATAAGCATCAAAGAACCACCAGCAACGCCCGATGCACCGCAAGCACTTACTGCAGCAAGTATGCACAAGATGATTGCGGTTACAGGGTTAACTGCAATACCTAAGGTATGGCAAGCTGCCATAGTCATAACAGAAATAGTTACCGCAGCGCCTGCCATGTTTACCGTTGCACCCAGTGGAATAGCAACAGAGTAGGTGTCTTCATGAAGACCAAGGCGACGGCAAAGGTCCATGTTTACAGGGATGTTAGCAGCGGAGCTGCGAGTGAAGAATGCGGTGATACCGCTGTCCTTTAAGCAGCGGAATACCAAAGGATAAGGGTTCTTGCGGATGTTCAAGAATACCAGAAGGGGATTTACCACCAAAGCCGCAAAGAACATGCAGCCCAAAAGGATTGCAAGAAGCTGACCGTATTCGATGAAGATTTCAGGACCATTTTGAGATACGGAAGTATAAATAAGGCCCAGAATGCCGAAAGGAGCACAAGCAATAACCCAGCGTACAACTGCGGAAATTGCATGGGAGATATTGCTGAAGAAATCGCGCGTTGCTTCAGAGGTGTAACGCATCGCGATACCCAAAACAATCGCCCAAACCAAAATGCCCAGATAGTTTGCATTTACCAGTGCGTCTACAGGGTTAGCCACCATGTTGTTCAGCAAAGTCATAAGAACTTCACCAATGTCTGATGGGATAGCTTCTGCCTCACCCGGATCAGCCAAGGTAAGGGTGACAGGGAAGGCGTAAGAGGCAACAACAGCGGTAATAGCAGCGCATAAGGTACTAATTACGTAAAGCGTAATAACCGTGCGCATAGATTTTGGCAACTTGGTGCGGCTGAGCGCATTGATAACCAAGAAGAATACCAAAAGAGGGGCAACGGCCTTCAATGCGTTTACAAACAAGGTACCCAGAAGTTCGATAACAATAATGTCTTTTGGACCGAACAGGCCGATAAGGGCACCGATGATTAGGCCAATGACAATTCGCTTGATAAGGCTCAAGCTTGTCCAGGCGTTTACAATTGCTTTCATAAACAAGACTCCTTGATTGGATAAGAAACAAGCGCATTTTAGAAAAGCGCCTTTAGCAACATAGTGCATAACTACGTAGCGAAACGTGCTTTCGAAAAATGCAAATGCTTATTATAGCTCTCTGTTCAAAGAGAAAGCGCTCCGTTTGCTATTTCTTGGAAATCCGAGCGAAATGTTCAGGCGATTGGCGGCAAACATCTGCAAAAAAACAAGCTCCCCGATAATCGAGGAGCTTGATAGGCGAGTGTAGGAAAATCTTAATCTAAGGAAGAAACTATTACGAAAGAGTCCTACACTTAAACGCTTTACAAGAAGTAGTTACGTAAGGCGATTTATGCCTTGTACTTCTTTACCAACTGACGACCAGCAATGTAGTTCATAACTTCAGTGGTGCCGCCGCCCATTTCGTTACCACGGAGGTCAGCCCAAATGCGGCCAACGCGAATTTCCTTGGTGTAACCAATAGCAGCATAAATAGCCATTGCCATGTCAGCTACGCGGGTAAGTTCCTTACATGCATAACCCTTGAGCAGAGCAGATTCAAGACGAGTAGATTCGCCGCGGTCAATCATGTCTACTACCTGATACAGACGGAGACGTACGTTTTGGATGATGTTTTCCATCTCGCAGAGGTGTTCCTGGATCTGGGTCAAGTGAGCGATTGGCTTCTTGAATGCGATACGCTCAGAAGCATAAGCACCAGCGTCGTTCAAAGCAGCCTGTGCAAGACCGAGAGAAGAAGCAACAACCAAGCAGCGTTCGAACTCGAGCTTCTTCATGAGAAGCTTCCAGCCCATGCCAGGTTCGCCAAGACGCATATCCTCAGTAAGAACTACGTTGTCGAAGAACTGGTCAACAAATGGGATTGCCTGCTGGCCAACCTTTTCAAGGTGAGCAACGGTGAAGCCAGGGGTATCGTTAGGGATGAGCCACAAGGAGTACTTGTCGTTTTCGTAAGAAGGATCTTCGTCCTTAGCTACAACCATGGTGTAGATAGAAAGGCCACCAAGGGTAACCCAGGTCTTCTGACCATTCAGGATATAAGTGCCGTCTGGCTGCTTCTTGGTAACGCAAGTCATAGCGTTGTTGTCGGAACCAGCAGCAGGCTCAGAAATTGCAGAACAAGCGATGCAGGTGCTCTCAACATTTTCGATAGCATCCATGATCAT
The DNA here is from genome assembly GCA_900551155.1 of uncultured Eggerthella sp. Taxonomy (GTDB): domain Bacteria; phylum Actinomycetota; class Coriobacteriia; order Coriobacteriales; family Eggerthellaceae; genus Anaerotardibacter. The sequence continues at coordinate 4,351 of URVA01000034.1, read as the reverse complement.
TTCTTGCTGTTCTTTGGTGCCGAAGTCAATTACGTCAGTGATGGTATTGAAGTCGGTTACGAAGGGAAGGGTAACACCAGTGAACTCATGAAGCTTTTCTACCAAAAGAACCTCGGTAAGCTTGTCTACTGGAACGCCACCAACTTCCTCAGGAAGGCCAAGGTGCATGAAGCCTGCTTCACGGTAAGCCATAGCTGCTTCTACGCTGATGTGGTGGTCTACTTCGTAGGCCTGCTTTACCGCTTCGTCAGTGAAGTAGCGGCTAGCATATTCACGTGCGCTTTCAATCAGCAATTCCTGTTCGTCAGTAAGCTGAAAATCCATAATTACGATCCTCTCCTCATTATTTGATCGAATGGAACAGAAAAACGATCATCGTCGAACGTCCTGTTCAAACCATATCCTAGCATTTGAACGCGTTTTGCTCTATGAGGGGAACTATTTACTTTTTGTATACTTTTTTTAAATTTCTGAAACTGATTCTTATAACAATTGTATAGATGCAAGTGAGACGGGAAAAATGGAGTCACCAAGGAGCTCTGATCCCCGTCTCGGCTTACTTAGAATGCTGCAGATAAGAGCTTAGTTTCTTAGCTTCCTCCATGCTATAGCTACAATCAGTGCTGCACTTCCCGCTACTATTGCCGCTCCCACGAAAAGTGGTGCAATAAAGTCACTGGTTTGAGCAAGACCAGATTTGTCGTCAGAGCCGGAAGTAGTGTTGTCTGAGGGGCTTGTATTGGTTGAGTCGGCCGGATTGTTTTCGGTGTTGTTGGAATTATTGTTTCCAGAGTTGCCGTTATTTCCGCTGCTATTCCCGGAGTTATCTCCATTGCCGCCATCATTTCCACTGTTCGTATTTTCCTCAGAAAATACGACATGAACATTAACGGGTCCACTGACATTTTTGACCGTGAGCTGTGATTCGCTAAGTTCGTAATCAAGCCCTGCGGTAACGCTGATTTGCGCATTGTCTAAGCTGTAGTTCTTGTCGGGAGAAAGTGAGAAAACAACGTTATTGCCTTGCTCTACGACATAGGATCCATCATTTGTAGTTCCTTCTATGCCAATAACGCCATGTTCTGCGGTTGCAGTAACACTCCAGCAAATAGGCTGATTTTCAAAGTTTGCAACTGCATCTTTAAGTTCTGTGTAGGCTTGTTCGATCGTGAGATCTCGATTGCTTCCGTTAGCGACAGCGGTTGCGTTTTTAATGGCAACTTCAAGTGTTGCATGAAGATCTTCGTCATATACGCGTCCGTTTGCGCTATTGATTTCCTCTTGCTTAAGGAGATCCTGCGAATAAGTAATTGCCTGAGTAAGAACATCAAGGGAGGCAGAGTTTGAGGGGTCGGATACTGCAAAAAGCGAAGCGATTTCCTCTTCACTCAAGGGGCGATCCCACATATCTAAATTGTCCATAGTAAATCCGTTGGAGCCATATTGCTTGCCACCATCAACGCCGAGAAGCATATTGAGACCGCTGGTCATATCTCCAATTACGGAAATGTCGGTGGTCTGCACTAAGTTTCCATCGAAGTATGTGCGCGCTTCTTGCGCATCGCGGTCCACTTCAAATGACATCATGTGCCATGCGTTGGTGTAGCTAGCTACCGTGCCGGTGGCGTAACAGCCGTGGTCGTATACGTCGTCACCAAGAGTGAATTCGATCTTGGTCGAGTTGCTTCCTTCGGGAGCAACGTTAATGCCACTTCGATACCAGTTCGTCCAATTTTTATTCGAAATAAAGGAACCGTAGCCACCAAGATCTTCGGCGTTGATCCAGAAATTGATGGTGAGGTTTTTGTCGGTTCCTAAATTCCATTCTTCAAGGTTTCCGAGGTCAACGTAATTGCTTGCGCCAGCAGGTATATATACTGCGCTTCCGTTATCCTCATTAAAGCTTTCAGTGAAAGAAACCGAACCATTTGCGCTGCCCGTTACACCAGAAATGCTATCGGATAGGTTGTTTTCGAAATCCATGCTGAAGAATTGCCCTTCAGAAATACCTTCAGGAAGCTGAGGCTGATTGGGTAATTCGGGGAAAGTAGCGCTACCTTCGGTTCGGAAGGTGTAAGTATAGGGCTCGGAAGCGTTTTCGAAATCATCATAGGCGACAATGGACGCGGTGTAGTAACTCGCTGGCTGGAGTCCACTCAATTCGAATCCCATGGTATTGGGAGTCATATACCAGCGAGAGTAAGCTTTGAATGAACCGCTCACACTTACCTGGCCGCCTTCACTAAAGTAGGGCACTTGCTTGGTGGTGTAGTTGACGGGATTGCCTGCGATATCGGTCAGGGTGATCTCGTAGTAGTTTACTAGCTGGTCATCAGCTGCATGAGAAAACCCGAGAGTGGTAGAGGTTTCGGTGGTGTTGGATGTGGTTACTTCGGTATCATCTTTCCACCAAGGGGCGATAGTGGAGCGATTCTCGTCAGTGTAGGTAAATCCTTCCTTACCGAGCGTTGTGTCGACTACCCAAGGCATCCCAATCCAACGATTGTGAGTCATATCGTAGCGACGAATTACGGTAGAACCGTCTTCGAGTACGGAAATAAAGTTGCATGTTGCCTCATAAGGGGTAAGGGAGCCTTCGGTTCTGTCGCCTTGTCCGCCATTAAAATATCCCGAATCAATACACGGACCATCCTGATAGATGTAGTTCATCGAACCATTTTCGAAAAAGGTGAAGTCCTTTTGGTAAATGCTTGTTTCGGGCTCTACAGAAAAGTGGGTGTGCGCAGATCCTACAAATGCCTGGGGATAATCCTTTAAGAGATCCTGTAGATATCCAGGCGCAGCTGAATTAGCGATGTCGTAGTTGGCATGAAAGGGGCCGCCAAGAGAGGTGTTGGCGTATCCGCTATGAGTTTGAATGAAGATTGGTTTGGTGGGGTCATAATCAGGGGTACTTGAGATTTCTTCAAGGGTTGTCTTTAGGAAGTCGGTATAGTCCCAGTAATCAAGAGAAATAAAGTCATATCCGTTGATCTTGATATGAATATTGCCTTTGCCAGTTTCGGCGTCAGGGTAGAACCATTTTTCGTCGTCTTTGTGATTGATATCCATTACGGTTCCGAATAGAGTCGGAATATCATGGTTTCCACTGGCGAGTAGCATGGTTGCATCAGGGAAATTTTCGGAGAGCGATCGCTCTACTGCACAGTACCAACCGCCTGCGCGTGATGCATGAATGTCGGTTTTGTCACTATTGTTCCAGGCATTCATCTCGGGGCTGTTGGCACCTACTACATCGCCGTTATCTAGAACTGCTTGGACGTCGAAATTGTGGCTTGCCGCCCAATCGGCAACGGCTTTAAGACGGTAATTCTTTTCGTTGTATGATGCTTCGGTCGTATCGGTTCCTTCTTCTCCTCCGCCAAATTCGGTATCGGACATGCTGATAAAGGTAAGCTTGGTGGCAGCGGAGTCGTAGGCATTATTGGCCTCGTCGATTTTTTCTTGCGTCATTTCTTCGGCGTTGGAAGTGCTTTGTGCTTCTGCATTTGCTGCAAAGGCTATAGCAGGGGTGCCGGAGAGTGCAAGGGTGAGTGCTGCGCACAAGCACGCAGTTTTGAGCGTGTAGGCTTTAAGGCGCCCAAGCAAGTGGCTCATTGATTCCTCCTTTGTTTACATCGTGATCTGGAAAGCCAGAAACAATCCTAGAGAGGCGATGTAAAAACGAGGGAAGAAGAACGTAAGAAACTCGTTGCTCTTAGCGATGAATTCTTTCAAGATGTAAGATCTTCCCCATCGAGAATAATTGCGGTCAATAATGTGATATGCAGCAGTGTGGTAGGGAATGGCCGCCCTGAGTTTTCAAATCACCGCAGAAAAGGATCTAAACTATTTTGAGAAGAATCCAAAAAACGAGAAACCGCATAAGAAAAGCATCTACTGATGTGAGGAATCCTTGCTTTCTTGATAGGTCAGTAAGGCTAAAAGCGGCATGACGAGCACGGTCAATGCTCCTGCGGAAACTAAAACCGAAGCTAGCGATGAAGACATAGCGCCCGCACTCACGGCAACCGAAGTGACTGCAACGATAAGAGGAAGAGCGGTTGTGCAGTAAAGAGAAACGGTAACTTGGTTACGCCAACCAAACGCTTTGACTTCGGGCGTCTTGTCGGTGCGCAATGCAATAAAAATAGGTACCGCACGAACTAAGAGAAGCATCGCAATAAATCCAATTAAAAGGAGTGGCTGGTTCAATACTGCAGTAACTTCAATTTTGGCGCCAGAAACTACGAAGAATAAAGGAATTAAAAATCCATACCCAATGGCATTTAATTTTTCTTCAAGGACATGGTCGTTTTCAGGGACAATATAGCGCAGAATAAAGCCCGCA
>URVA01000033.1 GCA_900551155.1 uncultured Eggerthella sp. | reverse complement strand
GACCTCCGACGTGACAGGCCGGCGCTCTAACCAACTGAGCTAACACCCCGTGCTTCAGCAGCGAATGTTAGTATACAGGAAATTAAGATGCGTGCAAGAACTTTTTTTAAATTTTTTCTTATACTTATTCAATCAGGGATTTTCCTGACGAAACTAGTTCTTCTTGCGTATTGTTGGCTTCATGGAAGACAGAATAGTTTTGCCTGCTGAAGTAGCAACGGGCCCAATCGCGTCAAGCGCCCCAGTAACCACCTTGCGAGCAACAGGGGCAACTTTTTCACCTACTGCACGCAGAGTTGGCTCGCTTTGCACGAATACAACCACTTTAGCCGTTTCATTGGTGGCTTTGCTTGCCAAAGCAGCCAAACCAGCAATGCTTCCGCCACCCTCAAAGTACTCAATAGCGGCTCTGCCGATAGCCTGGGTACCCAAGTAGCCCATTGTGCCCTTTACTGCCCAACCGAGCGCTGGAATTAATCCTGCAAGTTGGCGAGAAATATTGCGGAATATGAAGGCATTTACCAATACTCCCAAAAGCTCTACCACACGTTCAGGACCTAAAGGCTGACCGTAGGCAGCGGCAATTTGCAAAATCATTTTAATTTGGTTTGCCGTCATTAAAGGCATATCTGCACCAGGCACAAATACCACTACGCCAATGCCTGCATTTTGCAAAGAAGTGCTCGAGATGGCATCATAAGCAAGCGGTCTGCGAACAAACGGATACGCAATAGAAAAGGCAAGCTTCTTTTCTGCATCAACCGCCGCAACAATCCATCTGCCAATTTTATCGGCAAGCTCACCTTTTAGCTCTTCATCAAATTCAGCATCTTGCAAAAAGACCACATCGTTTTCAGGCAATGGATTACCTGACTGCTTCGCAAGAGCGCAAACTTCTTCGCCATTTTCCGCAACCACCAAAACAGGAGTTCCCTGGCTGCGAAATGCTGCAGCAAGCGCACCTACTGATTCGCTCTTAGCAGCAGCAATAATGGTTAGATCACAAGCAAGAGAGGTATCGGGGGCTTGCGTGGGGAAATAGCTCACCATGACTCGTGAATTAAGAGAGTCGCTATTAAAGCCCGCACGAACAAACACCTGAAAATCAGGAGAAGCAGTTTCGTCAATCAGGATATTTACTGACACAGGAATAGAGCTCGCGCGTTCAATATCAAGCGCAGCAGAAATTACTGAAGGTAAATCGACTGGAAGCTTCATGGAGGTCCCCTTTCACTTAGCGACCATTATGAACCCAAACTGAATTAATTAAACCCAGCATCATGAAATTTACGATCATAAATGAAGAACCGTAACTAATAAAAGGAAGAGGAATACCGGTAATCGGCATAAGTCCACACGTCATACCGATGTTTTCCAGGATCTGGAACAACCACATACCTACAACGCACACAACAATAATCGTGCCAAACAAATCGCCAGAGTTTCTTGCTACCACAATCGAACAAAACACCAAGCCAATATAGAAAGCGATCAGAACCAACGCACCGACAAATCCAAATTCTTCTGCCAATACGCAGAAGACAAAGTCTGTTGGCGCTTCAGGCAAAAAGCCCAAAGAAGACTGAGTTGCCTGCATAAAGCCTTTACCGAAGAAGCCACCACTACCAATCGCAATCATTGCTTGCTGCAGATTGTAGCCATCGCCCGAAGTATCATGAGTAGGATCAAGAAAAACAGTCAGACGAGACATCTGATAGTCTTTAAGCAAAACGTCGCTACCAGCAATCTGGTCTAACACGGGGTCAAGAAGTAAGATCGCAGCGATCATTATCACTAAAACACCTATGGTGGCTACAATGAAGCGCCAGTTAGCACCACCAATAATGAGCGCAAATCCTGCAATCATTAAATACACCAAGCCCGTACCTAAGTCTGGCTGAGTCATAACACAAACAAAAGGCACTGCCATAATAAGAAGCGCTTTAATGTATTCACGTAGGTCATTCAATCGACCACCATAGCGCGCCATTACCGACGCCGCTAAAAGCACAACCGTTACCTTAGCGAATTCGCCAGGCTGTAGCTGAATGCCAACATTAATCCAGGATTGACCGCCATTAACCTCAACACCAATACCGGGAATATGAGGTGAAAGCAAAAGAACAACATTAACTATAAGGAATACCGTCGTGTATCCCGAAAGTACGTGATAGTCCACACGTGAAATTACAGCAAAAAGAACCATGCCAACGCCCACACCCATAAGCTGTCTTGTAAAGCTGTAATCTGGGTCGGACGAGGTAGCAGAAAACTGCACCAGCAAGCCATAGGCCACCAAAGCAACAATGAAGAACACGAAGGGCGGATTAATATACTTAAATCGACGCGGTTTTAAAGCCTTAGCGACAGAGGGGTCCTGCGGACGAACAGAACTGATTTCATTCATCATCTGTGGCATCTAAACCCCCTACTCTTCCGAATCATCACTCGAAGAACTGTCGTCTTCGCTATCGGTAGTATCTTCAGCGCCCGCTACCTCTGTTGCAGAGATAGGAGCTATCTTTTGATCAAATGTGCCTTCGGAACAGCGAATAGCAGCATCCATAATGCGTGCTGCAATAGGCGAGCCCGTAGTACCACCGCTACCGCCTTCTTCCAAGCAGAGCGCAAGGGCAAACTTGGGCTGTTCGTAAGGAGCGTAGCAAGAAAACCATGCCATATCCTGCTTGCCTGCAACTTCTGCCGTACCAGTTTTAGCAGCAGCACTCCATGAATACTTTCCGAAGTCTGCAGAAACGCTTGCATTTTCTGTAGCTACACCATGAAGAGCGTCCTGCATAACTTCCAGCAAGGAAGAATCCACTTCAGGATGGTAGTCTTCTACCGTTTCAAACGTAAGAACAGTTTCCCCTAAAGAATTGCGTACTTCTTTAAGCAAATGAGGACGTAACAATCTGCCTGTAGCTACCGCAGCATATGCTCGAGCTACCTGAATAGGAGTTACCAATACATAGCCCTGACCAATAACCATGTTTGACATATCGCCAGGCAACCACTGAGCTTCTTCAGGAACATCCTTGAAGTATTCCTGTTTCCACTGAGGCGTTGGAATACGGCCTTCTGCTTCACCCGATAAGTCAATATGAGTAGAAGCAGCATATCCAAATTCTTTAATGAAGTCCTGCATTGCTTCGTTACCGATGGTTCCACGTGCGTCATAAAAATCTTTTGCGATTTCATAGAACACCGTATCGCACGATTCAATTACGCCCTCACGAAACGTAATGGGCCCATGACCTGTTTCAAGCCAGCAATCCTGCGGGAATTCATCGCCGAACCCTGTCCACGTACCCGTACAATCCCATGTTCGTGTTGTGTCGGCAAAACCATACGTCAGGCCAGCTAGGCCAGTAAATGCCTTAAAACACGAAGCGGCAGGATACGTACCTGCAATGGAGCGATTCATCAAAGGATAATGTGATTCTTCGGTTTGGTAGGCATCCCATGTGTCTTGCGAAATACCACCAATGAAACGTTCAGGTTCATAGGTGGGATAGTTAGACATGGCAACAATGCCACCTGTTTCCACATCTATAACCACACACGCAGCCGCAGTACCAGTACCACCTGTTACCGCTTCCTTAAGAGCAGTATCTGCCACATATTGGACGCGAGCATCAATAGTTAGGTACACATCATTGCCTTTTGATGGATCCGTTTCAGCAACCACCTGCTGAATAACACCCGTGGCATCAGTTACCAAAATTCGCTGACCATGATCGCCCGCAATAAGTGCATCATAGGTCTGCTCTACGCCACTTTTTCCTACTGCATCACCGCTTTCAATATCACGGCCTTCAGCAGCATTCTTCAAATCATCTTCAGATGCCGTACCAGTGTAACCCAATACATGAGCAGCTAAAGCCCCATAAGGATAGCTTCGGGTAGTGCGAACTTGGGTGGTAACACCAGGAAAAGCATCGCGATGTTCTGAGATATAAGCAATGTCGCGTAGTTTAACATCACTTGCTACCACGCGTTGACTTTGCGCACCTGAAGAAGAATCTAAAATACGTGAACGTACCACTTCATAGGGAATTCCCAATAGTGAAGATAAACGCAAAATAACATCAGGGTTATCTACCACATCAGCGTCAGCTAGAACCGTTTGTACTTGACGATTTGAAACAAGCGCTACCCCTTGAGAGTCGTAAATGACTCCTCGTGGAGCAGGAGTATTAACCGTGGTGTAGAGATTATTTTGCGCTTCTTCGCTATACGAGGCACTATTGAGAACCTGCAAGCCAAACAAACGCACCGCAAGGGCACCAAATACGCCTGCCGCAAGAACTCCGACCGCGATAAAACGATTTCGCAGTCCTTCACCACTAACAGAAGTACCACCAAATGCTGCGCCCGAACCCGAACTGATTGAGGTCTTGGGCGTTTCAGCTGAAATACCCACTGAGGTAACAGACTTAACGCGCATGCGGTCGCTTGTTCGCGAATGAGAAGATTGCGAACGCACGCGAAAAATAACTACCGCAAGAACACCGAGTACCACAAGGGCAGCTATGGTTGTCAGAATAGCTGAAAGCATAAAGCAACCAAACCTTAGCGGAACCCGCCGCCGCTTGATACCTTCCACGCATCATTTACTGGCTGCGCAAAAGGTAAGCGCCTCATAATAACGAACAGCAAAGCAGCAAGTATTGCGTTGAACACGGTCGAAGGAAGAACGCGCTGTAAGAAGAGCTCGATAAATCCACCCTGATAACCCGCAATAAGCAAAACAATCATAAAGAGTAACTCAAAGACAAAAATTGCTGCCGCAAGCGCAATAAGCGGCATAGCCATATTCGAATCATCAAGAACCTCAAAGGCGCGAGACAACACGAACGTTATTGCTAAGAGCAACAATGAAGTAAGCCCCACGGGTGTTTGAGACAATAAATCAGCAATAAGCCCTAAAACAAAAGCATAGACATAGGTAGAATCAGGCCTGCGAATTATGGTAAGCACCAAAACAAATGCCACAATAAAGCTTGGAACCACTGAAAAAATGGTAAGTATTGGAGCAAATACAATCTGGATTACCACAATAATCGCAGAGCATATAAGAGGAAGCATCCATTCGCGCATACTATCACTCGCTTCCTTCATCTGTTGAACTTGAATCACTGCCATCTGATCCAGAATCGCTTGAATCGGAATTCGAATCAGAGGAATCTGACGAACCGCTTGAAGCACCATCGCCAGATTGCTGATCACTGTTAGCATCGGATGTGTTGCCCAGCAGCGCATCAGGACCTACGGCAGAAACAACCTCATTTGCTGCATCTTTGTTTTCGTCAGCAGCGCCTTCATTGCTCATGCCTAACACCACAAGAACTTCGCTTATATTGTCAAACGAAGCATTAGGTGTAATAACAATAGTGCGCGTAGCATCACCTTGACGTTGTTCCACCTTCGATACAGTACCAACAACTAAGCCGCGGAAATAACCGCCGCCCAAGCCAGAGGTAATAACCGCTTCTCCCTCTTTTACTTCAACGCTTTCATCAACACCCTCAAGGTATAAAACCCCTTCAACTGAGCCTGACAAAATGCCTTCCGCGCGAGAAGATTGCAGCATTACCGCAACACCGCTTTGAGCATCATTGAGCAAACGCACCTGAGAAGAATAGGTGCTTACCGAAATAACCTGGCCAATAACGCCCGTCGATCCCATAACAGGCAAGCCTTCACTAACGCCCGAAGCCGAACCAGCATCAATAGTAATAATGTGATTGTACGAATCGGATGAATAACCTGTTACTCGTGCTGCAACCGAAGTAAAACCGTAGGCATCATGCAAACCAATAAGAGATTCAAGACGTGTAGCTTCTTGACGGTACTCTTCTAGCTCGACCACCATTTGGCTTAGTGTTGCATTGCTTTCTTGAAGTTGATTGAGTGTTTGGCCATCTGCTGTTAAGTCTTCAATTGAAGTAGTAGCCGATGCAGCCAAAGAACTGCTTGCCGCCCCTATTGAAGATAGAGGCGAAGACAGAGCAGATGTTGAATCTTGTATGGTATGAAGAGGACCTTCATCCCCTTCGCGCACATAGACAACGACCAAAACCAACGAAACTACCAGTAAAAGAACGAGCAGAATCGTTCCATTGAATTGGCCACCGAATGGGATGCGTTTATCGTTCAAGTTCAGGGCCATTGTATGCGGAATTCTCCTACTTTGATCTCATGAGTATTTGCTTAAGTGCTGTTGGGGTTTCCAAAACCCTCAAACAACCTGTTACTACATTAGTGAGTGCTGTTTCGCTCGTCCAAACCGGAATTTCAAGCTGCTGCGAGAAATAACGATCCAAACCGTTGAGCAGACCACCGCCACCAGTCAGCAAAATACCATTCGAAATGATGTCAGAAGCCAAGTCGGGATTAGTCTTCTTAAACGTTTCCTTAATGTGGACTACCATTTCATCAATGGGAGCCTGAAGCGCATCACGAACATCTTCGGACTGAATAGTAACTTCTTTTGGCTGTTCAGTAAGCACATCCTGCCCAGAGATAATCATGTCACGTTCACGACCATCTTCGAAAGGCAGAATAGAGCCTATTTTAATCTTGATAACTTCTGCTGTGCGCTCGCCAATCTTAATTCCAAGAAGATCACGCAAATGCATCGCAATTGCTTCATCTAAACGGTTGCCCGCAAGGCGCAGAGAAGAAGAAGTAACGATACCGCCCAGAGAAATAACAGCAACTTCGGTAGTGCCACCACCGATATCAACAACCATAGAACCGGTAGGTTCTGTAACGGGCAAATCTGCACCCATTGCTGCAGCCATTGGCTCTTCAATCAAATAAGCCTGACGGGCACCTGCCTGAATAGTAGCCTCGAACACCGCACGCTTTTCAACAGAGGTGGCACCACAAGGGATGCACACTACGATGCGGGGCTTAGGCTGCCAAGGATAACGACGAGGTGCTGCCTTATTAATAAAGGCAGAAATCATGGCCTCGGTAACATCATAATCAGCAATAACGCCATCATGGAGCGGATGCTCGGCAGAAAAAGTGTCGGGCGTATGGTTGATCATGTTCTTAGCTTCATGACCAACAGCCAGTACGCGATGGGTACTCCGCTCAATAGCAACTACAGAAGGTTCGTTAATTACGATACCCTGGCCAGTAATAGCAACAAGAGTATTAGCCGTACCAAGGTCGATAGCCATATCGTATGAATTGGACGAAGTGGCATTCTGTATAAAATCAAGGAAAGACATGCATCATCCTTAAAACTATCTGTGAGCAATCGTAAACATGAATTTTACCATACTGCGTAATTCCTGCATCCAAACAAGAACGCAACAACTTATTTTAACAGCTCTCCTACATACTACGAGCCCTAGCATAACGCCAGGGCTCGCGAAATACACGCTTATTTCAAAAAATCGTGCTTACTTAAAGAAAATACCAATCTCACGCTCTGCGGATTCGATGGAGTCAGAGCCATGGATTACGTTTTCATCCATGATCAGACCGAAGTCACCACGGATGGTGCCAGGAGCAGCTTCAGCAGGATTGGTTGCACCCATAAGAGAACGGCACTTCTTTACTGCACCTTCACCAGAAACAACCATCTTTACAACAGGACCAGAGGTGATGTAGGAAATCAGACCATCATAGAAAGGCTTACCCTCGTGTTCTGCATAGTTTGCAGCAGCCTGCTCTGGGGTAACCATGCCCATTTCCATACGCTCGATGGTAAGACCAGCGCGTTCAAAACGAGCAATAATTTCGCCAATATGACCATTGCGAACGCCATCAGGCTTGATCATGCTGTAGGTCTTTTCGATTGCCATACTTTGTTCCTTTCGTAGGTAAAAATCATTGTGTTATGAAACAGGACGTAACCTTGTCCTGGTTCTTTCTTATTTATTGGGCAGTTTGGCTTGCAAAGGACAGCGATACGTTAGATATCTTCCACCCTAATCCATCACGTACCAAAGAAATTTGATATGGAATTTCTCCACCTTGCTGAGTGGTAGCCGTTACATAAGCATCAGCAGTGCTAAAGCTGTTCGTCGTACCATTTACCGTAATAGTACTTGAGGTTGCAACCATATCAGCAATACGTGATTTTGCATTGTCATCAAGATCGGATGCATATACTTCGCTATTCGAAGGATCATTGAACAATGCCGTAATTTGATCCTGCTGTGAAGGGAAACCGATTCCCTGTACGTAAGCATAGGTACCTGCACCACCAACAAGAGCCAGAAGAATTAGGATGACCAAGAAAATCTTCAAGCCACGATGACGATGCTTCTTCTTGGCGTTTTGCGTCCAATCCTGAAAATCTTGTTGCTGAGCTGCAAAGAAATCGCTATTTTGTTCTGCCTCTGCAATACTGCGCATGATGCTTGTTTCAGAAATCTGGGTAGTTCCCATTTCTGATGGAGCCAAAGGCTGAGCCTCAATAGGAACTCCATCGCCAGGAACATCTAAGCCAGACAAATCATTTTGAGAAGTAGTATCTGCAGGAACAATAGATTCCTGTTCGCCCGTAGCACCAGAAGCAACTGCAGCTACTGCACGCTGATAGTCAACATTAGCAGCGTCATTAAAGACATAGGTTTTGTCTGCCAATGCAGATTCAAAGGCACGAACCGCCTTATCCATTTTTCCATCAGCAACATAAGCCTGACCCATATTCGCAAAAAGCTTATTGCGCGTTTCAGGCTTCATATCAAATTGCAGAGCGCTTTCGTATGAAGCGATAGCATCCATAGGACGATCAAGCGCCATAAAGCAAACGCCTAAGTTAAGAAGAGCCTTAGTTGGGTCAGGATTCATTTCATCAAGCGCTGCAGAGCGAAATGCTGCACCTGCCTCAGCAGATTTACCCAGCTTCAACAAAGCATTACCCATTGCTTGATAAGCTTTATAAGGCGTTGGATAGCGCGAATCATCCAAAGCGGATTGGAAGTTGGTAATAGCATCCTCGAAATCACCCTGAGATGCATATACCATACCCAAGTTGTAGCTTACCGATCCAAGCGCATCATAAGACTCATCGATCAGTGCCTGCGAATATGCATGAATTGCCTCATTAGGGTCATTAAGCTTAACAAGACAATTACCAATCTGATGATACAAAAGGCCAAGTTCGCCCGGAGCTTTTGAGACTGAGGTGTCCTGCAGGCATTCGGTGAACTTTTCAAGTGCAACGTCATACTGTTTAGTGACGTATGCACTTCTTGCCTGCTGGAAAATCTCGTTGTTCATATATGGTTCGTTTCCTCTCTTACGATCCCGATGAAGAGTCGTAGCACCTAGCGTTGTAGCACTAGGCAAAAATTACTAACCAGTAGTATTTACTCATTAGCGTTTTCAATAAGAATGGTTTCGATAACATCCCCAACACGCAGCTGACCGATAACATCTAAACCTTCGATCGTCTGACCGAATACAGTATAGCCTGAATCCAAGAAAGGTTGAGGACCTAAGCAGAAGTAGAACTGCGAGCCTGCAGAATTAGGATTCTGAGAACGTGCCATAGCTAGGGTGCCATCCAGATGCTTATTGTTAGGATTGGTGGTGTATTCTTCCTTGATAGTATAACCAGGGCCACCAGTTCCAAGGCCTACAAAAGGATTACCTTCAGCAGCTTTTACCTGTTCAGAATCAAGATCGCGCGTATTAGGGCAACCGCCTTGAATTACAAAATTTGGAACATAGCGATGGAACTTCAAGTTGTCATAAAAGCCCTTTTTGGCCAACTCAACAAAGTTTCCTACGTGAATAGGAGCATCTTCACCCATCAGTTGAACGCGAATATCGCCCTTAGACGTTTTTACTACGGCAATTTCATTGCCATTGGGCTTATATTCGGGTATGTACATAGCCATAGTGTTCCCCTTACTGCTATTACCATAATTGACCCGCAAAGCTTACAACTTTGAGGTTTGTTCGTTTTCAAGCTGGCGCCCTCTACAGGATTCGAACCTGCGACTTTCTGCTCCGGAGGCAGACGCTCTATCCCCTGAGCTAAGAGGGCTCAAGTCATACTATTATACGTTATGATTGATATTGATTGCATTTCTGCAAGAAAACCAACAAGAAACCACTACACAGGGTAAACCCAAAATAGCACTAAACAGGACAAAAAGGCGGCTCGCAATGACTTCACCTCTCCGTATCACCATTAATTCCATGGCCTATGGCGCAGCTGGTGTTGGCCGCTCAGAGGAAGGAAAAGTAATTTTCGTTCCAAAAACCGCACCAGGAGATGTTGTTGATGTTGAGCTAACTCATCAAACAGCTTCCTATAGCGAAGGTATTGTTCAAACGATAGTTGAACCAAGCCCCTTACGCGTTAAACCTATCTGTCCTCACGCCGATGTTTGCGGTGGCTGCCCCTGGATGCATCTTTCGTACTCTGCACAGCTCGAAGCAAAACGAGCAAATGTAGTGAGTCAACTTAGCCGCATCGGTGGTTTCAAACGCGAGACTGCCGAAAAGCTTATTGCGCCTTGCGTTCCCTCAAAGCGCGAAGTTGGCTACCGCAACAAGATCGAACTTTCCGCTGGTGTTGATGCGCGGGGAAAGTTTGCTTTGGGCTTTCATCAACAAGGCGGCAGCTTCACCCCTATTCCCAAGCAATGTCCGTTAGGTGCTAAGGGAATAGAAAAAGCTCCTGGCGCACTGCGCGGAGCACTTGCCTATCTGCAGGGTCACAATGATCTGGGAGTATTTCGTGTTGGCATCCGTCATAGTGTGCGCACAAAAGATACTGAAGTTGCTTTATGGACCAATCCTTGTGCGTTTCCTAGAAAAATAGCTGCCGACACCCTGAAAAGCGCACTTAAGTGCACGAGCATTGTGCGTGTTATTGCCGATCAAGGAAAGGCACGCAAGGTAAAAAAGGTTGAAGCTTTATACGGCAAAGGATGCTGGAGCGAAGAAATTCTTGATACCACCTACCGCATCAGTGCCCCTAGTTTTTTTCAGGTAAATACTGCACAAGCTGGAAAAATGATCCAATTAGTATTAGATGGTCTGGAACTTGATGAAGAATCGATTGTTGCTGACCTTTACTGCGGCGCTGGCACCTTTACCCTACCACTAGCCAAACATTGTGACTTTGTGTATGCGGTTGAATCTGCCGCCTCAAGTGTGCGCGATTTGCGCCGCAATATGGAAGCAGCGAACCTAACCAATATCGAAGTTATCGGAGGCGATAGCGCACGGGAACTTCCCACACTTGGAGAATTGGATGCTCTGATCGTTGATCCGCCTCGTGCTGGTCTCGCAAAAGGCGTTACTGAAAACATTGCTGCTACTGGCGCAAAACGGGTCGCTTATGTTAGCTGCGATCCCGCCACCTGGGCCCGCGATATTGCCCGCTTTAAAAATGTTGGCTACGAGTTAATAAACGCAACACCCGTGGATCTATTCCCTCAAACCTACCATGTAGAAACCGTCAGCATATTGCAACGATAACGTAACAAGGTCTGTCCAAGAGAGAGAAAACCTTGCTCTTTTCGTGACTACCTTTATACAATGAGTTTTCTTAAGGTCCTTGAATAGTGCTCAAACTATACCTATCCGTTATGAGGTGGTACCTATGAATCAAGAACCACAGAACACGAATTTTCAGGGTTATCAACCCCAAAACATTCAATACAACAACCAAAACACTCAGCAGAATCTTAGGCAAAACGTTAATCCTGATGTCCTGCAACAGCCTGTCCAAAGCGCCAATCAAAACGCTCAAGGACAACCTGTTCAAGCCACTCAAACTGTTCCACAACAGCAGCCACCCGTTGCGCCTGTCCAAAACGTTTCGAATCAGCAGCCACCAGCTCCCCCTTCAGGCAGTCCTTACTACTCTGGAAACACTTACGCTCCCTCGGCAAACCAGACAAATTCTTTTGCTTTATCTGAGTACAGCAAAATTGGAGGTGCTTTGCTTGCTTTTATTATCATGCAAGCAATCTATGTCTTCTTCATGCTGGCTGGTTTTCCCGATGCGCTGGAAAATTTCCTTTATTCAATCGCAAATCTCAGTAGTGGCATCGCTGGCTATTCCGTAAGTTATATCCTTGAAGCAAGCGCAAACTTCATTGCAATAGCTACCCTTATCGCTTATTCGATTATTATCATTACTTCCCTTGTTCAGCTAATTACCCGCAACGTTTCTTTTTTGCGCTTTTTCCAAATCGCAGGCATCATAGCTGCGGTAGGAAACTTTGTTGTATTCGTTTTGAAAGAGATCATCAACATAAACTATATGTATAGCATTTCGGAGACACTCTATTCTAGCTCCGCTGTTGGTGATCATTGGGCACTCGTAATGCTTGCCTTATTGTGGACAATCTTCTGGACCCTATACTTTGTACGTGCTGTACGTATAAGAACGTTCATGAGTCCACAAAACCCTTATTCCTTAGAACAGGGAGTTCCTTACATTGATCGTGCGCTTTTTGGAAAAGGAATGAAGGGGTAAACGCCTTCATGATTCATAATGCGGTTGATTCGAAATCTATTGGTAGGTTCCGATGAAGGCTTTCCTATAAAAACGATACAAACATACAAAATTACAGCGCGCCTTCGAAAAGCGTATGTCGGTCGAGCAGATCGTGATCGTTTTTCTTTATACCTAAAGAGTTCAGCGGAAATTACGCGAAGAATATTTACTTTATCCCTAGTTCTATCCTCGCTAATCTGGGGCTGAACTTTTATATAGGTATAAAGAAAAACGCGATCTTTTACGACCTCATACGCTTTTCCAAGGCGCGCTGCGGCTTAATTCTTGTCCGAATGTTTAGCTGCGAGCTTCTTCTACGTGGCCCACAAGCTTTGCAATGCGCTCAGAATATTCAGGGTGTTCAATTCCCGCTTCCGTCAAATCAATAATAGGAGCATCACTCCAAAGCATTTCTAGACGATAGTAATCGCGTGCTTCAGGTTGGAAAATATCCACTACAAATGAACCGTAGTCTAACAGTTCCCATGAATGGTCATTGGTTGCTTCGCGTGATGCTGGCTTTACTCCCGCTTCTTTGCGAAGAGCTTCTTCGATATTGTCCAAAATTGCTTCAACTTGAGGAGTATTGGCACCAGTAGCAATCACGAAATAATCCGTCACATCAACTAAATCACCAACTTTGATGACCATAATGTCGGTTGCCTTACGTTCATCAGCAGCACGTGCGGCAATTAATGCACATTCACGAGAAGTTTTCTGCTGCTCGGACGCTACTGTCTCTGTCACTATTTGTTCTCCTTTTTCTTACGTTTCTGGCTATACCAGTTCCATACTACAACCGAATCTTTTGTGATTGGTTTTTCTGAACGGACTAAATATGCCATGCTTTCTTTCAAAACTCCAAAGAATAATTCTTCTAGGG
>URVA01000032.1 GCA_900551155.1 uncultured Eggerthella sp. | reverse complement strand
AGCAGCCAACAGAAATACACCTTCTAGCTCATCACCATGCGCTGAGGCAAATTGCGCCGCCATTGCCCCGCCTAATGAATGACCAGCAATCCACCATTCATCAACCTCAGATGCACTGCCTATTAAAGAACTTGCAGAATCAATTCCAAAAAATGCCAGATTAAAAGGCATTTTTGTAATAACGCAATAATAGCCCCTGACTGCTAACTCATTTGCTAGCGGAACATATGCCTGCGGATCAACCTTAGCTCCTGGATAAAACACGATACCAACTTCTGCATTTGGCGAACCAACTGCAATGCTTGCATCTGTTTCTTGTAAGCTTCCTGTAGATTCCAGAGTCTCTGTAAGCGCTCGGGCGTCATCGCCTGCATGATAATAATCAGACGTGTATGCGTAAAAACCAAAACCGCACGCTATCACAACAGCAATACACGCTATCAGCAAACGCTTTGGCCATTTTTTCTTTATCCGTTTATCCGAAACCATATTTCTCCAGTATGTTAAGTGCAATCAGCTTATAAACTGTTTCTTATGTTCAACCACTTTAATTCAAGAGTGACTGAAATAGAACAACGAGAAACTGCTGCTATAAAGCTAGGATTCTACCCTCATGAAAAAGATTGTTCTCATACCTGATTCTTTCAAAGGGACCTTATCCTCTACTCAGATCTGCGAAATTCTTTCTACTGAAATTAAGAAGCAATTCTCTGATTGCGAAATAATTTCTATTCCTGTTGCCGATGGTGGCGAAGGAAGCGTTGATTGCTTCTTGTCTGCTTTAGGTGGAGAAAAAATTATTGCGATTGCGAGCGGTCCCCACCTTGAAAAAATGGAAACGTATTTCGGATATCTTCCTGAAAGCTCCACTGCTGTTATAGAAATGGCATCGTGCGCAGGATTGCCCCTTGTAGAAAATCACAAAGATCCCCTTGGCACCACAACTTATGGCGTCGGCGAATTACTGCTTGAAGCCGCTAACCATGGCGCCACCAAAATTATTCTTGGTCTTGGCGGCAGCTGTACTACCGATGGCGGATGCGGTGCCGCTGCTGCCTGCGGAGTAAAGTTTTACGACAAAACAGGAAATAGCTTTATACCCACAGGCGGAACGCTAAGCCAAATTGAACATATCGATACCTCTGACTTGAATACCGCAATCAAAATGCTAGATATTGTTGCCATGTGCGACATAGAAAACCCTATGTATGGTCCAGAAGGAGCTGCTTATGTTTTCGGACCACAAAAAGGAGCAAGCGAAAACGAAGTAAAGTTACTCGACGAAGGCCTTATGCACCTTGCTAACGTTATTAAGAAAAACTTGCGCGCGGATGTTGCCGCTATTCCAGGTACTGGAGCGGCAGGCGCTATGGGTACAGGAATGATTGCGTTTTTTGGAGCCCAACTTCAAATGGGTATCGAAACCGTGCTTGATACGGTGCATTTTTCGGAAATAGTAAAAGATGCTGATCTTGTTATTACTGGCGAAGGAAAGCTTGACGGTCAATCTCTTCGAGGAAAAGTGGTTATCGGCGTGGCGAAACGCGCTCAGGATGCAGGAATTCCCGTTATAGCACTAGTCGGAGGCGTGGAATCTGATATCTCAGACGCATACAAGAAGGGTGTTACTGCAATCTTTCCCATCAATCGACTTCCTGAAGACTTTTCCATTTCGAAAGAAAAAAGCGCAGAAAACCTTGCTGCAACTGCTCGAGATGTTCTGCGCCTTGTTAGGTTTATCGAAAAACGAGAAGCCGCTGAAGCAAAAACTAGCGCCACTCCATTTTGCGAACAACAGTAATACCATCATCCACAAGAGGTTCGAACACCTCAACGTCTTCTTTGTTACCAACCGTGGTTCCGTAGTGGGTAGGCACCACAAGCTGAGGCTTAATCGTGTTGATAAAATTTGCTGCCTGCTTGGCATCCATCGTGTAAGTTCCACCAATCGGAATAAGCGCTACATCGCAACGTACCTGTTCAGTATCTTCGTTCTGATCAGTATCGCCAGCAATGTAATATGTAGCGCCATCAATTGTCAGAATATAGCCTAGCCATCCGTTTTCTTTTGGATGAAACTGAAGACGCTCGGGTTCAACGTTATACGCAGGAACCGCTTCAACCGTAATACCGCAAACTTCAGCGGATTCACCCGCACTTAAAAGCACTACCTTTGATGCACGTAAAGAAGCTACCTCATCTCCACATGAGGCAGGAGCAACAACTATCGTGTTTGACTTAGCAACTTTTGCATAATCTTCAGGAGAAAGATGATCATAATGACCATGAGTGATTAAAACCACATCAGCATCATGGGGTTCCTCAACCAAATCATACGGATCAGCATAAACTACCGTTCCGTCTTCTGCTTGAATTCGAATAGCACTGTGAATAAGAACACGTACGTTACTTAAGTTTTCCTGCAATGCCATAGTCCCCTCCTGTCCTTATAAAACGATGAATATATCTAGTCTAGCATCGTTGCACTACTCAGCAAATTGCTTAACAAGCTTTAACGTAAGGGAATCTCGTTCGCCACCATAATATTTATCAAGTACTTGTCCAAAAACAGGATTATCGCTTGCCAATTCAAATAACGTCATTGAAGAGCGCACTTTAACGGCATCTATGCCACCCAATACCGAAACAGGATCATTTCCTTCCAACTCAAGTAATGCTTGAGATATTTCTACGAGACGCCGCATAAGTAAATCATCCGCAACGTAGGCGCGCAATTCTTTCCAACTACCAATTCCGTAATAGTTAGCATTCCAACTCATGCCCAGTCCACGTGCTTGAGGAAAGACATACCAAATCCAATGACCGCGCTTTCTTCCCGCACGAATTTCTGCAAGTGCGCGATCATGTACCTCATTGCTTTGTGCAGCTGCAAAACGCTGAATATCGTTATCGGCATATTTCATGGCAAACTCCCATAATCAAAATTAGAGGGCTTCCAAACTCATGTTTGTTGCTTGAGCCTCATACAAAACTTCCAGGCAAAGTTCCAGAAATAAGTAATATTGGTATAATATATTACTAATATACCTGATAGGAAGGAATAACACATGGGTGCAATTTCTATCTATCTACAAGATAAAACACTACGAAAGCTCGATGCCGAAGTCAGTCGTCTCACCAAAGAGGACAAAGAATCTGGCCTCTCTGGCAGGCAGATAATTAATCGCTCAAAGCTTATTGAGAGAATAATCGAAGACTACCTTGATACCACCAATTCGCTGAATATCGAAAATATCCGCTATGAGGTTATATCCCTCGCAGAAGAATACGGCGCCAAAAAGGTTTCGCTTTTTGGATCGTTTGCTCGCGGCGAAGAAACCGAAGCAAGCGATATAGACATCCTGCTCGAAAAGGGAGAAATTAAGGGCCTTCAGGTTTTAGACTTTCAGCATGATTTATCTCAACGCCTTGGTCGTACGGTTGATGTGGTAACCACCGCAGGAGCAAGTGAACGCTTTCTGAACAAAATCAAGAATGACGAGGTGGTTTTATATGAAGCAAGCTGATCGCGACAATGAGCAACTTGGAATCATTTTGCGCTATTGCGACAGACTCAATGAATCAATCAATCGCTTCGGTAATTCTTATGCCATCTTTTTGGAGGATATCCCGTTCCAAGACAGCTGCTCTCTTTGCCTGATCCAAATAGGTGAAGCAGTAAATCGTCTTTCGGAAAATTTCAAGAAAGAACACCCCGAAATAGAATGGCAACGAATCTATGGGATGCGTTGCCACTTAGTGCATGGTTACGAAATGTTCGATGCAGAAATTGCGTGGGATTCCATTGAAAAAGACATTCCTTCGTTAAAAGAATTTTGCGAAAGTCACTTTATCGAATAGCGCAATACATTACCACTCGCATACTTAGCACAATTAGCGATACGTTACCGTTTCATCTAAAGACTTGCGCTTGTCGTGGTTTGCAAGAGGTCCTGCACCCTCTGCGGCATAACCCAAATCCATAAGCATAAGTATTTCTTCGTTTTCGGGCAGACCAAGCTTTTCTTTTAGTTCAGCAGGATTGAAGCGATTAATCCAGCAGCTATCGACACCAGCATCCTTCGCGGCTAACAGCATATGCGTCGCTACAATGCTTGCATCCTCAATGCCAGAATCACGTTGTTCACCTGGATATACATATACATCTTCTGCATCAAATGCCACTACCAGCACCGTTGGTGCTCCGTAGCGGCAAGGAGTTACCTCATCTATTGTTGCAAGAGCTTCTTCAGACTGCATAACGTAGATGTGCTGCTCCTGTAAGTTTTTAGCAGTTGGAGCAAGACGTCCTGCTTCCAAGATTGCCTGCAACTGATCGTTGCTTATCTGCTTCCCATCGTACTTTTTACAAGAATAACGTGCCTTTATGAGCTCTTTAAAATCCATAACACAACTCCTTTTGCAACGATACGCTTCTTGGTATCGCGAACTAATTGATACCAAAATTAGAATAGCAAACGCGCAACCGTGAAGGATCATTATTTATTAGTGAATTCGTTGAAGCAGTATATTACCGCTGATCGCGAGCCGATAACTTTGATTCTTGCAGTAAAATTTAACTAACCCAATCGCAACAAGACCACCGTTATTGAGGCATCAATAAAAAGATTCTCTGTTAGCAAGAGTCCTTCTTATAGAATCCTTTTTAACGACATCCTATACCAATGATCACTACTACGAGGTCACCTTATGAAACTACCCCCTCTCGACAGAGAAGAAGCCCTTATACTGGTTTTTAGTTCGTTTGTGACCCAAGCAGTGTTCCTAATCCTGGCTTTAGTGGGATTGATTGTGCTTGAAGTACTTTCCACAGGCGATTGCTTTTATGCCATAGTGCAATTCGGCTGGATAGCTTCGCTTACCGCTTCCATTCAAACCCTACCCCTGTATCAAACGCTTATAGCAGGGGTTGTTCTGGGTATTGTTATATTTCTTCTTGTAGACTTATCCGAAAAACGCGCTGCAAAAAATAAAGAGATGCGCGAAAACATTATCGAAAGTCATCAGGGCCTTCATGGTGAAATGCCGCGATTACCCCTTTTGGTCATCTTTATCCTGATGAGCTTCACGGGCATTTGCGAAGAGCTGCTTTTTCGCTACGTGCTAATAGGACTTATTCTGCAACTTCTTTCAGGACTTATTGGCACAATTGCCGCAGCAGTTATTGCGGTTGTTGTTTCGACTATCGTCTTTTGTCTTGCCCATACAGGAGTGCAAGGTACGAGTTCTCTTTTAATTTGGACGAGTTTGGGACTAATTTTCGGGATTACCTTTATAACCACCAACAATATTGCCATTGTTGCTATCGCCCATGCACTCTATGACATTCTGGTTTTACTTGCTTTGCGAGTTCAGATGCACCGCGACCCTAAAGCGTTCTTCGGCGGATTTATTCCAACAAGATTTTTAATAGATGCCGAAATAGCAAAAAATGCCGATAGCTCTACCGAGACAAATTCAAATTCTTAAAATCAAGAATTTGAAGATACGCCAATACCAGCCAATACTGTTCTGGACCCCAGAATGCTACATCTGCTCTGTTGCCCAAGCACAAAGCGCATCAGTACTTTGATACCCATTGAGTAATTTTCCTGCCTTTACTGTAGAACCCTTTGCAATCTCTTGCATACGCTGAGGAGCCTTGCCTAAACCGCTACCACCACTCGTAGCAAATGGAATAATAGTTTTACCTTCAAAGTTATATGCTTCCAAAAACGTATCAATGATGCGTGGCTCGACATACCACCAGATAGGAAAACCAACAAAGATCGTATTGTATTGATCCATGTTGTCGACTCGATTTGCCACAGCAGGACGGCAAGCATCGTCATTCATTTCAAGAGAGCTACGACTAGAGCTATTGTTCCAATTTAAATCCGCCGAAGTATAAGGCTGTTCTGGCTCGATTTCAAACAAGTCAGCATCAATTGCAGAAGCTAAGTTTTGAGCTGCACGAGCCGTAGTGCCTGACGCTGAAAAATACGCAACCAACGTAGATGCCATCATGAATCCCTTCTCACTTTATTGTTTATTTTTGTTGTGGTACTAATTCTTATGTTTAGTGACGTTACGTTACTTCTAAACACTACCTAGAATAATTACCTTCAACAGATTCGTCAATATCTTTTCAGAGATAAGAAACTTTACCGTTACGAAAACAAAGAGCTCGAAACGCATTTGTGCCCTTATAATGACAAGAAAATAAACTACTTAAGGATGACTCTATGCTCTACACTCCTGCCATCAATAAAGCACTTAAACTTACCGCTAAACTTCACACAGATCAGCTTGATAAAAATGAAGTACCCTACCTCGCTCACCCTCTTCATTTGGCGGAGCAAATGGATACGGAAGCTGAAATATGCGCTGCATTACTTCATGACGTGTTAGAAGATTCATCCATTACCGCAGAAGAACTTGTTGCGCGTGGTATTCCCGAAACAGCTGTAAATGCCATCTTGCTTTTAACACATGAAGAAGGAACGCCTTACCTTGACTATGTGCAAGCGATCCAAGATGGAGACTACGGCACTAAGAAACCCGTTGATGACCACGATGCTGCTCTTGCGCGTCTATATCACGCAGGAGCACCTTCGGTAGATCCTGGTGAAAACAATCCAAACCTTGATCCTGTTGCCGAAGGAGCGCGCATTGCTCGCAAGGTGAAGCTTGCCGATTTAAAACACAATTCGGAATTGGGACGCTTAAGCATCGTTTCATCGCGCGATATTAAGCGCTTGAAGAAATACCGTGAAGCACGGGTGATTCTTGGCGATTTGGTCTACAAAGCCCGCACCCCTGTTGGTTCTTTTACGGTAAAGGTAAATGGCAAGCCCTTTGCTTTCCATACGGAAAGAAAAATGATTAAAGCCCAGGATGCGCAGCACTACCGTGTTGAATATCTTTTCTCTGTCGATGTTGTCAGCCTTGAACAAAATGACAAAGTTGAGGCTGAGTATTACTTCGGTGGCACGTTGCTTAATTACGAAAGTAACGATACTTCTGTTAGTACGACCTATCAAAAAGGCAATTCAACTATTGTTTTCAGCGCTTCTACCGCAAATAAATTTGCCTATACAGAAAAGTGCCCATTCCAGCTATTAACCAGAATGGGCACCTATAAAATTACGAATGATCCAGTAAAGTATCGTTTCTATCCTGAAACGCACACTATTAAATATCGTCTTTTGCTTGATATCGCTGAATAAGTTTAACCAAGCAAATCGTTAGCAATAAGCAACAATAAAGCCCCATTTCTGGGGCTTTATTCGAGTTTATATTGAGGTTATAAGGGTTATAACTGCGCTATTTCTTATAACCCTGCATCACCACGTTTTGGGTGCTAACCCTCTTTATGCAACCTTAGGAGTTGGAGCAGCAGGCTCTGGCAATTCACCAGCGCAGTGAGGGCAACGAGTAGCGCCTTCTTTAACCTCTTCCAAGCAGAAGGGGCATACAGGAGGAAGCATTTCTACCTCAACTTCTTCACCGTCTTTACCAGTAAGCTTTTTGGTAATGCCCTTGGTCAAACCAGCACCCAAGTTCTGAGCCTTGTTGAATGCCTTGACAATTACAAATACAACTGCTGCAACAATAAGGAAGTTGATAACTGCACTAATGAATGCAGAAAAGTCGATAGCTACATCGGTACCAGGTACTGCGATAGCCAAGAAGCTTGGAACCTCAGCGCTGCCTGTTGCAAGCTTGATCAGCGGATCAATAATGTTACTGGTAAGAGAAGTAACTACCGTAGTGAAAGCACCGCCGATGATAACACCAACAGCCATATCCATTACGTTACCGCGGTTGATAAATTCTTTAAATTCAGAGATGAGACTCATTGAAGTTGTCTTTCCACGCATTTAAAACACCAGCGTGCTATCTTAGCAAAAAGTTCATCTCTTTCTCGTATAAATTAACGCCGCAACTAAAATATGAAACGACCAGGAAAAACTACCCTTATTTCGTATTAGATTGCTGCGAAGGATTCACACGAGTGGAATCTTCAGGAGTAATAGTCATACTCTGGAAACGATTTTCCATATATTCATTGTCGAAATTCTTTGCAAAGAACTGCTCTACAGGCGCATTTTCAGGAATATTGGAAACACGCTGGAACCAGCAATCAAGTGCCATCAGCGTCATAGCGCCATTAACAAGCATTAAAGCAGCACAAATCGCAGTAAACGAATAGCGAATTTTCCAAGGAATCAAGTTGATCAACTTCAACATGTTAGGCAATAAGAATTTGATCCAGATCAAACCAAGTAAGCCCCACGCACACATAAAGGGTGTTGCCGTTCGGCCACCAGCAATAATTGCAATAGGATCTGGAATTCCAAAAATAGTCATACCCGTATAATCCCAAGCTACTGCACCGAAAGATGTTTGCATAAACCAGCTTACAAAGAATTCAAACAACCCGCCAATTACTGCAGAAACCAGAAAGATAAGCGCAAAATTCTTCTTATAAAAGCGGTTCAGGGCAACAGTCATAAACACCGCGCCAAACCCATAGATGGGAGAAAACGGACCAAACAACATGCCCGCGCGATCCTGATACACACCAGGATCAACAACTACCATGTGTTGTACCGTTTCGATAATAAGGCCGAGCACGCTGCAAACCACAAAAACCCAGAACAAATTGAAGAAGTTAAGTTCGATATATCCCTTACCTTCTGGATCTCGACCGAGAGTACCTTGCTCAATGGCCTCGCGGTCTTCCATGCTTCGCAGTTTGCGTTTGAGCTCACGCTCTTCCAGCAACGAAGGATCGACCGTAACCGAAATAACCAGCAGAATAAGAAGCTGAACCGAAGGACCAATCAGGTGCTCTCCTAAACCTTGCAACATAATATCGAGCAAGATTCGCAAAATGGTCATCACGATAAGAATATACGACCATCGCGCCGCATTACGACGTCGGTTTTTCAACAAAGAAATACCAAAGCCAATAAGGAATCCAGCATTCACCATAATCACGATGAATGAAGCGACTGATAGAATCGTTGAAAGTGTTGGGTCAGAGCTGATCGAAACTAAATCGGGGCGATTTTGAAGCGCCCAGTAAACCATTCCAACGAAAATAATTCCCATTGGAATAGTTGCTATACCATCAAGAATACAAAGGACGCCATACACTTTCATCAGCAACGGCGTTTTCTTCTTTTCTTCAGGAGTAAGTAAATTTGGATCAAGATCGTTTTCGGGTTTATTACTGATCCCTGATCCTGACGTAAGTATTTCGGATCCTGCAGTCATTTCAGATTCGGGCTGTGGACTTGTTATTGCTGCCATGCATGCTCCCTATATAGTGTTGGAAGCATTTTTACATTCCAACAGTCCTTGTTCGTACCAGTTCATCATACCTGTTACACCCAGAAATACTGCGCTGGTTTTATAAGCGGAAAGAAATCCGTAACCAAAAGAAACCGCGCCCCTACCGAGGCGCGGTCGCAAAAGGTCATAAAGTGTTACCCTAAAACGGAGCTACCATTTAGAGAAATACCTGACCCGTTAAATATGGTGCAGGCTTAGCGAGCAACAGCCATCAATTCGCTGATTTCCTTAAATACTGTGGCTGCCCCACCAAACGTCTCAACTTCTCCCGCTGAAGAAACCTTAATTAAAGAAGGAGCCTGCATAAGGTTGAAATGTTTTATAAGCTCTTGGTTTTCTTCTGCATATAAGGTTTCATACTGGATGCCCGCTTTATCTAACTGCGCTGCAGCAAAATGACAATTAGGGCACGTATGGGTTACTACAAGATATAAACCAGGTTTCAAGGCTGCTTCTACAAGAGGGATCTCTGTTTCCTGAATTGCAGGCGCCGCCACTTGTTCAGCGGCTTTCGATTCAGTGGGTTCCTGTTTAGCAGCTTCCTGCTCCGCACCTTGCGCAGCTTCTGTTGCCGCATCTCCAGTCTGAGCGCCACGATCAGTCGGAACTGCAGAAGCAGCACGAGCAGTCTGCTCTACCAGAGATGCCATAGCAGCACTGCTCTTAGCAAACTTGGATGCTTCTACATCGTAGACTTTACGGTCCTTGAATTCCTGGCTCTTACCATCGTTCCAGTTCTGAACTGGACGATAGTAGCCCGTAATGCGGCTGTATACCTCGGTCTTTTCGTGGCAGCAAGGACATTCATATACCTCACCCGCAATGTATCCGTGATTCTTGCACACCGAATACGTAGGCGAAATAGTGTAATATGGAAGCTTGTAATTTTCAGCAATCTTGCGAACAAGCGTTGCTGCCGCCTTCCAGTCGGGAAGCTTTTCGCCTAAGAATGCATGGAACACCGTACCTGAGGTATAAAGCGTCTGCAATTCATCCTGAACATCGAGCGCGCTAAAGATATCTTCAGTAAAACCAACAGGCAAATGAGAACTATTAGTGTAATAAGGCGTGCCGTTATCGTTAGCAGTAATGATGTCAGAGAATGCTTCCTTGTCGTGCTTTGCGAAACGATACGTTGTAGATTCAGCAGGAGTTGCTTCCAAGTTGTACAGATCGCCATATTTTTCCTGGTAATCACTCAGGCGCTCACGCATATGATTCAAAACATCTTTGGTGAACTGCTGAGCTCCCGCTTGAGTTAAATCTTCACGCAACCACTTCGCATTCAGGCAAGCTTCATTCATGCCAACCAAACCAATAGTGCTGAAGTGGTTATCGAACGTACCTAAATAACGCTTCGTATATGGATACAAACCAGCTTCAAGAAACTTAGTAATAACCGTACGCTTAGTCTTCAGTGAACGAGCTGCCAAGTCCATCAAATGATCAAGACGAGCGTAGAAATCTGCTTCATTTTCAGATTGATACGCAAGACGAGGCATATTGATAGTAACCACACCTACTGATCCTGTGGATTCGCCACTGCCAAAGAAGCCACCTGACTTCTTGCGAAGTTCACGAAGATCAAGACGCAAACGGCAACACATCGAACGAACATCGGATGGCTCCATATCGGAATTAATGTAGTTGCTGAAATACGGAGTGCCATACTTCGAGGTCATTTCAAACAAGAGTTTGTTATTTTCCGTTTCCGACCAATCAAAATCGCTCGTAATAGAATAGGTTGGAATTGGATATTGGAAGCCGCGACCATTCGCATCGCCTTCGATCATTACCTCAATAAAGGCCTTGTTTACCATATCCATTTCATGCTGGCATTCACCGTAAGTAAAGTCCTGCTCGACGCCACCAACAATAGCAGGCTGATCTTTCAAATCGGGTGGGCAAACCCAGTCAAGCGTAATGTTAGAGAAGGGCGCCTGAGTTCCCCAACGACTTGGCGTATTAACACCAAACACGAATGATTCAACACACTGTTTTACTTCCTTGTAGGTTAAATTATCCGTGCGTACAAAAGGAGCCAAATAGGTGTCGAAGCTCGAAAACGCCTGCGCACCAGCCCATTCATTTTGCATAATGCCCAAGAAGTTCACCATCTGGTTGCAAAGGCTGGAAAGATGGCTTGCAGGTTTTGAGGTTACTTTGCCAGGAATGCCGCCTAGGCCTTCTTGAATAAGCTGCTTTAAAGACCAGCCAGCGCAATAACCGGTAAGCATAGACAGGTCGTGGATATGCATTTCAGCGTTGCGGTGAGCATCTGCAATTTCGCGATCATATACTTCAGAGAGCCAGTAGTTTGCCGTAATAGCACCAGAATTAGAAAGAATAAGTCCACCAACAGAATAGGTGACGGTGGAATTTTCCTTTACACGCCAGTCTTCTACCTTTAGGTAGCTATCAACAAGCGCTTTGTAGTCCAAAAGCGTTGCCTTAGCATTACGCACATTTTCACGCTGCTTACGATAAAGAATATAGGCCTTGGCAACATCAGCATAACCAGCATTGGAAAGTACTTCTTCAACACTGTCCTGAATATCCTCAACCGAAACGATGCCGTCTTTAACTTTTGGCTCAAAATGAGCGGTTACGTTAAGGCCAAGCAAATCGATCGTTGAAGGATGGTACTGCTTTTCAAGAGCGTCAAACGCCTTTGAAATAGCAGCAGTGATTTTCGTAACGTCAAAATCTGCGATTTTGCCGTCGCGCTTTTGAACCTGATACATACTGCTCTCCTAAACTGGGTTTTGCTAGAACTACTTTGCTAACGAAAACAAACCAAATAAACGCTAAGCGAGTGGTTTTATAGCGGCACCTTCATTAATCGAAAGACTTCAAAAAAGGTCCCACTCCCCTTGCGTGCCTCTACACCTTACCCGTATACTGGCAGGCCTTCAATACACAAATTGGAATATATAGGTATTCGGTAAAAGTTGAACCACTATATATTGTGTATACCGTGTTGATAAGATGTTAACAAGTAATTAAAAACACTGACCACCGAAAGATAGACTAACTTCACCCAGATATGACGAGAATCGCACCTGTTATGTGCTAATATCCGCGCCATGAAGATCGCTGGTTTACAAAAACTTACCCTTCTGGATTACCCTAGCAAAACAGCTGCCACCGTTTTTACGCTTGGATGTAATTTCCGCTGCCCGTTTTGCCATAATGCGGATTTGGTAATACCTGCGAGCGATAAACCTTCTCCAATGCTTCTGCCAGAAGAAGAATTCTTTACATTCTTAAAGAAGCGCCAAGGTCTTCTTGACGGCATTTGTATCACGGGAGGCGAGCCCACTCTTCAACATGACCTAGCGAATTTTTGCAAGCGCATTAAAGATCTTGGATTCCTTGTTAAGCTGGACACTAACGGGTCGCACCCTGCCATTTTGCAGTATTTGCTAGAAAATGCTCTCATTGATTATGTTGCAATGGATGTAAAGAACTCCCCCGCCTACTACGCAGAGACGGTCGGATTCGATGCAACCAATGACGCTTCATCTAAATGCAACTTTGAAATTCAGCCAATAGAAAAAAGTATGTCTTTGTTGCTGCAGGGCACAATTCCTTTCGAATTTCGCACCACCGTTCTAAACGAACTCCATACGAAAGACTTCCTTCTTGAAACCGCACATTGGATTGCTGGCCTTGCAAACAAGAATGCATATCCCCTAAGCAATGTCGCTTGGTTTATTCAGCAATTCGTTGATTCTGAAACGGTTTTTGCAGGAGAAGGGGTTTTTACGCCATGGAATGAAGATGAATTACGATCACTACTGCCTACCCTGCAGGCAATCCTTCCAAAAACCGCTTTACGCGGTGTGTAATCCGCACTACATTACAGTAATCACTTTACATAATCACTTGCTTGGCACGTTTTGAGCGTTAGGTTCGCAGACTACAACAAAGTTCTAGCTGGCATAAAACGGAACTGCTACCTCATCCGTAATCTTATCCAAACATACTGCAGTATTTTGTAGATCTTCATACCTTTGAAAATAGTAAGTCTTCGTTTTGGTAGAGTAACAGCTAGAATAAAGCGTCTTTTCAAAAGAAGGCGCTTC
>URVA01000031.1 GCA_900551155.1 uncultured Eggerthella sp. | reverse complement strand
GAGTACTCTTTTTCGCACCAGAAGCATTGTTCCATGAACTGCACCCGGAAATCGCAACTTTCGACAACATCCCAAAGCGCGATGTGGTGGCGCAGGCATAAGTCGCGTTTTTCTTCGACGGTTTCTGGAGTCGGCTCATCGAAAAGTATGGCAAGCACTTCCCAAAATCTATTTTGTGGATGGCCGTAGAAAAATCCTGTTTCGCGCGACTTTGGGGAAGGCATGGTGCCAAGTAAAAGCACACGGGAGTTTTTGTCATAAACAGGCTCTATTTCATGGATAACGTGCGTTGATGTCATGACGACTCCTTTTTTGGTGTGCTGTTATGAGGTGCTTAAATGGTAGATGAAGATACTGCTTTAGATGTTTGTTACATGCTCTAAATCAGAATGCCATTGCAATGATCTATTTCGTGCTGGATTATTTGCGCCGTAAAACCTTTGAAGGTTTTTGTTTGCTCGCGGAATTGCCCATCGAGATAGCGAACTTCTATACGATCAAATCTTGTGGTGCTGCGAACACCCGAAAGCGATAAACAGCCCTCTTTGGTTTCGTAAGGTTTGGCTGATTTGATTATTTCGGGGTTGTACATCAGGATTGGTTCGCTTTTTGCCACGTTAGCTTTGGAGTTTGTCTTGGTGCCTTTGTGATCGTTGCCACTGTTATTTTTGGCGCCATTGTCATCGAACACAACAATTATGCGTTTATGTACTCCAATCATATATGCTGCCATCCCTACGCATTCATGCGCATGTGCCTGAAGCGTTTCTTTGAGATTTTGACCAGTAGGCATATCCTCTCGGGTGGCTTCAGTGCTGGGAATTTGCAAGATAATCGGAGAAGTAACAATAGGACAAATCATGTGGTGCCTACCTAGCTGAAATGGTTGTTAGTTAATAAGCGATATGAATATGATATCTAATTGTTCTGGTTAGAGGTTCTTATCTGCAGGGGTGG
This sequence comes from uncultured Eggerthella sp., assembly GCA_900551155.1. Lineage (GTDB taxonomy): Bacteria > Actinomycetota > Coriobacteriia > Coriobacteriales > Eggerthellaceae > Anaerotardibacter. The sequence continues at coordinate 12,967 of URVA01000031.1, read as the reverse complement.
TGCGTTTTTCTCGAAAAAAGTCGAAAAACATAAAAAGAGGCACCCGCATTCTAAAGCGGGCGCCTCTTAGTAATATCACAGCGATTGGTTAACCGCTAGCTCGAGCAAGTAACGAGTTTAATTGTTAGCTTGGCTAAGCTGTTGGCTGGCTAAATGACAGGTTTAATTGTTAGCTCGGCTAAACCAATAAGCTATTAGCTCAACTTGCCTGTGAACAGGAATTTAATACGGGTCCATAAGCTTGGCTTCTTAGGAACGAGTTGAATTGCACCTGCTTCGCTTGCTTTCTGCTCAGTTGGGATAACTTCAACCTCGGGAGCCACTTGTGCGCTTTCCTGAGTTTGAGCAGTAGCTGCGGTATCTGTGACTTGAGCAGAGGTAGGCTGCTGAGTTGCAGTAGCTGCCTGCTGAGTTGTAGCCTGAGTTCCAGCCGTGCCGAATGCAGGACCTGCTACGCCAGGTTCAACTTCTTCAATTCCGCCTGCAACAGAGGTGCCTTCAGTTGAGGTGCCTGCTGAGGCGCTTGCTGCGGTGGAAGTAGTGGAAGCGGAGGCGGAAGCAGGAGCGTCGGTGGAAGTAGTCACAGATGATACGGAAGCGCCTGCAGTACCGAAGCCAAGATCGGTAGCATCGGAGCCAGAGCCCGCCTCAGAACCAGTCATACTTACAGCAGAGCCAGCCGCGCTTGCAGCAGCTGCCTGTGCCGCATCTGCACCCAACGTTGCCTCTTGGCTTTCAGTAGTTTCAAGTACGGCGTTTGCGTCTTCTGCTTGAGGAGCAACGTTGCCAACACCAGGAAGTGGTTCGCCCGTTTCTGGATTTTCCACGACAGGAGTAGCCGCGGAAGTCATCATTTCGCGATCGCGAATACGCTGAACTCGGGCAGTAGCACTGCGCTGAGCTGCCTGTTCTTCACGAACCTCTAATGAATGCAGGTAATCCTCGCGCGCTTTTTTGATTAAGTATTCCTGCGAATCAAACGACTCAGGAATGCCATCAGGGCCTTCAGCTGCAAAGAACTCGAGAGGAGTGTATTCAAGGTTGCTCTTCAGCATACGCAGTTTTGCGGTGTCGGAAAGCGAAATGTCCAGATACTCGTTAACTTTTTCTTTGAGTTCTTCGTTCTTGATTGGCCAAGCAATCTCAACACGCTTTTCCATGTTTCGGGTCATTAAGTCTGCGCTGGAAAGGTAAATTTCGCGGTTGTCGCGAGGACCGAAACCATAAATACGGCTGTGTTCAAGCAGACGACCAACGATGGAAACTACCTTTACGTTGTCGGTATAACCCTCAACGCCAGGAACCAGACAAGAAATACCACGAACAAACAGGGTTGCATGAACTCCTGCCTGAGAAGCTTCTGCAATCTTGTCGATTATGTCTTTGTCGGTTACGGAATTGGTTTTGAACATCAATCCGTTTGGCTTGCCAGCACGAGCAAGTTCAATCTGCTCGTCAATCTTTGCCAGGATCATTGGCTTGATCTGCAGAGGAGCAACGGAAAGAGTCTGATAACGATCAGATGCGTTTTCAAGCTGCATGTTGCGGAAGAACTCTGCTGCATCTTTGCCGATGCTCTCATCGGTAGTAATGAACGAGAAGTCGGTATAGAGCTTAGAAGTCTTTTCGTTATAGTTGCCCGTACCCAGCTGAGTAATATGCTGAATTCCCTTGTCGGTGTGACGGGTAATAGCGCAAATCTTTGAATGGACCTTAAAGTCGTGGAAACCATAGATTACATTTGCGCCTGCCTGCTCGAAGCGCTGAGACCATTCAATGTTGTTGGATTCGTCAAAGCGTGCACGCAGTTCGAACAGAGCGGTTACTTCTTTGCCGTTTTCAGCAGCTGCCAGCAAAGCTTCAGCCAAATGTGACTGGCTGGCTAAGCGGTACAGCGTAATCTTGATAGAAATAACGGAAGGATCTACGGAAGCTTCGCGAAGCATGGTTACAAAAGGATCCATGCTCTCATAAGGATACATAAGCAAGGCATCCTTTTCGCAAACCTGCTCAATAATGGAACGCTTCTTATCGAGGCATGCAGGCCAGGTAGGGGTGAAGGGCTCGGGGGTAAGCTTGCTGGCTAATTCAGGTTTAACCATGCCGTCTAAGCCCCACGCATATCCCATATCCAAAGGTACGCTGGTTACGTAGACCTGATGCATCTTCAGGCCAAGGCGCTTCAGCAAGAATTTCTTGGTTACAGGAGAAAGCGGCGTGTCGGTTTCCAAACGGACAGGAGCAAGGCGCGCACGTTTTTTCAGAATGCGCTTCATATGCTCGCGGTAATCGTAATCCATATCCTCGGTGCCATCGTTTGGATCGATATCGGCATTGCGGGTTACGCAGATTACGCTTGCACGCTTGGTGGTATACATCGAGAACACATCGCCCACGATGGTCTTCAGAGCGTTTTCCAACAAGATGAACTGGGTGTCTTCACCTGGAAGCGGAATGACGCGCTTTGCCTGACGAGGTAGTGGCACCAAACCAAACGTTGCATCTTCAGCGCCGAGGTTCTTTTCCTTCTTTTTGTCTGAGCCCTTGGTTTTTGTAGGGGCATTTTCTTCGTCAAGACGAAGAAGAACATAAAGTGCACCATTTTCTAGATGAGGGAAGGGGTGGCGGGAGTTGATAATCTGGGGTGACAAATAAGGAACCACTTGAGCTTTAAGATATTCGCTAAGATAAGCTGCTTGTTCTTTATTCAGCTCGTCTTCTTTAAGCTGGCGAATACCGCGCTCAGCAAGTTTTTCCTGAATCTGATTGTAGATGCGCTCCTGCTCTGGATACAGTTCGTGGCAACGATCGTAAATTGCGCGAAGCTGCTCGTCAGGAGTCATCTGCGTTTTATTGTCACGCAGTTCTTTATTTACTAAAGAAAGGTCAGTCAAGCTGCCCACGCGAACCATGAAAAATTCCTGCAAGTTGCTGGAGAAAATGGATACGCGCGTAAGGCGCTCGAGCAGTGGTACGTTATGGTCTTCGCCTTGATCGAGAACGCGCTTGTTGAAGTCAAGCCATGAAAGTTCACGATTCTGCATGTAAGGAAGAACATAGGGTCGCCCTGATTTGGTTTCATTTCCTTCGGGCGTGTTGGTTCGGCCAGTCTTTGACTTTGTTTCAATCATAAGGTCAAATCTCCCTTTATCGTTTCCCCAATAAACTACCTAGAAACATCAGTGCGCACATAAAGCGCATGCACCCTATACACAATCGAGTGGTACGCCGAATGGGTAACCGAATGGAACGACCAAAACGTGCAGCCGAACGGGATAGCCAAACGGCAACCTGTCGAGCAACCGAAGTGGACAACCAATCGGGTAGCCGAATGGTACGACCAATCGAATGTGCTGTGTGGTGCAAAACACCGAACAGTAAAGGTATTAACTTAGTAGAATCTATCTACTATTTCTATTGTAACGGTTTTATCTCATGAACTGGGAATTACTCTGCGACTATTAAATGTTTTACTGCGTGTAACATTTTCTGAATACTTTTGCTCTTTTTGCTATTCGTCGTTTCCGATTGGTTTTACCAGCACGCGCTCTGCTAGGTATCCCTCACGAACGCCAAACTTCAAAATATCTAAGCGATCAGCCTTGCAAAGTGAAAATATTTCGCGAATGATAACGCATCCAGGAATGAAGGTATGAATACGATCAGGCACGGTATGAAGTGCTTGACGGGCAAAGGCATCAGGATCTTTGGTATATAGCGACAAAATAGCATCAATGTGTTCAGGAAGAAGGTATTCATAGCGCTCTCCATTGTTACATAAGTCGCCATATACCTTTGCTGCAGAACGAATAGAGCCGCCAATACCGTAGAGCTGGGAAGCGGCATAAACGCTGGCACCTTCTTTGGATGCAAGAGTGTTGAAGTGCTTGGCGATGGATTCAATTTCCTTTGAGGTGGGCAGCAACCCCTGAACGTAGTTTGCAAAAGATGAAAGCGATCCTTGAGGGATGCTTACTTTATCGAGGTCAAGTCCATTTTGGATATGGGTAAGCTCGGTTGAACCACCACCAATATCTACCATGGTGCCGTTATCAAGCGAGCGATCAAGGCAGGCTCCCAGAAAACCTAAGTGAGCTTCTTCTTCGTTTGAAAGAATGGTTATGCGCTTGTCGATGCCTGCTTCAATAGCGGCGGTTGCCTCGCGTGAATTGGTGCAGTTGCGCAGTACTGCGGTTGCGAAAATATCAATTCGTTCACAAGAGAAATGAGCAGCACGGCGAAGGTGGGCGTTGATGGTTTTAATTGCTTTTTTTATGCCAGCTTCAGTCATTGCGCCATCTTTAATATGGGCAGCAAGACCCGCCATAACTTTATAATTAAGAAGTGTTTGAACATCTTTTTTTGCGAGAGGTTTTCGCGGGGTGTTTTCTACTTCATAAATGCAAAGACGAATAGTGTTAGATCCAAAATCGATAATGCCGTAGCGCGCCATAGTTGTCTTTCTCTTCGTGACGGACAGATGCTACTGTAACAAATTTTGCTCAAAGCAGTTGTTAATTAGATTTAACTATATTCGTTTATGCGAAAGTGGGGTAGCATCTGATATGGCACATTTCTTTAACAAGATTAGTCATTTCGGCAGATAAAAGCCTTTGAATGGTTTAGATCGTGAGGAAATTCTGGGGGAGAGGAGATACCTCATGTTAGATAGCGTACGAATGGGGACTCAAAAAGTTAGCAAAGCAGAATACAAGGTTCGTTTTAAGGAATTAGTAAACCGTTTGGTCGTACTTCAGCAAGAAGCTAAAAAGAAAGAACTCGGTACCGTTGTTCTGTTTGAAGGATGGAAGGGTGCCGGCAAAGGTAGCCGTATTTCCGATTTGCTGTATCACTTGGACGCTCGTGATACTTCCGTATATGTAACGGAAGACTTTGACGATAAAGAAGCTGCTCTTGTTTTGGATGATGATTTCGGAGCAACGGGCTACTATCCTTTCCTGCAGCAATTCTGGAAGGCGCTTGGCCAGCGAGGCAGCATGACGTTTTACGATCGTGGTTGGTATTCGGTTGCTGCTCAGCACATTATTAATACGCTTCCCAAGAAGGGTAAGGGCAAGCTGTCTAAGAAAGAGCGCGGTGCTATTAAGGCACATGCATCACGCATGGTTAAGTCTATTGAGGATTTCGAAACGCAGCTGCGCAACGACGGCTATCTGGTTATTAAATTCTTCCTCCAGATTTCTGAGAAAACTCAGCGCGAACGCCTGATCAGCTTGTATAGCGATCCTGCTACTTCGTGGCGCGTTTCGCGTAAGGATTTAGAGCATCTAGAAGATTATGATCGTACCTATCAGGTATACGATGAGATGCTTGATCATTCTAACTTCAAAATTGCACCCTGGATTTTGCTTGACGCAGAAGACCATCGCCGTGTGAATTTGAGCGTTGTGCAAACCATCGTAAACGCTCTTGAAAAGGAGCTTTCAAAGCCAGCAGATGCTTCTACTCAAGAGGCAGAGAAAAAGGCACAGGAAAATTCCGCGAAGGGAACCCAGGAAGTTGAAGGCGATGAACGTACTCGTTCTGCTGAAGAAAACGAGCGCTTGCGTGCGTTGGCAGAAGAAGAAGCTCGTGCAGCAAGTGTGCATGCGCCTACGATGACGCGCTTCGCTCCAAGCGAGCATATTCCTACGCTCGACGAAGTGGATCACACCCTTGCGCTTTCGCGTGCTGAATACAAGTCGCAATTAAAGGCAGAACAGGAACGTCTGCGTCGCATCGAGCTTGAAATGTATATCAGGCGTATTCCTATGATGATTATGTACGAAGGCTGGGATGCAGCAGGTAAAGGTGGCAGCATTAAGCGCGTTGCTCAGGCACTAGATGCTCGTTCTTACACCATCTATCCAAGTCCTGCTCCCACAAAGCCTGAATTGTTGCATCCTCATTTGTGGCGCTATTGGACTCGTTTGCCAAAGGCGGGTCATGTGGGAATTTATGACCGCAGTTGGTATGGTCGAGTATTGGTAGAACGAGTGGAAGGTTTTGCAAGTCCTGCTCAATGGTCTCGTGCTTATGAGGAAATTAACGAATTTGAACGTGACATGGTGGAATGGGGCGCTATCTTGCTGAAGTTCTGGGTCGATGTTTCTCCAGAAACTCAGTTGGAGCGTTTTGAAGCACGTGAAGCAAATCCTGAAAAGCGCTGGAAGATTACTGCAGAAGATTGGCGCAATCGCGATAAGTATCCACAGTATCGTGCCGCGGTAGAAGATATGTTCCGTTTGACGTCTACCCGTAATGCTCCATGGATTATTTTGGAGAGCGACGATAAATACTATGCACGTGTAAAGGCGCTGCGTATTATTAATGAAGCTCTTGAGGAGCGACTAGGTATTTACTAGCTTGCTTACTGGCGAAAGACATGTGAAGGTGATGTATGGCTCGGCATAACAGCAGAGGAAGGCATGCTGCCCAACATATTCCTGAACCACAGAATGCGCAAAGGTATTCTCGGAGTAATTATGGTTCGCAAGGTTATAGGTCACAGAGCCGCAAGAATCCCTGGCGTGTTGTGTTTATCGTGTCTTTGGTGGTGTTTATTGCAGCACTCATTGGACTTGGTGCAATAGCATTCCAATACATCTCGCAGCAGCGCGCTTACGGTGATCTGGAACAATATGCAACGGTTTCTGATTCGGAGAATTTAGCGCTTTCCGATTTAACGGTAGATTGGGATGCGCTAACCGCTATCAATCCTGATATCGTGGCGTGGATTTATGTGCCAGGCAGCCCTATAAATTATCCCGTGGTTCAAGGGGATGACAACGAAGAGTACTTACATAAAGCCTTCGATGGATCTACGGGTTGGCTTGCTTCTGCGGGCACGATCTTTTTGGATAGCGCTAATGCTGCAGATTTTTCCGACCAAAACAGTGCCTTGTATGGCCATCACATGAATGATGGTTCCATGTTTGCATCGCTTTCAAATTGGCAAAACAACGATGAATTCAATGCGCATCGGGATATATATCTTTTAACGCCTCAAGGAAACTATCGACTTAAGACCTTTGCTATGGTGAAAACCACGGGCGATGATGCTTTAGTGCAAACTTCCTTTGGTTCTGAAGAAAGTTACCAGTCCTATATTCAGGATAAATTGGATCGCAGTGTGGTAACTCAGCAAGGTGAGGTTCTGTCATCTGTTGATATTAAGCAGTCGATGCTTTTTTCTACGTGCGAGTATTCTCAAAACGATGGTAGAGCGGTGCTCTTTGCTGCAGTAGTGGAAACAACGGTGCCAGATGATCCTTATGTAACGGGCACCGCTGAGGGCACAACGGGTATTTCTTCAAGCGAAATAGGAGGAATGGGTACGCAATACAGCGAATCGTAATGAGATTGCGCGGAGGCAGAATAGGGAAACTGCGCTAGGTGACAATGGCCGCATTAATGCGCACTTCGGTGTTTCTGGTAGTCTATTCTGTACTAATTCCTGATACCATTAAATACAAGCGTTTTTTGTCGGAAGGTAGCGCTATTCTTGAACGGTACGATGGCGTTTAAGGCTGGCAGCTATTTAGATAATAAGGAGATACTATGACTGATCGCATCAAGGTCAACGCTTTGGATAATGATGAAACCAAGTGGCCAAGCTGGACTGCTCAAGGTGCTGCAACCACCTATGCGCAGGCTGGCGTCGATACCGCAGAGGGAGCTCGTGCGGTAGATGCCATTAAGGATGCCGTTCATCGTACCTATCGCGACGAAGTCCGTGGTGATATTGGCGGCTTTGGCGGTCTGTTCTCTATTGGGGTAGCCAAAAATATGGCAGATCCTATTTTGGTATCTGGTACTGATGGTGTTGGTACCAAAATTCAGCTTGCTAAATTGGCAGGCAAGCACGATACCGTAGGTATCGACCTGGTTGCTATGTGTGTAAATGATATCTTGGCGACTGGTGCTGAACCTCTGTTCTTCCTTGACTATATTGCTATTGGAAAACTTAAAAGCGAAGCAGTGGCAGAAATCGTTTCTGGTATTGCTGATGGTTGCCAGATGAGTGGTTGTGCTCTTATCGGTGGTGAAATGGCAGAGCATCCTGGCGTTATGGATCCTAATGAATACGATTTGTCTGGTTTCTGCGTTGGCGTGGTAGATCGTCCTGAAATGCTTGATCCTTCCAAGGTTCAGGAGGGCGACGTCCTTATTGGTCTGGCATCTTCTGGTATTCATTCCAACGGATATTCCTTGGTTCGCAAGGTAGTAACCGACGATAAAACCTTGTACGAATTGCGTATGCCGCAAGAATCTTTGGGAGGCAAGAGCGTTCTTGATGCGTTGCTTGAGCCTACTCGTATTTACGTAAAGCCTGTTCGCGCTGTTCTTCGCCAGTTGCCTGGTGCAGTTCGTTCCTTGGCTCATATTACTGGTGGTGGCATTACCGAAAACTTAAACCGTGCTTTGCCTGACAACATGAATGCTCAAGTTGAAGTTGGTAGTTGGGGTATGCCTCCTATTATTCCGTTTGTATGTCGTGCGGCACGTTTGGATGAAACAGAGGCGCTTAAGACTTTTAATATGGGTCTTGGCATGTTGTTGCTCCTAACAAAGTTGATGATGTGCTTGTAATTCTTGAAGAACAAGGCGAAGAGGCAGGTATTGTTGGTCGTATCGTTTCTGGTAACGGTGAAGTTGAATACGTAAATAAAGACCAGCTTTTCGCGTTTGACACACAAGATAAGCAGGACGCTGAATAGTCGAATATCAAAAGGAGCTTTCGTGTCTGAGTCTCAAAACCCATTAAAAATTGGGGTACTTATCAGCGGTAGTGGATCGAATTTGCAAGCAATAATTGATCGTATTGCGCAAGGCTCTCTTGATGCAGAAATAGTCTTGGTAATTTCGTCTCGTCCTGATGCTTATGGCCTAGAGCGTGCCGAAAAGGCAGGTATTCCAACCATTGCGCTTAATCGAGAAGTGTATAAGGATGCATCTGCGGCAAACCAGCAGATTGCAGATGCCTTAAAAGATGCAGGCGCTGAATACGTAATTATGGCTGGTTACATGCGCAAACTTACCAATGAAGTTTTGGATGCCTATCCCGACAAGGTGGTTAATTTGCATCCAGCGCTTCTGCCTTCATTTAAGGGCGCTCATGCTATTGAAGATGCGTTCAATTTTGGGGTTAAGGTAACAGGCATTACGGTTCATTTCGCCAACGAAGACTATGACAAAGGTCCTATCATTGCGCAGCGTGCTGTACAGGTGCGCGAAGATGATACGCTTGATTCGCTTGAAGAGCGTATTCATGAGGCGGAACATGCCCTGTATCCTGAAGTTATCTCTTGGTTAGCTGCAGGGCGCGTACAAATAGATGAAGAAACCAGAACAGTGCATATTTCTGCGTAAATCATTAAAGATTTTATTGCTGGATATTGTTCATGGGTGAGTAATGGCAAGATGGCAAAATTATTATATGCTCCCTTCTTCAGGGGCTGATTTTGAATTATATGTCGCAACTTTACTTGAAGATTTAGGTTATGAAGTTAAAATGACCCCACAAACAAGAGATTTTGGGGCTGATTTGGTAATTCGTAAACCTAGCAGCGATTATTCAATATGTGTTCAGGCAAAATTCTATTCTTCGGTTCTAGATGGTTCACCGATTCAAGAGGTAGTAGCTTCTTTACCTTATTATGGTGCTCAAGAAGGTTGGGTTGTAACAAATTCTACCTTTACGCAAAACGCGAAAACTTTAGCTCATGCGAATCATGTTCGCTTGATTGACAATGATGAACTCAATAAGCTAATTCAGTTAGCATTGTCGGGAGAAGAGGTGGGAACCAAAAGTGTTGGTTCTGTCCCTAATTTAGTTGGTTTTAAGGACGATGAACTTTTAAAACGTGCTGCCGAAATTGTCGTGTCAGCAGGTGTTGGATCGGCTTCAAACATTCAACAAGGTTTGTCTGTGACCTACTCTGAGGCCGAATCACTATTAAATCAGCTTGAAATAATTGGTGTAGTAGGAGCATATAGTGCGGGGAGGCCAAGAGAAGTTCTTGTCGATTCGGTGGAGCTTGCTGCGCTAATTGGATCAAACAACAATTTCACGAAAAGTAAAAATGTTGGAATATTAAGAGCAAATATTTGGTTGATTGTTGGAGTACTTATTATTCTGTTTTTTTATTGTTGGTATTCCATTAATTTATGAAGTTTTTGGAAAGCACTAGCTAGCGAATTCAGGGCAGTATACGGATTTTAGTTCAAGAAAGAGCTAGTGTGCTGGTATGCTAAAGACATAGAGGTTACTCAACGAGGAAAGGCGGTAGCAGGTGGCTGATCCTAAAGTTAAGCGTGTTCTTATGTCGGTAACAGACAAGACGGGCATTGTTGAATTTGCTCGTGCGCTCGTGCAGGATTTCGGTGCTCAGATTATTTCTACAGGTGGAACGGCTCGCGTTATTGAAGAAGCGGGCATCCCAGTAACTCCTATCGATGAAGTTACCAAGTTCCCTGAAATGATGGATGGCCGCGTAAAGACACTTCATCCTGTTGTGCATGGTGGTCTTCTTGCAAAGCGTGACAATCCCGAGCATATGGCACAGGCAGCAGAACACGGTATCGAAATGATCGATATGGTTGTTGTTAACCTGTACGCTTTCGAAAAAACAGTTGAGTCTGGTGCAGATTTTGGCACCTGCATTGAAAACATTGATATTGGCGGTCCTTCTATGCTGCGTTCTGCCGCAAAGAATTTTGCCAGCGTAGCTGTGGTAACCGATCCTAATTCTTATGGCGCAATTTTGGCCGAAATGAAAGCTAATGATGGCGCTACTACGCTTGCGACGCGCACCAAACTTGCTCTTCGCGTATTCCAGACAACTAATGCCTACGATGGCGCAATCGCTACGTGGTTAAGTGGTCAGCTTGGCGAAGATGGCACAGAAAATGCTGCGGCACTGCCTGAAACCTACGACTTGCATCTCGTAAAGCAGCAGGGTTTGCGTTACGGCGAAAATCCTCACCAGGATGCAATGTTCTATCGCTTGGACGAATTCGCAACGGCTCATTCTTTGGTAAATGCCGAACAGCTTAACGGCAAAGAGCTTTCTTATAACAACATTCTTGATACGGATGCTTGCTGGTCGCTGGTACGCGAATTCGACGAGCCAGCAGTTGTTATTCTGAAGCACCAGAATCCTTGTGGATCTGCTGTTGCTGCAGATGTTGCTACTGCCTACGATAAGGCGTTTGCTTGCGATCCTAAGAGTGCTTTCGGTGGCATTATCGCTGCTAACGTTACGGTTAGCCAGGAAATGGTTGAACATATTAACGAAAACAAGCAGTTCATTGAAGTCGTTATTGCTCCCGATTTTGAAGCAGGCGCTCTTGAACTTTTGCAGCAGAAGAAGAACGTTCGCGTATTGCGCACGGGTGGCGTAGATGCTCCTGCAGCACTTGAGTTCCGCAGTGTTGATGGCGGCATGCTTGCACAAAGTGTTGATCGCGTGAATGAAGACCCTGCTGAATTTACCGTTCCTACCAAGGTTAAGCCAACCGATGATCAGCTGCATGAAATGCTGTTTGCTTGGAAGGTTTGCAAGGGCGTAAAGTCCAACGCCATTTTGGTTTCTAAGGATCATGCTGGAATTGGCATGGGTCCTGGTCAGCCAAATCGCGTTGACTCGGCAAAGCTTGCTTGCGAGCGTGCTCATGAAGCATGTGAGCGCATGGGTGTTGAGGCTACTGGTTTGGTTTGCGCATCGGATGCATTCTTCCCATTCCGAGACAACATTGATACTTTGGCAGAATATGGCGTTAAAGCAATCATTCAGCCTGGCGGATCTATTCGCGACGAAGAGGTAATTCAAGCAGCGGATGAACATGGCATCGCAATGGTATTTACGGGTCATCGCCATTTCCGCCACTAAAACTATTTTGGTCGTTAACCAAAGTCTGTTTTCATAAAGACTTTTCAACCGTCTTTGTTTACTAACTGGTTCTGGATATTTTCCAGAACCAGTTATTTTATTTCAGGTGGAACCGCTTGCTGCTTCTATGTAGGCGTTTTGACTATGAGTCTTCTACGTCAATCTTTTGCATCAGTGGGTTCCGAGCATCTTTTTGGCTTCTTCCAAGAAAACTTTACATGCGTTAGAGCGAAATTGGAAAGGCTTCCAAGCAAGGTAAGCTTGCAGGGTAGGGGAATCTTTTAGAGGCCTATAGTTAAGATTATTTGCTCGGGAAGCACTTACAAGACCTTCGATGGTAATTGCCACACCAAATCCTTTTTCTACAAGGCGTGCAGCGTTATTAAGAAGGTTGTATGTTGCCACAAACGTAAGAATCCCACCTTCATCTTTGCTTCGATACCTTCCCAATACTCCACTGTGTATATAGGTTGATGGCACAAGAAGAGGGATATCGATAAGGTCTTCTAAGGTAATAACATCCTTTTGCGCGAGTGGGGAATCGTTTCTGAATAAAACAACAGAGCGTTCCTTGCATTTAAATGGCAGGTAATCGAGTCCTTCGTTTTTGGTGCGGCGCAACATCAATCCGAAATCGAGTAGTCCCTTGTTGATGTTTTCTGCTACGTTTTCTGCCGTGTCGCTCACAATGCTGTAGGAAATATTGGGATAGGTAGCGCGAACTGATTGCATAATATCTCCAAGCTCTTCCATAGCTTTTGTTTCTGCGCAACCAATAGATATAGTTCCTGCAATAACGTCATGAGAAAGTTGTAATTCCGATTCGGTAGTATGAACCAGTTGAGATATTTCTCCTGCTCGGCGTCGCAAAAGCATGCCATCGTCGGTCAAAATAATGCCTTGCTTGCTTCGCTCAAATAAGACACACCCTAATTCTTTTTCTAAATCCATCAACTGCCTGGAAAGAGTAGGCTGAGAAACATTTAATGCTTTAGCTGCAGCAGAAATACTGCCTTCTTGGGTGAGTGCTAAAAAGTATTCCAAAACACGTAATTCCATGTGAGCTTCCTTCT
>URVA01000030.1 GCA_900551155.1 uncultured Eggerthella sp. | reverse complement strand
TATCGACCTAGTTACAGAGGATATTGACCAGATTGTGTATGAAGTTGTCAATGCCTAAAGGATCTTCATTTGAGCAAGCCTATGGCAGCATTCCGCAACAACCCTCAAAAACAGGATACTCCTTCGTGCGCTGGGTTAATTCAAACGACAATTCCACCTTTGATTTCACGGCTCCCGTTAGTGCTTCTACTACGGTTTATGCTCTTTTTTCTATCAGTGAACCCGACAAGGTGGTAACCGTAGATGCGGATTTTGATATACCAGAAACCCTTTCAGGGAAGTGCTATATTGGCGCAACATGGGGCGTTCATCCAGCCAAATTCAGCATCTCTGGGTTTTCGGGAGAATTGGAAGGATGTTCAGGAACAGGCTCTTGTTCTCTTCCCAGTGCCGCTGCGCCATCTTATACCTGGGCAGATTACAAAGCGACTTTAGCAGATGTCAATATTGAAGCGGGCATTGTTACCTACGACGTAACCATTACCCCTCCTGGAGCCGCCAAACCCGACGGGCCACGAAACAGCCTGGGACTCATTGGCTATCAAACCGTCTACTTCAAAGCCGAAATCCAGAAAAACTTCGGTGGATATATTGAGCTGCAAAAAACTTCAAGCAATCCTTCACTCAACGAAAACAACGCCACCTATTCATTAGAAGGCGCTACCTTTGGTATCTACAATGACGAAGGCTCACGCGTAGCGCAGCTTGTTACCAACTCGGAAGGAAAAACAGACAAAAGCCCCCTGTTGCCTGTTGGCATCTACACCATCAAAGAAGAATATTCCCCTCGTGGATTCGCCTCCACTGAAGATAAAACCGTACAAATAACTGCTGGCTCTGTTCTTACTTCCAACATTACAAATACTCCCCAAAGTGCCCTGGTCGATCTTGTTCTTCAAAAAGTTGACACAGAAACAAACGCAAACAGTCCCTTAGGATCAGCAACGTTTGAAGGAGCACAATTTAAGATAAGTTATTACGACCGATATCTCACTCTTCCTCATATGGTTAAAAGCGCCACACAAGCATTTGAAACCACACAAAACGACTCGTTTTCCAAAGCAACTTCTCAGTTTCTTTCCGTCGGCGCGCGCGATGCTTGGCAGGTCAAACGAAGCTGGATTTTTGAAACCGATGAACACGGGAATCTTCGATTTGCAAAAGATTACCTGATCGAAGGAGATGATTTTTACTATGACGACGAAGGGTCTATCGTATTGCCTCTAGGCACCGTGGTAATAGAAGAAGTAAAAGCACCAGAAGGGTATCTACCCATCGAAGAGCCCTTTGTAGTAACTCTTGCTGAATCAGGAAACGATGTTCATATTGAAGCCTGGCAAACACTGCAAGCAGTTGAACAGGTAAAGCGCGGAGATTTGTCATTTACCAAGGTTCGAGAAGGATCCATGGAGCGCCTAGCGCACGTTCCGTTTCGCATTACCTCAAAGACAACGGGTGAATCACATATTCTTGTTACCGACGAAAATGGAATGGCAAGCACCGAATCATCATGGACGCCCCACTCACAAAATACCAACACAGGAACATCGTCTAATGACGGCATTTGGTTCGGTAACGATACACAAGGAAACATCGCACCTGTAGATGATTCACTAGGAGCACTACCCTACGATACCTATCTTATCGAAGAGCAGCCCTGTTCAGCCAATGAAGGCATGCTGCCTGTTGCTTTTGAAGTAACCATTTCTCGCAACAACGTTACTCTCGATTTAGGCACGGTAGATAACAAACCCTTCACGCCTGAAATCTCAGGAGAAGTAGACAAACGTCAGACTTTATTTGTATCAAACGGACTGTTCACCTACACCATAGACTATCGGTCAACCTCTCCTACCTGGGCAGATGAATTTACCACAACCGATACCATTGCGTGCGCAAAAGAAAACCAGGCTCATCTTAGAGCGATTTCCACTCCTGTTAGCTTTGGCGATTACGATGGAAAAATGAACATATGGTATAAAACGAATCTTTCAGGAACGAAAGACACTTCCCAAAGCACCTTCGATCCCGAAAGCGTTAATGCCTGCTCTTCAAACCCGCACAATCCAGATAACCCTAATAATGAACGAGTGTTTGATTTTGAAAGTTGGCAGTTATGGAAGCAAGGGGTCTCTACGCTTGAACCATCTCTTCTCTTTACCGAAGAATTAGAACTCAAAGAAGGAGAATACGTAACAGAACTTGCCTTCGAACACGGCAGAGTCGAAGAAGGGTTTAGCACCCTTGATCAAAGTGATACTCAATGGGATCGTCGCGATCGCTATACAGAAGACGACACTTTAGAAAATCTCTTTGATAGTTCTGCCTTTACTGTCTGGGATGAAAATACCTGTAAGCAAGTTGCGGAAGTTGCAAAACATAAAGCAACGCTTCCGTCTACAGATACGCGGTACGCTCCCGCTATCCTGTATATGGAGGCCACAGAAGAAATGCTTGCCAGCAAAGGAATAGAACTTTGGAATGATGCGCGCATCGATATTTATCGCAACCTAGAATTACACGATGAAGATGAGGACTCCGTAGTGCAAACCACCACCCAAAACCCCACGCAAAGCACTACCGAAAAGAGCAATAACCCCGTAGAAGAAATTATTTCCAAGCTTCCTAAAACTGGAGACATCCCCACAGGCGCAGTATTAGCAGTTATAGCCTTAGCAATTGCAGCAATGCTCGCTTTGGTTATAGGAATACGAGGAGCTAAAAACAAAGAGGAATAGTCGATGCCATGTAGACACTTCAAATGTTATCTAGATATTACAAAACACTATCCTGTAATGCCGCGCTTAACCGTGCGGCGTTTTCTTTTAGGTGGTTCAACTGGTTCGCGGAAATCCAGCATAAGCTGTTCTGCGACACCCGCGCTTTCATTTTCTGTGACCTTTTCAATATCTTTGATATTCCAAGAAAGAGCCTCTGAACCATGCAGTTCTAGCATCTTGTAGCGCGCATCTTGCAAATTCTGCTTCGAGCCTGCCCTGTGTTCGCTTTCGAATTCGATAACGCTCGATTTAGGTGCAGCACCCTTTGGAGAAACTATTGTTGCGCGATAACGAGTCATACATCTTCCTTGCTTTCAAACGGTCACCTTAAGCATACCGTAAGATACTTTCACCTTGAGATATGCATGAGAAAACCATGCCTGTCTTGAAATAAATGGTTTCCCTATGAATCCCTATCCCATTCTTCAAAGACCGTTAGAAAATAGCAACGTTGAACTTTATTACAGGAGAATTATGAGCCCACTTGAACTTATTCCCAAGCAGGAATATGCCGATATTCACAGTGTTGGCATACCACAAGCCCTGCTGTATTACCGCTACCATGTTTTATGGCGAACATTTTTTGAGAGCCTTGGATGCAACGTCATTGAAAGCGAGCCGTCAGATCGTGCGCTTCTTTCGCTAGGCGAGCAATACTCCATCGACGAGTGTTGTCTGGCATCTAAGCTTTATATGGGACATGTTGAAAGTCTTTTGGATACGTGCGATGCCGTATTCGTTCCCAGCATTGACAATCTTGGTCTCCATAAAGGGTTTTGCACTAAATTCCAGGCCCTGCCCGATTTAGTTGCAAATACCTTTGCCTCACGCAACCCCCGTATTATCTCTTGCGAGATTGACAAAGACGACACGGGAATATCTGCCGAAGAGGCCTATGTATCTCTTGCTGTTAAATTTGGACGCACCAAAAAGCAAGCCAAATCACTCTACCAAGATGCTCTTCATGCGCAGAAAAAACACAATGAAGCGCTTGCTCATAAGCAGGCAACCCTGCTCAAAGATGCCGAAAAATTGCCTGCGCAAGAGCGTCCTTTGCGTATCTTAATCGCAGCACACCCTTACGTAATACACGATCCTTATATTGGTGGGCCTATCATTAGCATGTTAGAGGACCTGCAGGTATGCACGCTCTATTCTGATCGCTTTGATAGAAAGCAAGCCTTAGAAAAAAGTTACGACTTTTCGGAAACTATGCCCTGGATCGTAAACCGCGAGATCATCGGTACCATTCTTCACCTATATGATCATCTTGATGGAATTGTGCTGGTAAGCGCTTTTCCTTGCGGCCCCGATTCGATGACCAACGATGCTCTTATTCGCTGTATTAAAGGCAAGCCCATCTTGTCACTCACCATCGACAGTCAAAGCGGCACCGCAGGACTAGAAACACGCCTTGAAAGCTTTGTTGACATTCTGCGCTACCAAAAACGAGGAGGTTACTTACATGATGAGCGATAAAACCCCCACTGAGCGCTTTGCCGAAGTAACCAACCCTATAAAACAACGCGTTGGCGATATTAAAACGCCTATCAACCGCGTAGCAGATACGCTTAAACGTCGCTATTCCGAAGACGCGCCAGCAGGCGTCTTTCTACACCCTGGCAAACCTGAAGCATTGCGCCCCAAAAAGAAAAAGAAGCACAAAAAAGATCGCCACACCCGCACCAGAGTTGCTTTCATGCGCTACGCCTACTACGACATTGCCTTTCGCTTCTTTGTCGAAGAAGTTCTTGATGCAGATTTCGTAGCACTGCCAGAAGCAACCAGAAAAACTTTAGAGCTGGGTACACTTAACAGTACCGACTATGTATGTGCTCCATTCAAGCACATTCTTGGCGACTATATTGAAGCCCTCGATATGGGCGCCGATGTGCTTGTCCAGCTTACTGGTCCTTGCCGATTAGGCTATTATGGCGAACTTCAAGAGTCAATTCTGCGCGATATGGGCTACGACTTCGAGATGCTTAACTTTGCCACAGTAAGCGGCAAACCCTTGCAGGAATATCTTTCTATCTGCAAGAAAAAAGTAAATCCCGACCTTTCAGTATCGAAGGGTGTAAAGAACTTTCTTGTCGTGCTTAAAATGATCGAGGCCCTCGATTCCTACCATGATCGCTATTTGGAACTTGCTGGTTTTGAAAAAGATCCTGGATCGTTTAAGCGTGCTCAAAAAGACTTTTTTGCCGAAATGAACACCGTCACAGGTGCTACCCAAATGGCAGCAGTCTATCGCCATCATATGCGCATCCTCGAAGATCTTCCTATCAAAATACCCAACGACCCTATACGAGTAGGTCTGATAGGAGAATTTTTCACAGGGGTTGATCCAAGGTCTAATTTGTTTATCGAAGATAAACTCAGTTCAATGGGTGTGTCTCTTGCGCGAACCGTTAATTTAACTAACCGTATTTTGCGCTATAACGAAGAAAATCTGCGTCGCAGTGTTTCGGAATATGTATCGTTTGATATGGGTCCTACCTCAACGCTTTCTATAGCGGCAGCAAAGCATTATGCCGAAGAAGGCTTTGACGGCATCATTCACTTAAAATCGTCGGGATGCACTCCAGAAATTGACTGTATGCCCGTACTGCAGCGATTAAGCAATGACTACCACATTCCTATTTTGTATCTTAGCTACGATTCACAAACGAGTGATACAGGGCTTGATACCCGACTTGAAGCGTTTTATGACATGATTGCTATGAGAAAGGCTCGCTAATGACCTCTGCATTTCTTGGTATAGATACTGGCTCAATTTCAACCAAAGGCGTCATCATCGACGAAGCGGGTGAAATTATCGCCCGCTCCTATTTATGGACTGAAGGTAACCCCACCGATGCCGCAAAACGCGTTGTTGATGATTTGGCAAGCCAAATTGATCACGATGAATTTGAAGTGGTTGCCGTTGGCACCACTGGCAGTGCTCGCCGTCTGGTTGGCGCTATCCTTAATGCCACGGTAGTAAAAAACGAAATTACCGCACACGCGGTAGGCACTACCCATCTTCATCCTGATGTACGCACTATCTTAGAAATTGGTGGACAAGATTCTAAGATCATTTGCGTAGAAAACGGCATTGCCACCGATTACGCCATGAATACCCTCTGTGCTGCAGGCACGGGCTCTTTTCTTTCAAGCCAAGCCCATCGCCTTGGCGTAGAAGTTGAAGACTTCGGCCCGATAGCCCTTACCTCTAAGCATCCTGCAAATATTGCTGCACGCTGTACCGTTTTTGCAGAGAGCGACTTGGTTCACAAAATCCAAGTTGGCTACGCGCGTGAAGACGTTATTGCTGGTCTTTGCAAAGCAGTAGCGACCAACTACTTAAACAACGTAGGTAAAGGCAAACGAATTATCGCTCCTATTGTTTTTCAGGGTGGCGTTAGCAAAAATGTAGGTGTCGTTCATTTCTTCGAGGAAACACTTGGACAAGAAGTGTTGGTAGATCCTGATGGCCATTTAATGGGCGCATTTGGCGCCGCTCTTCTTGCAGCCGATGCTCCCGCATCACAGCGTAAGCCTTTTTCGTTCAACATTGACGACATCGAATTCACCACACGCGAAGTGGTCTGCCAAAAATGCGCAAATCATTGTGAAATCGTCTGCGTCTACCGCGACGATGAACTTATTGATGCGTGGGGCAATCGCTGCGACAAAGGAGCTATTCGCCCAAAATGAACATGTTAGGTTGTTGCATTTATGTGAAGTTGCAATCAAGTGTTTGAATCGACATTTATTCGTCTCTATTATTAGTGTGGAATCAGTCAGGGCATCTCTTGTACGAGGTGCCCTCTTTTTGCGTCAATAATTTTTTACACGCAGTGTAAATATTTTTGACCTCTAGCACAACCCCGCACTTGAAAGGAGCATTTATATGGGTCTTACCCGCAAGCAGATTATCATCGTTGTTATTTTGCTTTCAGGTACGCTACTTGCTGTACTTAACCAAACACTGCTTTCACCTGCACTGCCCGTTATCATGGCAGACACGCATGTTGATGCAACCACGGTCCAGTGGCTTACCTCAGCGTATTCTCTTGTTGAAGCAGTAGTAATTCCCCTTTCGGCTTACCTCATCGGGCGCTTCTCCACTAAAAAGCTCTTTGTTTTCGGCATGTCTACTTTTGCTATTGGATCACTTCTAGCGGGAATCGCTCCTGTATTTGCCGTACTTCTTATTGGACGTATGTGCCAAGCAGTAGCAACGGGCATTGCAATGCCTATGGTATTCACGGTAATTCTGCTTATTTTCCCCCGTGAAAAACGCGGAAGTGCTATGGGTATCGTTTCTTTGGCTATTGGATTCGCTCCCGCAATTGGCCCTTCTGTATCCGGTTTGTTAGTGGACAGTGTTGGTTGGCGCGCACTGTTCTTGCTAGTTTGTGCACTTGCTGTCGTAATCGTGCTCTGCGCAGTACTTTTCCTTGAAAGTTACGGTGAATTTGAGCCAACTTCGTTTGATAAGCCTTCTGTTGCCTTATGTTCTTTAGGTTTGTTAAGCCTGCTTTACGGACTTTCTTCAATTACCTCTGCTGCAGTTATTGCACTACCAGCAAGCTTGATAGTTATTGGCGTTATTTTGCTTACCTTATTTGTTGTAAGACAGCTCAAACTTGAAGTGCCTCTTTTGAAAGTAAGCATTTTAAAAACACGTAATTACGCAATCACAGTTGCGGTGGTTGCAGGGCTTCAAGCTGCGCTGGTTGGCACAGGCGTATTGCTGCCCATTTATCTGCAGAATTTGCTTGGTATTTCTGCCCTTGAAACGGGTCTTGTTATGCTGTCTGGTGCAGTTATTGGTGCTATTCTTGGCTACTTCGCGGGACGCTGGTTCGACAAATTCGGCCCCCGCAAGGTAATAATCCCCTGTGCGTTCATTCTCTTACTTGGCGGCTGTGGCTTAATCGCCTTTTCTCTTGATACCCCTATCCCCTTCATTATTGCGGTGTACACCTGCTTGTCAGTCGGCATTACTGGCACGATTACCCCTATCAACACATGGGGTATCAACTCGCTCGACAATAGTGTTATCCAACATGCAAATGCCTTGTCAAACACCCTGAACCAGGTAGGTGCCTCACTCGGTACCGCTATTTTGGTATCTCTTTCGGCTACCTCCGTTTTCTTATTCCCCGAGATGCCCGCCCTGGAGCAGACCATGATAGGAGATCGTATTGCATTCTGCTTTACCGCAGCGCTGATGGTTATTATTTTCTTGGTAATCGTCATTTCCGTGCGCGATAACCGAAAGCCTAGCTTTGCAACGTCAATCGAAGCAGTACGTATGCCCACTAAAGCAAACGATCATATTGCCGTTGATTTAGCCATGAACAAAGAGCCCTATTTTGTTCATGACACCGATACGATTCGTGAAGTAGCTCAAATCTTAGCGGCAAACAAAACTTCAGGTGTTCCTGTTGTGGACTCAGATAATAAGGTTGTCGGCTTCATTTCTGATGGCGACATCATGAAATACATCGGTCGCAGCGATGGACACGTCCTAGATGCTACCCGCATGTTGTATCAGATTCCCGAAACAGAGAACTTCATGCAGCGCGTAGCTGACCTGATTGACTTAAATGTAATGCGCATCGCAACCAAGGGAGCTATTTCCGTGCCAAGTGGCTCCTCCCTTGACGATGCCTGTCGCATGTTGGCAGAAAAGCGCATTAAAAAGATCCCTGTCGTTGATGCTCAAGGTTGCCTTGTTGGTTCGCTTTCTCGCTCCGACATCATTCGCTCCACCATGGCAAACTTGGCTTCTATCGAATCCCTTGTTGAGGCCGACAAGAAAGAAAAAGAACAAGCTAAGACACGCGCTTAATTGCTAAATTGACGCCTAGATTTATGGAGCTCCATGCCTGAGATGTCTCGAGGCCATGGAGCTCCATGTTTGATACCTTCTACCATGGAGCTCCACACTCAAAGCTCCTCTAGTTCCATTAACCTCGATGCTCAGGACACCTCTCTAGCCCCTGGAACTCTATTTCTGAGGAAATCCACTCACTACAAATAAATCCTCTATCTATCTGAGCGAATAACCCCACGAGCAGCCACGTACGTCAAAACGAAGTACAGGCCATATACCGCCAAGAAAGCTCCCGACACTACTACACTTGTCTGCCCAATATCCAAATGGCCAAACAATTGCACCAGCGTTACCACCTCCTGCAATGCGCAAAGAGAGTGGGCAATTGCCAAAATAAGCGGGAACAAAAAGGCAATCAAAATCTGCTTAAACAAGGCACCGTTAACCATTGAGCGCGGCGCACCCAGTTTGTTAAGCAACTGATAACGCGTACGATTATCACTTGCGCTGGTTAACTGTTGGATAGCCAAAATTGCCGCACAAGCCACCACAAGAACAAGACCAATATAAATTGCCAAATACGCAATGATGGTAGTCAGACCAATGTTTTGACTAAAAACTTCTTCTTTTGTCATACCCATATTTAAAGGCCACGTTTCAGGATCTTCAGAGGTAGAAATACCCTCATAGATATCCTTCCATTGTTTTTCTGCACCAGGATTATTGGTGAACTGAACATTCAGGATTGAAGTTACTGGAACTGCGCCATCGGGAATAATTTCGTCCGACACAATAAGAATACCCATCTGCCCTGGAATTGAAGTTGTTTGGAACGTTTCAGTATTAAGATCGTGATCAACCGCTAGATCGTGGCCGAATACATTAAGAGTAATCCCCGATTTAGCCACATCACGTGCATAATCCATAACGACATCAGTGTCGCAATTTAAAACCGCTTCGTCGCGACCAAGCGAAATACCTTGGCGTCCACTGATTTCCATCGCGTGATTATATTGAGAGACGGGAACTATGCTCAGCGTTTGGTCGATATAGTCAGGATTTATCATTTCTTCACCCACATAGTCGGTCATGGGCTTGCCAAGCTGTTCGTCTAACTGACCAAAGGTAGCCTCAGAATCATACATATCCACTTGTGCGCTTTCGCGAATCACGCTGTTAAAATCTGGCAATCCCAGTTTTTTCGCATCATCGGCAATTCCTTGTGCCATGTTGTAGTCATGGTCCTCAAGATAGCTCTGAACAGCCTCATAACGCTGCTTTACTTCATTTGAATAATCGCTGCCCTCAAGACTCGAAGCTACACTGTAATACGATGTCACGCTCGCATCATAGTGAGTAATAGACGCCATGCTATTTTGCATAGAAAGCGAAATGCCTACGCCACCCGCCACACTGGTAATAGCTAAAAACAACGTCATACAAATTACCGCCATGGAAACAAACGACGAATTAATACGAGAAGCTACCTGCCGCAAAGTGAACATATTAAGCCCGCGATAGTAGAGCGGCTTTATCGATTGAATTACGCGAAGCAAAAAGCCCGATAGCGAATAGAAAAACAGCAGCGTACCCACACAAACAAGTGCCGTGGCAGCTCCAAAGGTAGGATTAACCACAATGCCGTTTTCGGAAAGCAAATAATACGAAACACCAATAACGACGCACGATACCAAAAACAAACAAAACGAAAGCGGAATACTGCGAAGCTTTAAAGTGTCGTTTTTGCGTTCAGATTGAATAAGATCAATAAGCTTTGCCTTCATGACGTAGCCCACATTAAAGAACAGGGCCAATGCGAAAATAATCAAAAAGACAACAACGGTTTTCAGCAACTCATCTTGAGCAACAAAGAACGTGAATCCAGGAATATCTACCACAAACATAAACGCCGTGACATACAAAAGTCCTTGCGAGATAAGCAAACCCAGACCAATACCCGCTACCAAAGAAACCAGGCCAACAATCAAAGTTTCCACGAGCGTTAAACGCAGCAACGTACCTTTTGGCATGCCTAAAAGCAAATAGATAGCAAATTCTTTATTGCGTCGTTTAATGAGATAGCGACTAGCATATACCACCAAAAATGCCAGAATGACACAAATAAACACCGACACGCCATTGATGAGATACGACAAAAGCTCAATCATGTTGCCCTGCGATGTATCAAATGCCAAAACTGCGTCTTGAGCAGTAATGGAATTAAAGGCATAAAATACCGCAACGCCAATAAGTAGCGTAAAGAAGTAGATTGCGAAGTCCTTATAGGAGCGTCGCACATTTGCAAAAGCTAATTTAGCAAGCACCTTCATCACCTTCTTCCAGCTGAGAAGTGGCAGCAATGATGCGTGCTAAAAACGTTTTTCGATCGTTGTCGCCCCTATTCATCTGACCCCACAAGCGGCCATCGCGAATAAACACAATGCGATCACTATGACTCGCTACGCTTGAATCGTGGGTTACCATCAAAATCGTTGCCCCCATAGCGTGAAGAAATTCCAGGGTATCAAGCAAGTCTCGAGCCGATTTCGTATCAAGAGCGCCGGTAGGCTCATCAGCTAAGATAAGGTGCGGTTTTGTAATAAACGCACGCGCTGCCGCGGCTCGCTGCTTTTGCCCACCAGATACCTCATAGGGGTAGCGATCAAGCGTTTGTTCTATAGATAGTTGACGTGCAAGCGATTCTACTTGTTCGTTAATAGTGCGCGCAGGCACACGAGAAATAGTAAGCGCAAGGGCAATGTTTTCTCTAACCGTAAGGGTATCGAGCAAATTAGAATCCTGAAAAACAAAACCAAGTTCTTCCCTGCGAAAACGGGCAAGCTCCTTTGAAGAAAGACCTACCACATCCTTGCCACCAATAATGATGTGTCCATTGGTGGGACTATCAATAGTGGCAAGACAATTGAGCAAGGTTGACTTGCCTGAACCTGAAGGACCCATAATTGCTACAAATTCACCTTGCGTTACCGTGAAATTCACATGATTAAGTGCCCGTGTCATGTTTTCCGAATGACCATGCCTGCCCATCTTTCCGCCATAGCATTTCGATACATCACGCACTTCCACTATGGTGTTTGGATTTATGGTTCTCGTCATCAGAATTCCTTTCTTTAAATAATTGCCTAAAGAAAGACTAAAAAGCGCTCCTTACTGCGTTCTGGCGGGTACCTAACATTTACCTGACTTTTAGAAAATGGCACTAAAACAGCTTGCCAATGCGCCTACAATGCAGCTATGGCAAAAGATTCTCTACATAGCAAAACAATCCTATTGGTAGACGACGAACCCGAACTGCTTCATTTACTGGAAACGGTGCTGCAAGCAGACGGTTTCGATAAGGTAATTACCGCTAGCGATGTTGCTGGCGGCTTAGCCGCCTACGAGCAATATCATCCCGATCTTGCAATCCTAGATGTTATGTTGCCCGATGGTGATGGCTTTACCCTCTGTACCTATTTACGTTCGCTTTCACCAGGACGTCCTCTGCCTGTAATTTTTCTTACTGCGAAAGACGAAACAGCAGATCGTCTTACTGGATTGCGCTCTGGCGCAGATGATTACTTAACGAAGCCGTTTTCTGCGCAAGAACTTATTTTGCGCATGTATGCCGTTTTGCGCCGTTGCTATCCCGACGATGAACCACTTCTTCGCCTGGCGCATTGCACGATAGACCTCGACAACGTTGAGGTACAAAAAGATGGATGTGAGCCCACCTTTTTAACCGCTAAAGAAAGCGAATTACTTCGCATATTGGCGAACAACGCTAACCGCATTGTGACCACTGATCATCTATGCGAAGAGTGTTGGGGGTCGTCATTTGGTTATGAACAAAGCCTTATGACCCATATCAGACGCATTCGCGAAAAAATTGAGCTTAATCCTTCAAAACCAGAATCGCTTATAACCATGAAGGGATTAGGATACAAGCTACTCGTAGAAAAAGAGGCATGATGACCTCTCGAAGCAACAATAAACCTCAAGGGAGATTTTTTACCCTAAAGCATGTGGGTCTTTTTACCTGCATGGCTCTACTTATCCTTGTGGTTGATATGTTTCTCTATATTGCGATTGCACTGTTCGAAGCAAACGCCTCTTACTATGAAGGCACCGACCCCAATTCCACTCAGAGCGAAGGACGGATCCATGTTTCCAATATCGCGGATTCACTTTGGCAAGATGACAAAGGAACATGGACGCTCGATGACAACGAAATCGAACAATCACTTCTTGCAAAAAACGCTTGGGCGCTTCTTGTTAACGAAAAGGGCGAAGTTGAGTGGAGCTTCAACACCCCCAGCGACTTCCCCTCTTCATTTACGCAAAATGAAATCGCAGTCCTTTCGCACGACCGAGCCTATTCAGACTATGTCATCTTTATTTGGACGAAAAATTCCGATCTTGTCATAATGGGATATCCCGATTCGCAGTATGTATTCTTCGGAATCACGCTTTCAAGCCAAGCTTTCTTGCGCATCCCTCTCTACTTTTTGATGATATTTACCATTGACCTGCTCATTGTATTCTTGCTGTATGCGCTCTCCCAACGAAGCTTACTTAAGAACACTGGTCCTATGCTTGATGCGCTTGATAACCTTGCCCAAGGAAAACCTGCCAAAGTTCGCTTCGGAGGCATGCTGCGGGTAGTAGGTAATCGTATTAACGCAGTATCGGATACTCTTTTGCGCAAAGAAACTGCCCGCAAAAACTGGGTTGCGGGAGTGTCTCATGATGTGCGCACCCCGCTTGCCGTTGCCATGGGCCATGCCGAACGCATCGAAAACGACACTGCCCTTCCAGAAAGCACGCGCGAATCTGCTGCCATTATCACGCGTCAAGGCGTTCGCATTCGCGACCTAATTGAAGATCTCAATATTGCTACTCAGCTTGAATACGATATGCAGCCCTTAAAAATTGACACCATCGTGTTGGCAAAGTTGCTTCGCAGTGTTGTAGCGGACTACCTTAATCAAGGAATGGACGATCATGTCGATTTCGACTTAGACATAGCCGAAGCAGCAGCTCATCTTTCCATAAGCGGAGACGAACGCCTTCTTAAGCGTGCGCTACGCAATGCGGTAGACAATTCCCTAAAGCATAATCCCGAGCACTGCCACATTACTATTTCTCTTAACGTAAACGAAAAGGGTCTCGCTCTCTGCGTTGCTGATGACGGTCGTGGCATGAATAAAGACCAGCTATTTAGCCTTGCGATTATGCTTGAACGTGATTATCTGGGGATAGGATCACTTGCTGCATATACAGAAACAAGCATAACGTTTTCCAAAGCTCATTCATTTGTTCCTAACGAACATAAGGAAGGCGGTCCCGAACTTCCGCCTGACAACACATCGCAAACATACGAAATTGAAGTGCCCGTAATTTCGTCTCAGAAAAGACCTGCGGCAAACAATACAGGTAATTCTGCTTATTCGTCTGACTCCCCATGGGATTCTTCATCTCTCCCTGCCAAGAAAAGGCCTCCTAAGCCACCTGTCTTTGATCGCGAAGAATCCGATATAGAAACGCCTTCTGGTTCCAACGCCCCCCATCCAGACGAGCACTACTTTACCCAGAATCGTTTCGCGACAGGTGCAGGCAAAACAACCCCTATCCCCCACGGTGGCTCAATAGGAAAG
>URVA01000029.1 GCA_900551155.1 uncultured Eggerthella sp. | reverse complement strand
CTTGAGCAAATTCGCTTGGGAACGTATCACGAATTTCATCAAGAATTTCAAAAGCAGCCTGTGCGTCAACCTGCCTTAAATTATTTTTACCAAAAGCCGGTTTAGAATCTTCAATGAGCATAGTAAGCTCATCAATCAGATTCAATACTCCTGTTTCGTCCATAAACTACCTTTCCGAGCTTTTCGGGAAATAAGCACGATAAGCCATATTATCGCAAAATTCTTTGTATTCAACCCTAGAGTCTATCAGAAACCGCACGTGTACGCAGAAATAGACCCTCATCTTTAAATAAATTTGAAAATATGTTGAAGAAAAGTTTTCTTAATTTCCGGAGTTTTTATAAGCATCCGCAAAATAATTTCGCAATGCATCTTCAACGCAAGGAGGAACAAATCCTTTGATGTTGCCACCCATAGATGCCATTTCGCGAATAATGGATGAAGAAAGATACATAAACTTAGGAGGCGACATGATAAAGAACGTCTCCAAATCCTGGCTCAGTTCGTAATTGAGTGCAGTCATTTGGAATTCGTATTCAAAGTCAGTAATAGCACGAAGACCTTTAACGACTACGTGTGCATCAAGTTCACGAACGCAATCAACAAGCAAACCATCGAAGCTAATAACGCTTACATTGGGAAGATCTGCTACTGCCTGAGTTGCAAGGCTCACCCTTGTTTCAAGATCGAACATAGGGTTTTTCTTTACTGACTGAGCTACTGCTACGACCACGTCATCAAAAATTTGCGAAGCACGCTTGATAACGTCTACATGGCCTGCGGTGATGGGATCAAATGTTCCCGGAACAACCGCTCTCTTCATTGTTATTCCTTCCTAAGGGTAATAAGAGATGTGTCTCCATAATGTTTTACAGAAACCTTGTCGTATTTTAACGCATCAAAAGCCTGATTTACCGAAGTTGCATCATTTTTGGCGTACTCATAACAGATCAAGGCGTCATCGGCTATACATCCTGCCTTATCAAGCGCTTCTATCAACGCAGAAATATCGGCGGCATCATAAGCATACGGCGGATCAAAGAATAGCAGGTCAAAGGCCGTATGGATGCTTTGAGGTAGCGAAAAAGTATCGCCTTTGCGTAATCGATACCGCTCTTTCGGAAGTTTAAGCGCACGACAATTCTGTTCAATTATCTGCTGCGCTTGGCGATCTTGTTCGCAAAACAAACAAAAATCTGCTCCGCGGCTTAAGCATTCAAGCCCTAACGCACCCGATCCAGCAAACGCATCAAGCGCTTTTGCGCCCGCAAACGATCCTCGCGCGCTAAAAAGCGAGCTCATGAGCGCTTCTCGTACTCTATCGGTTGTAGGACGCGTAAGATCGCCTTTAAGCGTTTTTAGAGGTCTTCCACGAAATTCGCCTGCAATTATTCTCACTTTTCCCTCGCTTTCTGCAGTACCTGCAGCTCACGCTTTAAAAGATTTTTTTCATCCGTTGATAGATCGCTTCCAAAATAGCATGATCGCGCATCGTTGTAGGCCGCTTCAATAATAGCTTTATCGCGCATAACATTTACCAAAGCCAGACGTGAGCGACCATGTTGACGGCTCCCGAAAATATCACCTTCTCTACGAAGAGAAAGGTCGTATTCGGAAAGGGTGAATCCATCGTCTACCTGCTCCATTACACGCAAGCGCTCAAGTGCTTGCGGAGCTTTAGAGCGTGATACCAGAAATACCGAACCAGGCAGGGTGCCTCTACCAACACGACCGCGAAGCTGATGAAGCTGAGCTAAACCAAATCTATCAGCATCCTCAATAATCATGACCGTGGCGTTGGGCACATCAACACCAACCTCGACTACGGTAGTAGACACCAAAACATCTATTTGTCCTGCCCTGAATTGTTCCATCATGGCATCTTTTTCAGCGGAAGCCATCTTGCCATGCAAAAGCCCTACACGAGCCTGTGGAACAATTTGCTCTTGGAGTACTTTTGCATGCATGGTAGCAGCAGATATACTATCCCCCGACAGAGCAGCATCCACTTCATCGTGTTCAATACCCCATTCAATAGCAGCATATTCAATAGTGGAATGGCTATCTTCTTCTAAATATTCCGCAGATGATGCGCCTTTTTCTTTTTCGGGTAAATCAAGACCAATAAGAGGGCAGATTACATAGGCTTGCTCTCCCCTATCAAGTGCTGCGCGCAAGGCATCATAGGCAATACCCTCTTCGGAAAAATGGCATACTTTTGTTTGCCTTCCCCCTTGTTTGGCGGGCACTTTGCGCAAATACGACAAAGACAGACCCCCATAAAGTGCGAGAGCAAGAGAGCGAGGAATAGGAGTAGCGGTCATCGATAAAATATCAGCACCTGGTGCTTTTTCGACCAAGGTTTGACGCTGCTCAACACCAAATCGTTGTTGTTCGTCTATACAGATAAGTGAACAGCATTTCGGCTTTACATCATTTTCCAGAAGAGCGTGAGTACCAAAAAGGACCTGCAAAGTACCTGCCTGCAACTGATCAAGAATATCTTGTCGCTCTTTTGCTGAAGTTGATCCTGTAAGTGTTGCCCACGTTATTCCAATCTGATCGAATAGAGGACCTAAGGAAGCGCCGTACTGACGAACCAAAACTTCGGTCGGTCCCATCATCAATGCTTGGGTCCCTGTATCGGCACACGCCGCCAAAGCGAATGCGGCAACCATAGTTTTACCCGTACCAACATCTCCTAAAAGAAGGTGGTTCATCGGATATGCGTTCGCCATAGTATCCGAAATAGTAGCAATAGCCGCTTGCTGATCTTCAGTTAAAGCAAAGGGCATCACCGCACGCAGCGCGTCCTGACAAGGACCTTGGATTACGTGTTCGAAAGGAATAACTCCTTCAATTCGTTTCTGTTCCTGTTCGATAAGTTCTAATTCCAAAAAGAAAAGCTCTTCATAGCGCAAACGACGACGAGCCTGCTTGGCATCGGCAAGCGAATGAGGATTATGCACACCACGCAGCGCCTGAGCACGTGAGTACAATCTATAACGACTTCGTAAATACAAAGGAAGTGGATCATAGAGACCACGTACGGAATCAAGCGCGTTGGAAATCAACCTTCGCATAGTGGTTCGAGGAATTTTAGCTACCGAAGGGTGTACGGGCAGTACCACCCCTTCGATTGATTCTCCTTCTTCGTGCACAACGATAAGCGGATTGGTCATACGTTTAAAACCGTAAGAAAATTCCACTTTGCCTGAAACCGAAACACGTTGTCCTTTTTCAAGAGATTCCATCAACCAAGGCTGATTAAAGCAGGTAACCAACATAAGCCCGCTTTCATCTACCAATGAAATTTCCACCAAAGACAAACGTGGACGAGGGCGCTTTTGCTTAATGTCATACACCGTTGCCGCAATGGTGTATTGTTTTCCAATTTCTGCCTGTTGAATAGAAGATAAGGCAGACATATCTATATAGCGATGCGGGTACAATCCCAACAAATCTCGCAACGTTTTCACGCCAAATGACTGATATAACATGCGAGCACGCGTATCACTAACCTGCTTTACGCTGGTGACAGGATTTTCGAGGGCCAACGTAGCATGAAGGCGGTCAAGGTACACTCCTTGATCCGCCTTCGAAAAATCATGCTTATTTTGCTGTTGCTTAGATAGCACCACAGGGATTATCGCCCCTTATTCAAGCAAGTAACCTATACCAATCGGCAGGTACGTTTCTTATTCCACCGAAAGAATAATAGGATACAAAGGTTGTTCACCACGATGAGAATCGATTTCGAGATCCTCGTACGCATCCTCAATCTGGGAAATCAAAGCCTCAAAGGCTTCATCAGAATAATCCTCACCAGCAAGAATGGTTAAAGTATCAGCATCTTCAGCTTCGAGAACTTCCAAAACACGCAAGGTAGCATCTTCAATAGAATCGGAAACTACCTCAAGCTCGCCTGCTGCAATACCAATAACATCACCATCATGGATAGGATTGCCATGAACATCCTTGGAATCCTTAATAGCGTGAGTAATTTCTCCCGTTTTAACTTCCTCACGAGCTTCTGTCATTGCCTCAACGTTTTCTTCCAAAGAAGCGCTCTCATCGAAAGCAAACATGGCAGAAAAAGCCTCAGGAACACTCTTGGTAGGAACTACAGCACAAGGCTTTTCGGAAACCTCAACGCAAGACTGGGAAGCCATAATAATGTTGCTGTTGTTGGGCAAAATGATAACGGCATCTGCGTTAACGGAATTTACTGCATCAAGCAATTCCTTAGTGGAAGGATTCATGGTCTGACCACCTGATACCACATAGTCAACACCAAGGCTCTTCAAAATAGCAGCATTACCCGTACCTGCTGCTACAGCAACAAATCCAATTGATTTAGCCTCTTCTACCTGTTCCTGCTCTAGCTTCGCAGTACGTTCTTCACTCTGAAGCTTCATGTTATGGATGAATACCTCAGAAATTTGTCCGCGCTCCAAGAAGTATGCCAATACCTTATCGGGAGTATTGGAATGAACATGCACCTTGAACTTAGGATTAGTGCCTACGCACAATTCGCAGTCACCCATGGTCTGCAAGAAGTCCAGTGCCTCTTCTGGATCAAGTGTGTCAGAATCAACCAGGAATTCATTGCAGTACATATAGGCAGAGCCTTCCCAGTCGTTAATCTGTTCGATTTCGACCTTAGGAGCTGCGGTACGAGCAAAGGCAAGTTCATCTCCCATAGAATCGGTACGACCGGTAAGTGCAGATACAAAAGAATCAAAGAAAATAGCAAGACCGAAGCCGCCTGCGTCAACTACGCCGTTTTCCTTCAAAACAGGAAGCAAATCGGGAGTGCGTTGAACGGAAGCATAGGATTCGCCCACGATAAAACGAAGACCTTCTTCTAAGTCCATCTTCTTTTTGCGAGCCTTACGTGCTGCTGCTGCCGTGTCACGCAAAACGGTCAAAATAGTGCCTTCAACAGGTTTGCGAACCGCATTAAAGGCAACTTCTACTGCGCGATCGAACGCATCATCAACGGCTACAAGATCAAACGCTTCGTGATCAGCAATGCCTTCACAAAGACCACGCATAATCTGAGAGGTAATTACACCAGAATTACCACGAGCACCCATCAAAGCGCCAGAAGTAATAGCGAGACGACGTTCTTCGTCAGAAGCGCCAATAGGTAGCTTTGCCAGGTTTTCTACGACCATAGCAAGAGTAAGAGACATATTAGTACCCGTATCACCATCAGGCACGGGGAATACGTTTAGTCGGTTAATCTCTTCCTTGCGAGCAGCTAACGCTTTCGCTGCTGAAGCGATAGCATTAACGATATCGTTAGACGTGTAGTTGCTCATTTGTTTTTACTAGCTCCTCTATAGACCTGATTGCCACGCGCGTATTTATAAACACGAACATAAAAACGCACTTTCGTGTTTGGCAAAAAGTTTCATTCGCTTTTATAAAAACTAGCGAACCTTAATCCCCTGAACGTGAACTTCAACACCCTTTAATGGAGTGCGAAC
This sequence comes from uncultured Eggerthella sp., assembly GCA_900551155.1. Lineage (GTDB taxonomy): Bacteria > Actinomycetota > Coriobacteriia > Coriobacteriales > Eggerthellaceae > Anaerotardibacter. The sequence continues at coordinate 9,145 of URVA01000029.1, read as the reverse complement.
AAATTCCCTCAAAGCAAAAGTAACCTGATCAACTAAGTTCTCAGAAACCGTACTGATGTTAACGCCATGTTCCAAAATGACATACAGGCTTACAAGAGTGCCTTCCTCATCAGTTGATACAACAATACCGCGACGCAAACGGGACTTGGGAAGGATTTTCACCAGTCCGTCAACTGCATTAGGAGCAGCCATACCGACTACGCGTAGCAGCGTGCCCTGCCACATCAGCTATTACTTCTTCAGAAACGACAAGATCGCCCGCAATTTCATTGCTCATATAACTGTCCTTTCATAGATGCCGCAAAAGCATCAAATGACTAATGACCAAGTTCTTAGTATAACGGATTGCAGCACACATCGGTTTGCCAGAGTGAATACTACGCACCGAAGATACAAAATTGCTTCGATTGGCTAACTATTTTTCTGTATTTCTTCATTTATTACACAAGTTTCAAGAAAAACTCACAAAGAAATAGCTTGGACGATCATTCGGTGTGTGATATAGTAGTCAGGCTTTTGAAATCAACGGTAACTAACCGTGCCCAATATCAGAGTAAATGGAGTTGATTAAGAATGTCCAAAGTTTGCGAGATCTGCGGTAAGGCACCAAGCGCTGGTCGTAGCATCAGCCACTCTCATCGTGTAAGCAACCGCACTTTCCGTCCTAACATCCAGAAGGTCACCATCAAGGTAAACGGCAAGGTAAAGCGTGCTAACGTTTGCACCAAGTGTATGAAGGCTGGAAAGGTAGAGCGCGCATAACTCGTGCGCTTATCTGGGCAGAGAAAACTCTCCCACTCTTTTCATATCGCAAAGTTAAGCCACCCATCGGGTGGCTTTTTGTGGTTGCAGCATAAGCGTTGAATAGGATACGAATAGCTCATTGTTGTTTTATACGCCTTATATAAAAGTCTCAGCTCACCGCTTTCGCTGTTCAAATACCCTCGTTCCGAGGGTTTTTTCATGCGCTCGCTGCATCATGCTTAAATAAAAAGCGCCCTTACGGGCGCAATAAAAAGTTAGTGTTCTGAGTTCGTTTCGAACCTTTATATAAGGCGTAGTACGCAGCAAAACGTGCTCTCTTCTTTGCGTTATCGCTTCTTACCAAACGAGAAGATGTCCTTCAAATCTCCCATGGTGCCTGACAGCTCGGTGATAACCTCTTTGCCATCACGATAAATATTGCCAATCGCACGACCAGCATCAGCCAGGTTTTCTTTCATGTCATCAGAAAAGATTTCTTTCTTCTTAGAATCCCCTTCTGATTGCTCTTCAGTATCAGTACTTTCCTTTTTTGCCTGGCTAGCTTCTTCAGCCTGATCGCCCTCTGTTTGAGTGTTACTTGCTTCAGGCGCTTGCTCAGCTGGTGTTTGCTCCTCTTGTTTAGAAGATGCAGCAAGTTTTTCGATTTCGCACTGAAGCAAATACAGCTTATCGTCAACTTTGTCGAGCTTTTCTGCGTAACCTACCGCCTCGCAGTGTAGAGACTCAACAGCCCCACGAACGTCATCAAGACGCGCATGGAGGGTGTCAATCATCTTATAAACGTCTTCGTTCATAACCTTTCCTACCTATCGATAACGCTGCTTTATCGCACGTTCAATTTCACGCTTAGAGTCACGTTCTGCCATTGCTGCACGTTTGTCATACAACTTTTTACCACGAGCAACCGCAAGTTCTAACTTCACACGGGAATTGCGATCAAAATAAATCTTAATTGGCACTAAAGCCATTCCCTTTTCTTGCGTTTTGCGCTCAAGATCACGAATCTCTTTGCGATGAAGAAGAAGCTTTCGTTTGCGATCAGGATCAGGGTTATTCAAATTTCCATGACTATAGGGAGAGATATGAAGGTTATTAAGCCATACCTCCCCTTTGCGAATAAGCGCAAAGCAATCCGTTAACTGGCAATTGTTTTCACGCAGAGAACACACCTCGGTACCCGTAAGCACAATGCCAGCCTCGTAGGTATCAATAATTTCATAGTCGTGAAATGCACGACGATTCTTTGCAATAGTCTTTTCTTCTTTTGCTGCCATATTTCTACATTCCAGGCACAAACGAAACGTCTTCATCAAGATCAAGGATAAAGCGCTTCAGCAATACCACCACATCTTCAAGGTCGGACAATTTCAAAACTTCATTAGGAGTATGCATATAACGCAATGGAATAGATACTAAGCCAGCCGCACAACCACCTTGCTGGATTTGCATTGTTCCCGCATCGGTTCCCGTTACCCCTGGCTCTGCTTCGAACTGAACAGAGATACCCTCCTTTTTCGCAGCAGCACACAAACGCTCAAATACTACAGGATTGATATTGGGGCCACGAGCAATAACAGGTCCCTCACCACATACGATCTTGCCATAGCGGCTCTGATCAATACCAGGATAATCTGTTGCATGGGTTACATCTACCGCAATAGCTACTTCTGGATTTACCCCGAAAGCAGACGTAGTGCCACCACGCAACCCAATTTCTTCTTGGACGGTAGCCGCACAGATATAGTCGCCCTTAGCACCACCCTGCTTTTTAAGTTCTTCCATAACGCGGGTAATTACATAAACACCCGCTTTGTCATCAAAGCCGCGCGATACCGCCATACCCTTGCCAAGTTTTTCAAACCCTACACCGTAGGTAATAACATCGCCCACACGCACCAGCGACTTAACACGACGAGCAGAAAGGCCTAAATCGATTACCAGGCCCGTTAAAGGCGTAACCTTTTTACGTTCATCTGGCTCAATAAGATGAATAGGCTTTCGTCCTACCACACCACGCAGAACGCCTTTTTGGGTATGTACATCTACGCGAGTACCAGGAAGAATTGCTGCGTCAACTCCTCCTACCGCGGCTACGTTCAGAAAACCTTGGTCGCTAATATGGGTAACCATAAGACCAACTTCATCCATATGCGCCGCAATCATGACTGAAGGAGCTTCTGACTTGCCATACAGACGCGCATGGACTGAGCCCATAACGTTGGTTTCTATAACATCGGCAGTATCTGCCAAGCGCTCACGAACCAAGGTGGCAACGTTAGTTTCAGTGCCCGTTACCGAAGGAGTTTCGACCAATTGTTTTAAATATTCTTTATCTACTTTTGCCATGGGTACCTCTTATCTTTAATTCGTTATGTATTATATCCAGCGATCAGTTGCGTATGAAAGTCTTGTATCGTGACGCTCTTCAGGGGCAAGCTTAAACGCCAAACGACGACCACGAGGATACGCCGCCACTAACACAACGCGCAAGCGCTGCCCTAAACGATACACCCTGCCCGTAGATACGCCACTTAATAAATGGCGCGCAGGATCGAAAGAGAAATATTCATCACCTAATTCCTCTATCGGAACGGTGCCCAATGCCGTATTTTCCAGACGAACGGTAACACCAAAAGTGGAAACCTGAGAAATAACGCCATCAAACGTAGAGCCAATATACGCTTCCATATATTCAACAATCTTTACCAGCTGAGATTGTCGTGCTGCTTTTTCAGCTTTTCGCTCCATTTCAGAAGAATGCTCTGCCATCCAAGGAAGTGCGTTTTTTTGCGCTTCGAATGACTCGCTTCTGCCAAAATACCCTTCTTTGATCATACGATGAACCAAAAGGTCTGGATAACGCCTAATGGGAGACGTGAAATGACAATAGGTATCAAGCGCTAGTCCATAATGGGGGTCTTGATCTGCACGATACACTGCACGTTTCATGGCACGCAAAAGCAGCGTATTAACCAGTTCCTGTAACGGATGGCCCTCTACCCTGTGCAATATCTCTTGCAGTGTTTGTGGGTTTCCATCGCAGAACAAACGTTTATCAATATCCTTAAACAAAGGAAATTCCCTTAAGACCCCATACAATAAGCGCAATGCTTCTGCATCGGGCACATCATGTACACGAAATACGCAGGGTAAGTTTTTACCCAAAAGCCATTCTGCCACCAAATGATTAGCAAGAATCATCGCTTCTTCGATCAATTCAGTTGCATCGGTTTTTCGACGATAACAAATTTCAACAGGACGATGATTATCATCAAGGCGAACTTTCGCTTCAACCCTATCAAAATCCATGCAGCCGTCTTTTTTCCTTCTTTCAAACAACACTTTTGCAAGTACATCAAGTGAAACGATGCGCGATTCAAGCTTTTCTATTGTTTGGAGAGACAAAGGAATGGAGCCATGAGGAACCTCGCAAGCCTTCATTGCCTGATGAATATCTTCAAGAGAAGCATTCTTTTTATGGCCATCCAATAAAGCTTGAGCCTGATCATAAGAAAGGCGCGCAGAAGACTTAATAACCGAAGGGAATACTTCATAGGAGAGAACTTTTCCTTGAGGGGAAATAAGCGCTTCCACACTAACCGTACAGCGATTTTGGGCAGGGACCAAAGAGCACAAGTTATTGCTTAGCTGCTCGGGCAACATAGGAATAACCCGATCTACCAGATACACTGAAGTTGCGCGACGGCGCGCGTCTAAATCAAGCGAAGTGCCAAACGAAACAAATCGGGAAACATCGGCAATATGCACGCCAAGACGATAGTTTTCTCCTTCGCGCTCAAGCGAAACCGCGTCGTCAAAATCGCGTGCATCCACAGGATCGATGGTAAAAATAAAATCTTGCGTTATATCACGATAACCCTGAACAATAGCCTCATCGGTATCAAGCTTTGCTTGCTGCGCTTCTGCTAGTGCTGCTTCAGAAAATTCTGTTTCAAATTGATGTTCTGCAATGATCAGATCAATTGCGATATCTACATCATCTTCTGAACCTAACACCCGCACAATCCTGCCCGTAGCAGCGGATGAGCGCGTAGGAAATTCTAGAATTTGCACCTCAACAACATCACCCTCCTGAACCTGAGGAGCGTCACGGCGCAAAGTAAAGATGTCATACGGAATAGCAGGATCTTCTGGAACAACAATGCCAAACGGCTCCGCTATTTCGTAACGACCAATAAAGGTATCACGACTACGCATGAGTACCTTCGTAACGCGAGCAGTAGGACGACGCGCAGGCGTGGTATGAGAGCTGCGTGAATCCGAAGATGAAAGCCTTGAAACTTCTACCAAATCGCCAGGAAAGGCTCCATTAACCTTTGAAGCAGGAATGAAAAACTCCCCTTCAGCGGTTTTCACAAAACCAAAGCCTTGCGCATTTAATTCAAGGACACCTTGGGGGCGAGCCTTTGGTCGGCGACGAGCTTTTGAACTACGTCGTGCCATTGCCAAACCATCCTTAATTCACCAGAGAGCGAGCCACATCGACAGCAACATCTACTTGCGTATCTGTATTGTTTGCCTCCACATCGGGAGAAACACCATTGCCATCGATCTGTCTGCCGTTAGGAGTTAAATAATATGCAGCGGTATAGCGAACCGCACCGCCGAAGGATAACGGCTCCATGATTTGAACGCTACCCTTACCCAGCGTCGTAGTACCTACAACGCTTGCTCTTCCCGTTTCTTGAAGAGCTGCCGCTAAAACTTCAGCACAACCCGAAGTTCTTCCGTTAACTAACACCACTAAGGGATCGTTTGTTATGTTGGCACCATCTGCGCTGCGCGTAGTTATACCTTCAACGGTTTCTATTTGTACCACTTCGCCACTTTGAATAAACAGCGAAGAAATATCTACCGCCTGAGTCAAATAACCACCAGGAACATTACGCAGGTCAAGAACAAACGCATGCGCACCATTATCGGTAGCCTCGGTAATAGCATTACGAACCAATGAAGCAGAATCTGAGGTGATTTGAGACAGCTTTATGATCGCTACAGAATCTCGTACTGTATAGGTTACGTTGTCTTCAGTATCGCTTGAAAACGTCAATGACGTACTGTAGGTGGATTCTTCTTCACCTGGATTGTTTGAAGGATGACTCCAAATAATAAAGACCGATTCGCCTTCATCACGAGAAAGCGCGTTTAAAACATCGGGTGCGCTCCACTTATCTTGTGACACACCATCAATGGATACCACATGGTCCCCCACCTGAACCCCTGCTGCAGCAGCGGGAGAAGATTCAAAAACATCGGCGACAAAGCATTCTCCGTCGGATTCTCCAAACAACACACCAATACCCGCTTCAGGGTTTTTCGTTGTGGAAAGATATGCCTGATAGCTTTGTTCGTCGTAATAGCGTAGATAAGGATCGTTAGTGATGGATCCGAGGAAAGCCTGGATTACGTTGTCGGTAGTTTTATTCAGGTCGTATTCTTCCATGCCGTACTGAGTTAATACGCCATCAATTTCTGCCACACGAGCAGACAAGGAATTATACGTATCACCAGATACGGTCATGCCAGGATTTACTTCCGAGTCAACATCGAATGAAGCAAGCCCCATCGCAGAAAGAAGTTCTGTATTGCCACGAACTAAAAAGCCAGCACAGAAAACAAGGCATACGAAAATGCAAGCACCGAGAATTTTCACGATGCTTGCATTGTGCTTATTCTTAGAAGCCGCTTTAGCCGTTTGTTTAAACGTATCCAACGATTCCTTCGATTCTACTTCCTTACCAGACTGTAGTAATTATACCTTCAAGTAGCGACGCATTGCGAATGCAGAACCAAGAAGACCAATTACCAAGCCCGCAATAATCAATGCCACATAGATTACCAAGAACATTGAGAAATCAACCGACAGTGGCAACCATGGCAACGCGGTTGAAATTTGCGGCAGAACAAAGTTACGCGCAATTTCCAAGATCAAGATAGCTAAAAGCGAACCAATAATTGCGTGAAGTGCACCTTCAGCCAAGAATGGGCCGCGGATAAAGCCGTTAGACGCGCCTACCAAACGCATGATGGCAATTTCACGACGACGTGCAAGAATTGCCAAACGAATGGTGTTATTAATAAAGATGAAGGCAATAACGATAAGCAAAGCGATCAGAGCAACACCTGCAACACGAATTGCGTTGGTGAGCGAGAAGAGCTTATCTACTGTCTTCTGACCATAGTTCAGCGAATCAGAAGGATCATTAGGGTTGTCGCAAACTGCTACAAAATCCTGATTTGCAACAATCTGGTTAGCAATATCAGTAACGCTTTGTGCTTCGGCAAGCTCAACATCGATGGAAGCAGGAAGAGGATTCTGTCCATCTAACTGATCAACGATTTCAGGGTTTGAAGTGGAATGACGGAAGTTTTCAAGTGCCTGATCCTTGTCAGTAAAGGAAACGCTCTGCACTCCCTCATAACCCTGAATTTGATCCATTACCTTTTGTACATCTTCTTGAGATGCATCGTCAGAAACGAATGCAGTAATAGATACCTGGTTTTCTACTGACGCAACAACATTATTGACAACCATGCCACCAATGCAGAAGACGCCAATAATGAGCAACGACAAGAAGATCGTAATGATAGAACCAAGCGTCGTAGATAAATTACGCGTGAAACCAGTAAGGGATTCACGGAAAAAGTAAAACAGACTAGACATCGAAGCCGTACACCCCCCTATCCTGGTCGCGTGTCAGCACACCGCGATCAAGCGCGATAACTCGACGACGCATGTTATCAACCATTTCGCGGTCATGCGTTGCAACAAGAACCGTAGTACCCGTACGATTAATGCGCTCGAGCAGGTCCATAATGCCGCGAGAATTCTGAGGGTCAAGGTTACCAGTTGGTTCGTCGCATACCAGCAAAGGAGGACGATTTACAATAGCGCGAGCAATAGATACGCGCTGCTGTTCGCCACCAGAGAGCTGATCAGGACGCTTGTTTAACTTGTCCTGCAAACCAACAAGACGTAATACCTCAGGAACCTGAGTGCGGATAACATGGCGAGACTTACCAATTACTTCAAGAGCAAATGCTACGTTTTCAAAGACCGTCTTATTAGGCAAGAGCTTAAAGTCCTGGAATACGCAGCCAATGTTGCGCCTTAAGTAAGGTACGCGCCAGTTACGCATAGTGGTCAGATCTTCATCCGCGATATAAATCTTGCCTGATGAAGGCTTGATTTGGCGAATAATAAGATTGATGAAGGTTGATTTACCCGAACCGGAATGACCAACCAAGAACACGAATTCACCAGGATAAATATGAAGCGAAACATCATCGAGTGCCGGTTTATTTGGCTGAGCTTCATATACCTTGGATACATGTTCAAACGTAATTACGGGATTACCCGTGTATTGGGGCACGGTATCCTCCACATTTACCACAGGTAGCGACTCAGAAAGCTGAGAAGCAACCTGGTTAATGGGAGGTTGTTGAGCATGTTTACCCATGCCACCCCCGTTAAAATCATTCGTCACAGTGTGCTCCGTTCATGTATTACCAATTCTGTGAGACGTAGAAAGTATATCAGTACTAGGCGCGACTACGTGCCTTCTCCACAGCTTGTACAATCGCTTCAGCGTCAAGTTCAAAGTAGCGAAGCAATTCTTCAAACTCTCCTGACTTGCCAAAACGATCGCGCATACCAACAAATTGCAATGGATAAGGATGGTTTTCCGCTACCACTTCACTTACTGCAGAGCATAACCCGCCATACACAGAATGCTCTTCAGCAACAACGCCGCATCCTGTTTTCTCAAGCGAAGCAAGAATAGTCTGCGCATCGAGTGGCTTTACACAGAAAGCATCAATTACTTCTGCCGAAATTCCCTGCTGAGCAAGCATATCTGCCGCTTTCATTGCCTGGTCAATTTCAACGCCACAGGCAATGATGGTTACATCGCTGCCTTCACGCAGAACATAGGCTTTACCCATTTCCAATTCAACATCAGGTGCATATACCGCAGGAACGCTCGCACGACCCATACGAATATATACAGGACCTGGCGTATGAGCTGCAAGGCGAATAGCAGCACAGCATGCTGAATAGTCTGCAGGAACCAAAACACGCATATTAGGAAGTCCACGCATAAGAGAAATATCTTCAAGCATCTGATGAGAACCGCCATCGGGACCAACAGAAATACCTGCATGCGTTGGGGCAATCTTTACGTTTAAGTTCGAATAGCAAACGGTATTGCGAATCTGATCATAGGCACGACCCGTACCAAATACCGCAAACGAACCAGTAAACGCAACATTTCCAGCCAAAGAAAGACCAGCTGCAACGCCAACCATGTTCTGTTCAGCGATACCAACATTAAACAGGCGCTCTTCATTTTCAGGACGA
>URVA01000028.1 GCA_900551155.1 uncultured Eggerthella sp. | reverse complement strand
CGTTCTGTGGCCCCGATTTTTTTATCTTATTTTTAAGTTGACCACAAGCCCCATCAATATCTGATCCTCTTGAGTTACGTATAGTGCACTCTTTCCCAGCTTCTTGTAAAGCATGAACCCAGTGCTTTTGAGTTTGTTTAGAGCTTGGGGAGAAGGAGCTGCCTTCTATTTGATTGATCGGAATAAGATTGATGTGACAGAGAATACCTTGGCAAAACGAAATAAGTGCGTCGAGGTCTTCTTGAGTATCGTTAACAGAATCAATTAACAAATATTCAAAACTAACGCGTCGCCCTGTAGAGGATACATACTTACGTAAGCTCTCTTTCAACGCAGTAAGTGGCATATTTGCGCATCGAGGCATAAGTATGTCTCGTTTATGTTGGATGGCGGAATGAAGCGAAACAGCTAAAGTAAATTGTTCAGGTTCTTTTGATAGTTTCTCAATACCAGGGAGCACACCACAGGTAGAAATAGTGATATGACGTGCACCAATTTCTAATCCATCTTTGCTATTTGCAAAACGAAGAGCGTCTAAAACGGCAGGATAATTTTGAAATGGTTCACCTTGCCCCATTGATACTAAATTAGTAACACGACATTGAAAGTCATTTTGAACCGCAAGAATTTGGGCAATCATTTCGCCCGATGAAAGGTTTCTTGATAAGCCTTCTTCTCCAGTGGCACAAAATGCACACTGCATAGCGCATCCCGCTTGCGTGGAAAAACATACCGTCAAATGTTTAGGCTCATTTCGCTTTTCTTTTTTCGCTAAAGAGGGAATACCCACTGCTTCAACCTGAACACCATCAGCGCATTCAAAGACATACTTTCTTGTACCATCATATGATTCCTGTTTATCCACAATTGATAAAGGAATTAAAGGATAGCGTTCTTGAAGCTGCTTTCGTAACGCAGCAGGCAAGTTAGTCATTTGGTCATACGAAGAAGCATTGTCTCTATAAAGCCACGTGATTAACTGTTTTGAACGAAAACGCGGTTGGTTTAATTCAGAAAGAAGATTCTGAATTTCTGAAATGTTATATGAGTAAATTGAAGTATTCATAGGTTTATTATAAGCAAGCAGATTTACGAAATGTTAGTTGGTCTTTAAAGCAGTGTGTGAGTACTTTGATATACTCACGAAAGACTAATAGAAATACTACTATAGGTACTACTGTAGTTGTTACGAAAGAGAGTATTATGTCTTCTCAATTCGAGCCTAATTCAATAAAAGTTGCTTTATTAGCAGGAGGAAAAAGTGGCGAGCGCGAAGTTTCGCTATCCTCAGGCAAAAGCGTAGAACAGGCATTAAAAAACGTTGGATTTATGGTAGAAATGCTAGATCCCGCAAATAAAGAGGACTTGCGCACGTTAGTAACAGAACAATTCGATGTTGCCTTTCTTGCTTTACACGGAAAAGGTGGAGAAGACGGAACAATTCAAGGGTTTTTAGAGACGCTTGAAATTCCCTATACCGGTTCTGGTGTATGGGCAAGTGCCACTGCGGTAAACAAAATTATTTCTAAGCATTTTTATAATGAAGCAGGAATTCCAACTCCTCAATCAATGAAGTTGGAATCAGCAGAAATATCGAGCGAATCAATCATTGAAGCAGTTGGACTGCCCTGTGTGGTTAAAGCCGCGACAGAGGGAAGTGCTCTCGGAGTATATATCTGTAACACCGCCGAAGAAGTAGCGCAAGCGGTTCAGAAGGTGTTTACCGTAGATAATTCTGCGTTCGTAGAGTCATTTGTATCGGGTAATGAATTCACGGTAGGTGTATTGGGAAAGAAAAATCCCATAGCTTTGCCTGTTATAAAAATTATTCCTGTTAACGAATTTTATGATTATGAATCGAAGTACGCTGAAGGTGGGTCTCAGCATATTTGTCCTGCACCACTGAGCGAAGATGAAACAAGACAAGCTCAAGAACTTGCCTTACGTGCTCATAATGTACTTGGATGTGAAGGGGTATCAAGGACTGATGTAATTCAAGACGAACAGGGGAAGTTCTGGGTACTTGAAACTAATACTCTTCCAGGAATGACTGCAACATCCCTGTTGCCTGATGCAGCTCGAGTTCAGGGCATTACCTTTGAAGAGCTTTGTAAGCAGATGGTGCTCGAAGCTCTGGAAAAGTAACCGTTTAAGTTTTAGAAAAGTAAACGCACTCTTTAAAATAACCCGCAAGAATGAAGGCCAAATCCGATAAGAGCAACAAGTGCTAAAAGGAATATCCAAGCTGCAATAGTGCAACCGATATTTCCTTTACGCGCTTGTTCAACTAAGGTTTCTGTTCCGGTACGTTCGGTTTTCACCCAAGCTGTTCCCTTTTCTTTCTTGGGAAGAGCCACACGATCGGTAGGTAACCAGTTTCCATGAGAATCAATAATAGCGTTAAGGGAATCAGGGCCAAGATCCACTTTAGGACGAACACCTTTGCTAATTTGCTTTCTTATCCCTTCAATAAAGGTAGAGAAATCAGCTTCGTATTGAGGATCGTAGGAAATGATTACTACTTCGCCCCAGTACAAACCAGGAGCTGGTTCTTCAGAAAAAGCAACCAGTGCTAGGATGGCAACCGTTGTCCAACCTTTTGCTTTACAAAGATCAACTTGGGACGCAACTTTGGGCTGCAAGTAGCCCATTTTCTTACCGAAAGGATTTACGATCCACGCTTTATCAGAATCAGGAGTAATTTCATGATCAATAGTAAAAGTATCGCCAACAATATTGTCAGCACCTAAGAAAGCTGCAGCTGCTTCTTTATCAACAGTGTCAAAACGTGCATAAGTTGCGAAGTAGCCTATTTTTGTCATGATTTCTCCTATAACTAAAGGGTTATGGTTTGGTATCGAATTTTATAAATGATAGTCTTACTGCTATGGAAAAACAAAACACTCAAAACTTAAGTCATTTAGATACGTACATTCTAGAGAATACACCACAAAGAACCCGAGAGCGATATCACGGGTTAGTAGAGTATGCCCAAACTCATGACTTTGGGGTGTTGGATGAAGATGTCGTGGTGATAGATACCGAAACGACTGGTTTTTCCTTTAATCATGATGAGTTAATCCAAATTGCAGCGGCACGAATGGCTCACGGAGAAATTGTTGGCTGGTATATCACTTTTGTTAACCCTGGCAAACAAATACCAGAAGATGTTGCACATCTCACTAATATCAGTGATAGCGATGTGGCAGATGCGCCAGACCCTGATGAAGCGTTGCGTGGTTTGGTTGAGTTTGTAGGTAACTCAGATCTTGTGGCTCATAATGCAAATTTTGACCGAACCTTTGTCACCAAACGTCCTGCGGGAGAATCACTAAAACAAAACCGTTGGATCGATTCGCTTGATTTAGCGCGTATTGCTCTCCCACGATTCACTTCGCATAGGTTATTAGATTTGGTACGTGCTTTTGGTGGTCCCGATTCGACTCACAGAGCAGACGACGACGTTGCAGCGACTTGCCTGGTTTATCGCGTATTACTTGCAGCGGTAGCTACCTTGCCTCAGCCTCTCATTTGCGCAATTGGCGCTATGAGTGAAGTTGAAGAGTGGAACACCGCTTATGTATTTCGCCAGCTTGCTGATCCTCAACTATGGGAAGAAACAAAAGATAAGACCTACAACTTAAGAGCAAATCGCAAAGAGTCGCTTTCTAAAAACCTTGCTCCTATGCGACCCGATGCTAATAGCCCTGCAAGTGGTGTGTATTCGGGCGCGTCTGATGTAGATAAGAATGTAGTGGCAGATGCGAACGTTGATGCCACCACGCTTAAGGGAGCGGACCAAGAAGGTGCCGTAGATGGTTCCTGCGATAATCAAGGCGCGCATGATGCTACAGAAGTTGCGCCCCGCGTGCTTTCATTTGTAGATAAAAGCGTAATTGAAGAAGCTTTTTCTCCAGAGGGGTTACTCGGATCACTCTATGAGGATTATGAAACCCGTGATGAACAGCGAGAAATGGCGCTTGCAATTCATGAAGCACTTTCCCAATCGCGCAATTTAGCGGTTGAGGCGGGAACAGGCGTTGGTAAATCGATGGCCTATCTTATTCCTCTTGCTTATGCGGCAAAAGAGAATGGCATAACTGTCGGTGTTGCTACAAAAACCAACGCGCTTCTTGATCAGCTTGTCCATAAAGAACTGCCTCTTTTGCATAAAGCGCTTGGAATAACCTATGCTCCTCTGAAAGGATTTAGCCATTATCCTTGCTTGCGCAAAATTGAAACGCTGGTAAATCAAGGTCCTAAAACCATCGTATATAAAAAGCAACCAATCGATCAGACGCCATCACTTGCTGCACTCTTGTCGTTTGTGGAACAAAGTGACTACGATGATATGGATGCGCTAAAAATTGATTACCGCGCAATTCCTCGTAGACGAATTACTACAAGTAGTGCAGAATGCTTGCGCAGAAAGTGTCCTTTCTTTGGTCGTTCCTGTTTTGTTCACGGTGCACGTGAACAAGCACAGCGTTGTGATGTAGTAGTTACCAATCACAGCTTATTGTTCTGGGATGTACGTTTTGAAGGTGGCTTATTACCTCCTATTCGCTATTGGGTCGTTGATGAGGCACATGGGGCAGAGGCAGAAGCGCGTCGCGCGTTTTCGCTGTCGGTATCAAGCAATGAAATTCAATCTTTAGTACAGCGCGTTACCAGCGATTCGGCTTCAACGAATGTGTTAACGCGTGTAAAACGCAGTGCTCAAGCTCCAGAAGAAGGGCAAGCGCTCTATGATGCCCTTATCGCAAAAGCTCAAACTGAAGCAGGGGCTTTCGCTATTGCGGCAGAAGAATTTTGTCTGAGCGCAAAAGATTTGTTGGTGTTTGATCAGAAATCACGCTCACGTGGGTATGAGTGGTTCGATTTATGGCTTAATACAGAGATTCGTCATGGAGAAACCTTCCAAGGGGTACGAAGTTGTGCGCGATCACTGTATGACACGCTAGAGAAGCTTATTAAAGCAACACGTGATATTGTTGCGTACGCAGAACAGATGGATGATACCTCTTCTGCTCAGCGCGAATTGGCGTTAGTAGCGCTTGAACTTCGTGAATTATATGAATGCCTAGAGGTAATTTTCTTCCATGAAAGCGACAACCTGGTGTATTCAGTTCGCTTAAATAGAACAAAAGGCACCCTTGATGAAGTATTCAGCGTTCAGCCGCTTGATGTTGGTAAATCGCTCAACGAATCGCTCTATGCAGAAACACGCAGCGTAATTTATGCTTCAGCAACGCTTTCCATTGATGGCCAGTTTGATGCGTTCAACAAATCAATAGGCTTTAATGAATCTGAAGAATCACAAGCAGATACGCTTCAGGTGGAATCAAGCTTCGATTTCGATACTAATATGCAGGTTTATGTTCCAACTGATATGCCCGAGCCTCAAGACCCTGGATACTTAGAAGCACTGCAAAACTTTTTAATTAAATTACACCGAGCTCAAAATGGTTCCTTGCTTACGTTATTTACGAATAGACGCGAAATGGAACATTGCTTTGAAGCGGTAAGACCTGCTTTAAAGGAAGACAATTTACGGTTAGTTTGCCAAAAATGGGGTGTTTCCGTTAAAGGGCTTAAGGATGATTTCTTAAAAGACGAGCATTTAAGCTTATTCGCTTTAAAGAGCTTCTGGGAGGGATTTGATGCTCCTGGTTCCACCTTGAAAGGGGTGGTTATTCCTAAGCTGCCTTTCGGATTGCCAACCGATCCGCTATCATGCGAACGTCAGCAACGAGATGATCGTGCCTGGGCACATTATTCTTTGCCCGCGGCAGTAATAGAAGTAAAGCAAGCGGTGGGTCGTCTCATTAGAACGGCAACCGATAAAGGAATAGTTGTTTTGGCAGACAAGCGCCTTATTACAAAGTATTACGGCAAAAAGTTCTTGAATTCATTGCCGAGTCATTCTATTTCGTATCTTACGTGCGATGAAATTGTGGAAGATGTTTTCTTTCATCATGCTGCAGGTAAACCTAATCCTTCTGATGAATACTAAGAATTGAAGTGTAGGTGCGTTTGTGGCTAAAACGAAGATGAACAAGAATGAACCACGTAGAGGCCTTGGTCAGAAGGAGCGAAAGTTTCTTCATTTGAAGGAGTTTTCTCAGGGCAAGCCCAACGAGATTTCGTTCAATGTTTTAGAACAAAAAGTAGCTGATTTGGATGAACCTCCTCGTAAGTTTAGGTTTTGGCAGCGGAGAGATCGCAAAGAAAGCGAAAGTTCACCTTTGCCTGCGCCCCTACCTTCTTCTCTTCCGCAAGACGATACTACTTCGACTTCATCTCTTGGTTCAGTGCGTAAAACGAAAGAGCGTAAGCGCAAAACCAAAGAATCAAAACATTCTTATTCAGGATCATCGGCTAAGAAATCTTCTTTTCTTGGTGCAGAATCTCAAGCTGAAATTGCTCAGCGCCAAAAGCGCCGCAAGCGGTATCGCCAGGTAAGTATTGCCGTTGTTGTAATGATTTGCGTTGCATTTGCGGGTATGGGTGCCTATTGGTTTTATCAAGAACAGGTTCGCTTAAGTACCAGCGTAGGTGTGTTGCATGAAGCATGTGACATCATTGAAAAAAGTGATGAAGTAACCGTTGCTATAGATACGTATTTTCAGTCGGCCTTTAATGACGACACTATTGATACGGCAACGAATTTAGAAAAATCGATACCAGGTGTTCGAGACGATCTCGATTCAGCACGTTCGTATGCACAGAAAGCGCGAGATGAATTAGAGAGTTCTCAGCGCGATAAAGAGGCGGCAGATCACGTGCTTGCCACTATTGTTTCACGAGAAACAATGCTCGATTCCGCAGAACAGCGCCTTAATGATGATATTGCTGCGAAAAAAGCGATTGATGAAGTAACTAAAGCACAAGATACAATCGATGAAGGCAACGCGCTTTTAGCTCAGTCGGCTCAGGTTATTTCAAATACCAATGAAGACACGGTGGCGCAGTCTACTGAGTACACCACATCAGCTAAGGCCAAGTTCGAAGAAGCTAAAACATCAATTGATCAAGCTCAGGAATATTATCCTTCAGCTGATTTTAAGAGCTTGCTGGAATATGTTGAGAAGAAAAGTGAAGCGGCAGGAGAGGCTCTCTCTTCCAATGCGGCTATCTTGATTCAAGATAAAGCGACAGCAGAATCGCATAATGATGCGTATAACAAGGCAGATGCCGAAGCAAGTAAGCTTGCAGAATCGCTACCAAGTGATTTAACAAAAATTGTTGTTGATGCCTATGCCACTTCTCAAGAAACCCTTGTCCAAGACTATGAAAAAGCTCGTTCGGATGCTGCTACCCATGATGCATTTTTGCGTGAATACCTTGGAACAGCGTCTTAAGCCTTGCGGAATATAGGGAAAATATGAAGAAACAAAGAACAGCTTCAACTGAGAACGTGCGATATGCGTTGAATTAAAACTCATGTATAGAAATGGCGTATACTTATAAGGTCTATATACTATTAGCTTCGCATAGCACGCGTGCAAACATATAACTAAAGGGGCTTCCATGGCTGAAATAATGGATGACGTTGTACATCTATCTCAAGAGATTGGTCCTCATCCAGCAGGAACCGAAGAGGAACAACAGGCAGCACTGTATCTCGCGGAAGAAATTCAAAAAGAATCTGGCTTCACTACGGTTATAGAAGACTTCCAGTGTGTAACTAATTATCTGATTCCTACCTTTGTATGTTTCGGATTGGCATTAGTCGCAGTAATTATTTCAATCGTTTTGCCTATAGCGGTAATACCATGCTTTATTGCCGTAGTAATAGCAGCTGTTTTGTTTGGTCTGGAAGTATTTAATAAACCTGTTTTATCTCGTTTTTTGCGCACAGGAGCTAGCCAGAACATAGTTGCTAAATATCAACCAACTCCTATGGGTGGCGTTGCTCGTCGTCGTAAAGTTATTTTGGTGGCTAATTACGACACAGGAAAAGTACTGAAAGAAGAAGAATTGCCTGTAGCGGGAATTCTTCCTATCTTGAATAAGGCATCAGTTATCGCTTTGGCGGTAGCAGCGGTTGTTCTATTCTTCCGAATGACCATTTTTGCCACAGATACAGGAGCTATGTCATCGATTTTGGTCATGCTTCTGGTAATTTGTGCAATTTTGTTTGTCATACCACTTGCTCGTGCTGGTATGCATATGGTGGCACCTTATAGTCAGTCAGCAAACAACAATGCTGCAGGCGTTTCAGTGTTGCTGGACGTTGCTCGTCAAGTAGGCAATGGCCTCGTAAGTAATGAAGAAGCACTTGAGCGCGCAAAGCAAGAAGGTAATTATGTGCACGGTGAATCTGCTGCTCGTGCAGCAGGCGTAGTTCCAGAAGGCGCTTCGCTTGAATACGATTCGAATCTGAGTCCTCAAGAATCACTTGCTGCAGCAAAAGCAGCAATTGCGGCGCTTACAGGAAAGCCTGTTGCAGATAAGGTTCCTGTCACGGACATTTCTTCTCGTCTTGTAAAGGGCGGTGGGCTTGAGCCTGTTGATGAAGAGGCAGTTTCAAGCGTTCACTTTGAGGTAAGCGAAACACCTCAAGTTGCTTCCCGTAAGCAGGACCGCTTCCGCACCATGATTTCTATGGATGAAGAAACGGATGCAAATGAAGCAGCTGCTCCTTCTCCTCGCTCTCGAGTAGAAGAATATGAGCAAGCCGAAAATGAATCTCAAGTGGTGTCACAGGAAAGCGAAGCTATTCAGACGGATGAACAGCCTCTTCAGACGGCTGATTCCTATTCCGACACTTCGTCTTTCGAGCGTCCTGCACCTATGTCAGTAGTGGAAAACACTTCTTATGCATCTGCTCCTATTGATAGAACTCCTGCTTGGGCAAAGGCTGCGCAAGAAAAGGCTCGTAAGAACAAGCCAGAAGAAAGCCAGCCTCATAAAGTATCGCGCTCCCGTTACGCAGATACCGTAGCTGCTCACTTAATGGAAACCCAAAACGAGCGTCAGCGTGAATTGGAAGATCGCTTCACTCAGCAGATTGATTCCTTATCTGAACCAGTAAGCGAAAATCCAGAATTAGCTTCGCGCCTTGCAGCGCTTCGTTCAGAAATTGAATCCACTGAAGCACCTCATATCTCCGATTCAACTCAGACAGTTTTGGATAGCATGGGAACTTCTACAGAGCCCGCGCCTGAACCAGCTGTTGCCTCGGCAGTAACGCCAGAAGCTCCTGCGCAATCTGCGGCTCGTGCTCAATCGAGTGTTTCTGAACAGAGCGAACAGCCTGCAGCGCGTAATACGGAAGTTCTTGAACAGAGCGTTGAAGAGACTGATGTATCTGCTCTTGCAGGTGCAGATACGTTTGATTCTGACGAAATTACCTCAAACGAAGCCGAAGTCGAGCAAGCCCAAGACAAACAGCAGAAGAAGCGTACGGGACGCAGCTTGTCTCAGTCTGTACGTAAGAGTGCGGCAGCTCCTCATGCTTTTGCTTCTCGTTTGAAGTCAATTACTTCACGTACGTCTGGTGTTGCTTCAGAACCTGAAGAAACTCTAGAATCTCAGGTTGCGGAAACCCAGGCAGCACAAGCTCAATCGATGAAGACAGATATCGAAGAGAAGACCGCTTCCTTCGGATCTGTTGAAGTTACTCAGGCTACTGAAGAGGAAAAGGCTGCAGTAGCTTCTCCTGGTGAAACGGCAGCAATTTCCCCGATTGATGTATCTCAGTTCATGAATAAAGAACAGTTCGACGAAGCTGATCTCGCCGAAGAAGATGCATTTGAGGATCGCGACATTTATGGCGATGTGGACAACTATGTGCCTCAGCCTTTAGTACAGCAACCACTTAATCAGCCTGCTCTTGACGCTGAAGAAACACAGAAGGTTTCCTCTGAGCAGATTCAGGAAGCTATTCAAGAGGCAAGCGCTCATAAACCAATAATTGAGCCTCGCGCTGAGGAAGAAGATTCTGTTCAGGTTGCTTCACCTATTATGGGCATGGAAACTATGATTCCTCAGGTTCCTTCTGCCGACGAAGTAGAGGCTGAACATCATGCAAAACGACAGGTAATTGTCCTACCTGATGTAGTTGCCCCTCATGCAACGTCTGGTGAAGGCGCAAAGCAGCGTGCCCCTATGGCGGAAACAAATGAAAGTTCCAAGGCTGGATCTAAAGCCTTGTTGTCCAATATGCTTCCTCGTATTGGCGATACCAACAGCAGCGCTCCTGTTGAAGCAGAACAAAAAGACACCTTCGGTTTGAACCTGCCATCCTTGGATGCGTCGGCTCCTACCAATACCGCAGTTTCTGCAACTGGCTCGTTCTCTACCGTTGGAGGAACAGGGTCTTTTGCTCCTGTTGGAGATGAATTAGTTGCTGATGTTGCACCTGAAGAACGCTACGTTGATGACGCTGATGATTCGGCTTATGACGAGGACTATACCGAAACGGGTGCTTATGCTGGCCGCGGTTATGTCGATATGCCAAAATCTCGTGCTGGTCGTCTGTTCGGACGCTTCCGCAAGAAGAAGAATAAGCAAGAAGATGTTTCCGTTAACGACTGGGTAGATGTAGATGATTCCTACGATGCACGCAGCGTAGGCAAGGCACGTGGCGATTGGTCGAGCTTCCGTCAGGATGAAGGAACTGCTCCAACAGCTGGATCAACCACGAAAGCCCCTGCTGCTAACAACGATGGCTTTGTTGATATCGATTATCACGATACCGATTTTGACAACAGACGGGGCTGGAACGGCGGTGCATTCTCATTAAGCCGTCTTAAGAAGTTCCAGAATAAAGCCGATGATTATGTGCCAGAAGAGCAAGATGTTTTGCATGATGAAGTAATGGACGCAGTAGATCCTGTAGAAGATGACCTTGTGGAAGTATTGATGGCGACGTTACTACAGCTGATCAGATCAATCGCGAACTGCGCAAATTGCAAGACTTCCGTCATCCTGACATTGACACCGAAATTTGGTTTGTTGCGCTTGGTGCGGAACAGTATTCTCATTCAGGCATTACTGCGTTCTTGGATGAACACGCTGACGAAATGAAGGGCGCGGTTATTATCAATCTTGAAGCGCTTGGTGCAGGTACCCTTTCGGTTATTGATCAGGAAAGCGAAACGTTCAAGACTCATCGTCCTTCGTCTCGTATTAAGCGTTTTGTGCGTCAAGCATCTGAACGTTCTGGCGTGACCTATCATGCTACTCCGCTTACAAGGCGAGAAACGCCAGCTACGATTGCAATGTCGCGCGGTGTTCAGGCATTTACCGTTGCTGGTATGGGTGATGGCAATACGGCACTGTATTCTGCAGAAAACGATATTGTTGAAAACCTTGATCCTGAAGCACTTAAGGAAGCTTCGAAGTTCATCATGGCGGTTTTGAAGAGTATTTAAGGGTGAAGTTACGTATTAGCCCAAACTAATAAGGCAACACGATAAAGCTAAAAAAGAAGCCCAAGGAATATTCCTTGGGCTTCATGTTATTCAAATGATACTTGGTTAAGGGTGTTTTTAAGAGTTTGCGCTGATTCTTGTAGATGCTTGGTTTCTTCTTCATTCAGATGCAGAGGAATTTGGAATTCTACTCCTGAACTACCAATAATTGCAGGCATGCTCATTACTACGTCTTTAACACCATGAAGTTCTGGCCAATAGTTTGATACCGTCATGATGGACTTTTCGTCACGGATAATAGCTTCGCAAATACGCGTAACAGAAGGTGCAATACCAAAATAGGTCGCGCGCTTCTTTTCGATGATTTCGTAAGCGCTGTTGCGTACTTCATCTTCTATTTGCTTGCGCATGGCCTGAGGGTCATCAAATCCACGAAGACGGAAGAAATCATCGATATGGATCCCTGAAACATTTGCCAGACTCCATGCTGCCAATTCGCTGTCGCCATGTTCGCCAATAATACGCGCATGAACGTGACGAGGGTCAACATCTAAGGTATGACCAAGGATGTACTTCAAGCGTGCGCTGTCCAAAACCGTACCAGAACCCATAACGCGCTCTTTAGGAAGTCCCGAGAGTTTCATAACAACCTGAGTCAAAATATCAACGGGGTTAGAAACAACAACAATGATGCCGTTAAAGTGCTGCTTCATTATGGAAGAAACCACTTCTTTGAGAATGGAAACATTGGTTTGCAGCAGGTCGAGGCGTGTTTCACCAGGTTTTTGATTTGCTCCTGCAGCAATAACAACAATAGATGCGTCAGCCAAATCTTCGTACGTGCCCGCATAGATATTCATGGGGCTATAGTAGGGCACTCCATGAGCAATATCGAGAGCTTCGCCTTCTGCTCTTGCGGTATTTACATCTATGAGTACCATTTCTGAAAATAAGCTTGATTGCATTAGACTAAATGCGCAGGTGGAACCTACGAAGCCGCAGCCAATAACAGCAACTTTTCTCTGTTGAATCGTGTTGATCATAAGTGCAACATCTCTTTCTATATCGATAACAAGGAACCATCATAGCCGAAAAAAGTGATGCGACAAACAGATAGGCTCTTTAACGTAGTGTTAAGCGGGAGCGAATTATATGAAAAAACCCGTGCGTTTGTCACGAAGATGCTAAAAATTGCTCGATTTGATACAAAGTTCTTCATTTCTCGCAAGACATTTTTCATTTTTGTAATAACTGAAGAAAAAAGTTCGCAATCGGTACGAATAATTAAAAGAATATCTAACACTTCATTCACATGAATCCTTACAACTCCTTTTTACAATTCTGAGCTGATTTAAGAAAAAATCACTTTGGCAATTTTGACGGGAGTTAGTAAAAGCCATGATCGTACTAGAGCATATTAAAAAGCAGTATGGCGAAAATACTGTTTTGGACGATATTAGTTTAGAAATTGGTAAGGGCGAAATTGTTTCTATCTTAGGACCTTCGGGCGGCGGTAAAACTACGTTGCTTAATGTTTTGCTGGGTATTACCGATATTACTTCTGGTCGTATTCTGTGCGATGGGGAAGACATTACCCATGTTCCTATGGAAAAGCGTGGGTTTAATATCGTATTCCAGGATTATGCGCTGTTCCCGAATTTGAATGCCTATGAAAACATTACGTACGGTCTTCGTAATAACCCCACTATTTCCAGTAAAGAAGAAGTAGAAGAACTCATTGAGTTATTAGGATTAAAAGAGCATCTTTCGGTGGAAAATCGCTCAGTATTCAACGCCTGGTGAAATCGTTAATACTCCTAAAAGCCAGTTCATTAAAGATTTCATCTTGCGTCAGCTCTTTATCAAACGCGATAACATTTTCGCCCTGTTCAACAGCACCGATCCTTCATTTGTGCCCGTGGGTACACCTGAAACAGTAAATGCAACCGCTATGGCAAAGGCGGCTGCCAATGCCTAGTGTCGCAGGCGTTTTAGGATTTGGAAAGAAACAAAATAACGAACTCCGCGTTTTATTTGTTGTAGTCGCAGCGATCTTTCTTGTGTTTCTTGCAATACCAATGATTTTGGTATTGGTGAAATCTTTTACTACTGCTGAAGGTGTAGTTACCTTTCAAAACTATATAGCTATTCTTAGCGAACCTGATTTCCTAACAAGTGTTACCAACAGCTTGAAAGTTTCTGCTGTTGCGACGTTAATTTCGGTAGTGTTGGCATTTTTGCTGTCTTATACGGTAAATTGCACTAACTTGCCCCTTGGTTTGCGCAAGGCAATTTCACTTTTAGCTCAAGTGCCGATGTTGCTGCCTACCATTACGTATGGTTTTGCCATTATTTACTCTTTCGGCAGACAGGGTTTGCTTACGCAAATATCAATACCGTTCCTGGCATGGTATTAGGTGTTGCGTATCTGTTTGCATTTTCTGGTGGTCCTCTACAGAGCACGTTCGCGATTTTAATTTTGGCGAATATCGTGCATTACTTTGCTATGCCTTATCAGATGATGAAGGATTCATTAACCAAGATGAATGCTTCTTGGGAAAAACCTATGGGCATGCTCAAGATTGACCACATTCGCACCATGCTTCATATGGAACGTATTGAGGCGGAGTGGGTTCGTGTGCACGGCGCCAAACCCACCGAAGAGGATGTACGGGCATTGTATGCTCCCTATGAGGAAAAACTGCTTTCTATTCTGCACAACTTTGCCGATCCTAAGCCCCACGTATTGGAGGCAGTTGCAGAGCTTCGAGAGATGGGCATAAAGATTGGATCTACTACGGGGTACAACGACAAGATAATGGCCATTGTGGCCCCTGCTGCTAAAGAAAACGGCTATGAGCCAGACTTTATGGTGACGCCTGATAGCACTGATGGCAAGGGCCGTCCTTATCCTTATATGATGTTCCGCAACATGGAAGCACTCGGCGTAACTTCTGTTACTGAAGTTGCTAAGGTAGGCGATACGGTATCGGATATTAAAGAAGGAAAAACGCAGAGGTATTCACCATTGGCGTTATTGAAGGCAGCTCGGAACTTGCTATGACTCAGGAAGAGTTTGAAGACCTGAATGGGGTTGATCGCGAAGCTGCTTGCGCTAAGGTTGCTGAAACATTCCGTGCTGCAGGCGCCGATGCAATCATCCGCACATTTGCAGAATTACCAGCGCTTATTCGCCAGATTGCGTAATAAGTGGGCAGGGTACTTGTCATACTGTTGCGCCGAACTGTCTCAGAGTAAACAGGTAGATCATTTCTCATATAAGAAAAGCTCTACCAATCCACTCGGCTTACGCGCTTTCGCTGTTCAAAAAGTCTCACCATATACATGGTGAGACTTTTTTCAAGGGGTACTTT
>URVA01000027.1 GCA_900551155.1 uncultured Eggerthella sp. | reverse complement strand
CCATATTCATGAAATCAGCTGAAAGAATTGATGGTGCAATTTTTATTTCGCCAAACACCGCTGACCCCTTTCCTATTTTTGTGATGTAGGCTGATTATATTCAATTGGATTCTTTTGTTGATGCTTCTCTAAAACTTTATTTCTTTCTTGTGCGTTATATCGTATTGAGTGCTTGTGCTTCCAAAGAAATTAAGAACTGCTTTACCGCAGGATTGGTAACAAACCCTCCCATATCTCCATGCATCCCAATAACACGATGGCTGGGAATAAAAAATGGCAGAGGATTATGGCTGCATGCAGAAGAAATCGCATGAAGACCCTTAGGCGTTCCCAAATCGGAAGCCACTTGAGCATAGGTGCATGTTTGCCCATAGGGAATAGAAAGCACATATTCCCATACTCTTTTTTGAAAAGCACTTCCTGCAGGGTTAAGAGGTAAAGAAAACGAGGTGCGTTTGTGCGCTAAATACTCCAAGACTTGGCTTGATGCCTTATTGGTTAGCGCGCACGCCTTGTATTCGCCTTCAAATTCCGCAACACCAAAGGCAACATGAGTAAGCGCTGATCCATCGCACGCTATAGTTATTCTGCCCATAGGAGTGCGATAAATAAAATACGAATGATGAATGCTGTTTACCTGCTTTGCAAGCATAATTCACTTCATTCACTGAAGCTCTTCAGGGTTCTTTAGACCCCAAAATTCTGTAGTAAGTGGCCTGCTAAATAACTCTGTTGCAATAGCATCCAATGCGCCATGTTCCCACACAATAGAACGAACCGCTGTCGTTATGGGAAGTTCCACACCATAGCGCTGAGCTAAAGGACAAATGGTTTTACAAGCAAGAGCACCTTCTACCACCATATGAGTACGTTCTTCGTATGCTTCAAGCGTACCGCCTTGAGCAAGCGCTTTTCCAAAAGTTCTGTTTCGTGAATGCTCTGAAGTACAGGTAGCAATCAAATCGCCTGCACCAGCAAGTCCCATTACGGTAAGAGCTTTACCACCGCATGCCGTAACCAGACGACTCATTTCTGCCATACCGCGAGTCATAAGCATTGCTGCTGTGTTATCGCCATATCCCATGCCATACGAAGCGCCTACTGCAATTGCAATAACATTTTTGAAAGCAGCACACAGTTCAACTCCGATGTAGTCTTCAGAGGTATAGCAACGAAACGTTGGCGTTGTGAATAGATCGCGGAAATAACACGCAATCTCGGTATTAGGTGAAGCTATAACAGTACCCGCTGGAATACCAACCACCACTTCTTCAGCATGATTGGGTCCTGAAAGCGCGGCAAGTCTATTGATGTTGCCTAAAACTTCCTCAAAAACCTGCATAGGCACTAAACCCGTATCTTCTTCAACACCTTTTGAGCACAAGATAATCGGAGTGACTGAAGAAACAAGTGGTGCCAGTTGTTGAGCAAAAGAGCGCATAAGGCGAGAGGGAGTTACCATCACGATTGCCTCTGCCCCATCGACACACGCAGCTAAATCATCAGTAGCAGAAATAGTTTCCGCAAGCATTATGCCCGATAAATAACGGGGATTTCGATGCATTTGGGTAATACCCTGAGCAACTTCAGCCTTGCGCGCCCACATGCATACTTCGTTTCCACCTAAAGCCAATGTTTGCGCTAGAGCAGTTCCCCACGACCCGGCGCCTACAACTGCAATCTTTGTCATAGTATGCCTCTTACTTTTACTTGGTTTCTTTTGTCTCTTCAGGCTTCTCTTTCTTATTGGACTCTTCGAGCTCCTCAGATTCCTCAGATTCCTCAGACTTCTCGGATTCCTCTGCAGTCTCGGACTCCTCTGCGGTCTCGGACTCCTCTGAGGCCTTTTTGTCTTCTTTAATTTCTTCCGTCAGATCTTCTTCAGCTTCTACTAAATCCTGATCAGCTTGTTCGTTGCTTTCTACATCCTCATCAGTTTGCTCTTCGGCATCGGCTTTCTTGTCACCAATTTTGTTTTCATTACCCGCAAGAAGTCGCTTGATGTTTTCGCGATGAGCCCAAATTACCGTCAGTGCCGCTATGGTACAAATAACAACAGAAATGTAATTACCCGCAAGATAATACATTGAGAAGAAAGGACATGCTGCCGCTGCCGCAATGGAACCTACCGAGACATACTTTGTCGTAGCAACCAGCACAACGAATATCAGTAGCTCGAGCAGCGTTCCCGTTATACCAAAGGTAGAGACAAGGCAACCCACCGCAACAGCGATTCCTTTCCCTCCTTTAAATTTAAGCCATGGACTAAAAATATGTCCCCAGATACAACCCAAGAATGCAACGCTTAAACAAATTTGTGTCAGACGATAATGCAAAAAGTTGTTTTCGGGGTTTGATCCTGTAAGACCTAAAGAGATACAAAATTCGCGTAATGCTGTCATATCGGTAAGCACTTGAGTAGCAAAAACCGTAGCAATAATGCCTGCTACAACACCCTTACCAAAATCAAGTACAAATACCGCAGAACCGCCCACTTTTCCAAGCGTCCTCATGGCGTTTGTCGTACCAATATTGCCTGAGCCATGTTCACGAACGTCTGTATGATAGAATCCGCGAGAAATAATTACGCCCCAAGGGATAGAGCCCAACAAAAACGCAATTAAAAACAACAATCCCAGATAACCAAGACAATCAAGCATCACATTAGTCCTTCTTCTTAAACTTCATGCGAATCGGCGTACCTTCGAAACCAAAGGTCTGACGAAGACGGTTTTCCAGGTAGCGTTCAAATGAGGGCTCAATTAAATCGGGGTGATTGCAGAAAAAAGTAAAGAAGGGCGGTTCCGTACCCGTCTGTGTTACATACTTGAGCTTGAGAATACGTTTTCCTTTTGAAATAGTATGACCAAACTCACGAATATCCTGGAGCCAAACATTTAAGCGGCTCGTAGAAATAACCGACGAATACTGTTCGTAAGCAGTGTCAATCGCATCCCAAATACGATGAACATTTTTGCCTGAAAGCGCTGAAATCGCGATAACAGGAGCATAACCGACAAAGGTTAAGCGATCTTCGATGCGTTCACGAATTTCCGCTTTCGCTTCAGGCCCCTCAACCAAATCCCATTTATTAAGCAATACAACCATTGCGCAGCCACGTTCTGCTGCCATACCAGCAACGCGCTGATCCTGGTCGGTAAGACCAAGAGTTGCATCTATCACTAAAAGAACTACTTGGGCTCGATCAATGGCACGCATAGCGCGAACAAACCCGTAGTATTCCACGTCTTCATGGACTACGCTCTTTTTACGAAGACCTGCGGTATCAACGATAGTGTAATACCTGCCTTCATGTTCTACCGTAGTATCAATAGCGTCACGCGTTGTTCCTGCCACATCAGAAACAATAGAGCGATCATTGTTGGTAAGCTTATTGGTAAGAGAAGATTTTCCCGCATTTGGACGACCAATAATTGCCACATTAACGGAATCTAGCTCGTCTTCTTCAATCTTATCTTCAGGGAACAACGAAACTATGACATCCAGCAAATCACCTGTACCCGTTCCATGAAGCGCAGACACAGGATAGGGATCACCCAAACCAAGCTGGTAAAATTCCCAGATTTCACCTTCTTGCTTTACGCTATCAAGCTTATTAACCGCCAACAACACAGGCTTCTTTGAACGACGTAAGATACGAGCGACTTCTTCGTCATCCGCGTTGATACCAGTTTGACCATCAACCAAAAAAACAATGACATCTGCTTCATCGGTTGCGGCAAGCGCCTGAGAGGTGATAGAGCTCTGGAAAGCATCATCACTTCCCATTTCTATACCACCGGTATCAATAAGGGTAAAAGAACGACCATTCCAGTCGGCAGTGTGATACGAACGATCGCGCGTTACGCCACGCATTTCATGAACAATAGCTTCATTGTTTTCCGCAAGGCGGTTTACCATTGTTGATTTGCCTACATTAGGACGTCCAACAATAGCAACAATAGGCAATGACATATTCGCTCCTCATAGGCGGATAATTGCGGATATTTCTTTCTCAAGCTTTCAGGATACCACGGGATGCGGTTATAACTGATTTAAAAAGGCTACTACGCTTTCAATTTGATTGTCGGGAGTAGAAGCACCCGCAGTTACTCCCACTGTTTTGAGACCATTAAACCATTGAGGGTCTATCTCTTCGGGAGACTCGATGTGATAAGAATGGCTACAGTGCTGAGAACATATTTCAAAAAGACGCGTGGTATTCGAAGAATTACGTCCCCCAATTACCACCATAGCATCAACTTGTTGAGCAAGCGCAATAGCAGATTTTTGTCGTTGCGTTGTAGCAGAGCAGATAGTGTTTTTAACCTCAACATCTAATCCGCGGCCCTCCAAAGCAGAAAGCACTTCGGCAAGCTTGGCTTCAGATTGCGTTGTCTGTACTACTACGCCGATTCTTTGCGGTAAATCAAAAGGGATATCTTCCACACCACCAACAATAGTGCATTGACCACCCGCAACACGAGCATGAGCAGAAATCCCTTCCACTTCGGGATGTCCCGCTTCACCCACCACAATGACATGACGACCATCGCTTGCCAATTTAGCAGCAGCACGCTGAGCACGCATCACATGAGGACACGTCGCATCAACTACTTTAAATCCACGGTTTTTGATATCGGTTATTACCTGAGGTACTACTCCATGAGATCGAATAACCATCTCGTCAGCATTAATTGCCTCTACAGAATCAGCGACACGAATTCCCTGTTCCTCAAGCTCAGCAACAACCCGAGGATTATGAATAAGAGGACCTAAGGTACAAACCGATCCGCTTTCAGCTGAGGCTTTCAAAGTCATATCAAGCGCTCGCTGAACACCATAGCAAGCACCAGCATGTTCTGCACGAATAACGCTTAATGTAGCCACTTATGCCTCCTTTTTGTAATCAGGCAAGGTAGCTGGATCAAAAGGCTCAATGGGATGCTGTTCAAACAGCGCAGTGTAATCCTTAGCATCAGGGAATAGCTCAACCATATTAATGTCCTGAGCAGGACAGTTAAACGTAAGGGCATAGGCTTCACGCATGGTGTACCACGCACAAGCATCCATTCGCTCATCTTTGGGTAAAAAGTCAAACGAATCAAGCGAAATAGGCTCTCCAAAACGTACGATTACCTTAGGAAAGCGCACACGCTCCCCTTTGCGTTTGATATTAGCTACATTTTCTAAACCAAGAGGAACAATAGGAGCTTTGCCCATACGAGCAATCAATACCGCACCAGCATGAAGTTCCGGCTTGTTGCTACCCTTGCTGCGCCTGGTACCTTCAGGAAAGATACCAACCCATTCGCCATTTTTAAGCATACGAGCGGCTCGTTTCATTGCGCTACGATCGGCAGTATTTCGCTTAATAGGGAACGCTCCTGCACGAGAGATGATTTCTCCCAATAAGTTATTTCCCGCTACAAAAAGCGAATCGCGTGCCATCAATCGCAGCCACGCACGAGGCCGAACCGAAAGAAAAGCAACAACCACATCAAGATACGAATAATGAGGCGCAATAAGTACTGCACCAGTTGTCTTGCCCTTGAATTTATCTATCACTTCTTGGTTTTCGATTTTCATGCGGAAAAAGACACGAAAAATGAAGTTCAAAATTCCCGCAATAATATAAATTAGCAGCCGTGGAACATGGTTTGTTTGATCGTTACCCATACAGGGACGATCCCAAAATTCCTCATGAACATTAAATTTCATGAATTACATCCTTGCTTGTGCCTGAGCGCAAATCGTTGCAATAATATCTTCAATATATTTGCCCGTGGAGTCTATCTGAACAGCATCTTCTGCAGGACGCAACGGCGCTGTATCACGGCTCGAATCCAATTCATCACGACGAATAATATCGGCAAGAACTTCATCGTAGTCAATAGAACCAACACCACGATCGACATTTTGACGCACACGCCTGTGCGCGCGTTCTTCAGCTGATGCCGTCAAAAATACCTTTACCTCTGCCTGAGGAAAAACTTCCGTTCCAATATCGCGACCTTCAACGACATAGTTCCCTTGAGAACCAATGCGGCGCTGCTGTTCAAGCAACGCTTGGCGAACGGCAGGTACCGCAGAAACAGGAGAAACACTTTTATCAATTTGTGCCGTGCGAATTTCGTCAGTAATTTCCTGCCCATCAATAAACACACGACGCGGAACGGGATCTCCCTCGACATGACCAAAGCTAATTTCATGGTCGCGCGCTATTTCTCCAAGTGCTGCTTGGTCATCGAGAGCAACACCGTCATTGAGCGCTTTCCAAGCTACCGCGCGATACATCGCACCGGTATCAAGACAAGAAAAACCAAGATTTTTTGCTACCGCTTTTGCGACGGTAGATTTACCAGCACCCGAAGGTCCGTCTATTGCAATAATCATTGAGCAAGCCCCCTTAATACATCCAAGAAACGAGGGAAGCTTACCGAAATGCAGTCAAAATCGATAATCTCTACCGCATTGTGCGAGCACAAACCAGCCAAAGCCCATGTCATGGCAAGACGATGGTCTTTGCGAGAATCGAATACCAAACCTTCAGGTATCTCCAGATCGGGTTGGCCTTCGATATAGAGATTATCGTTTTCCGCCCATGCGTTAATACCCATAAGCTCTAGGCCCTCAATAATAGCCT
This sequence comes from uncultured Eggerthella sp., assembly GCA_900551155.1. GTDB lineage: Bacteria > Actinomycetota > Coriobacteriia > Coriobacteriales > Eggerthellaceae > Anaerotardibacter. The sequence goes on along the minus strand of URVA01000027.1, from coordinate 8,401 downwards.
CAAGACGATTAGACTCTTTTTTAGTTAATTCATTTACTCCACGAAATACCGTTATGCCCGAAGCATGTGCTGCCACAAGCGCAAGAACAGGAATTTCGTCAATTTCTGATGCAATATGTTGTGAAGGGATTTCACAACCGCGCAAATTAGGCGTATAAGCCGCCTCGATAATACCGATAGGTTCTTTGCCCTCCGCGGTAAGGTAACGAACCTCAATAGAAGCACCCATACGTTCAAGGGTGCGAATGAAACCAACGCGACCAGGATTCAGGCTTACGTTTTCAATCTGAATTGAGCTTCCTGGCTTTAGCAATGTTGCGCAAATCAAAAATGCCGCTGATGAAGGATCGCCTGGAACATCAATTTCGTTTGCCTGCAAGGTCACAGGACCTTCTACCCATGCACGACGGAAAGCCATACCAGCCTTAACGCCAAATTCAGGCAACATCAGTTCAGTATGATTTCGCGAAATAGCGGGTTCGTTAATAACCGTTTCACCTTTAGCTCCAAGCCCCGCTAGCAGTACCGCCGTTTTAAGCTGTGCTGACGCCATAGGAGAATCGTAGGTAATTGCCTTGAGGTTTGGTGTTCCCATAATGGTTACAGGAAGCGTTTCGCAGGCTTCAGGCTCAAAACGAACACCCATTTTCATCAATGGCGCAATAATGCGGCGCATAGGGCGCTTCTTTAGAGAATCATCACCTGTTATTTCAACGCGAATATTCCAAGGCGCCAAAATGCCCATCAAAAGGCGTGCTGTTGTGCCAGAATTGCCGCAATCGATAGGCTCGCTAGGCTGCTTTGGACCGTCAGATCCCCAACCGGTGATGCCACCTGCAAGTGAACCATCAATTTGGCGTTCAAGAGCAACTGTTGCACCAAGCGCTGACATTGCAGCAATAGTAGAGCGCACATCAGCAGAATCCAATACACCCGTTAAACGAGAAGTACCTTGCGCCATAGCAGCAAACATGATGGCACGATGGGAAATCGATTTATCTCCTGGAACCACCGCAGCGCCATCCAAAGGACGCGCCAGAGGTTCTATACGAGTTGCATTTGGCGAATTCATGAGTTACTCCTTAAACAAAGGGTTGAATGAAACACTAAATCCAGCCTTGATAAGCTGAGTCGAAAGTTTACCAATATCTCCTTCATCAGTAAGAATAAGATCAAGTACCGCACTTGATGACGTAATATGATCTATATCTATAGACTGTACGTTACAACCCGCCTGTGATGCAATAGTTGTTATTTCTGCAATAATGCCAGGACGGTTTGTAAGAGGAATACGTACTTCTAACAAATCCTCGGTTGCAGGCACCCATTTTGCAGGTAAGGCACGACGCGCATTTGCCGCACGATCAAGCAAGGCAGTAAACTGAGGTTTGTCGCCATCACGCAATGTATCCGCGTAATCCTTCAAGATGGACTGAATTTCATCAAGTCCCTCTACGATGGCACTACGGTTGTCAAAGGCAATGCCTGTCCAGAGCACAGGCGATCCCGCGGCTATACGGGTAGAATCCTTAAATCCACCAGCTGCCAAGCGGAACAGTGCCTCTTGATCTCCCGCGTGGCGAACTGCCAATTCAACAAGAGAAGAAGCTACAAAATGAGGAACATGGCTTACTATTGCCACTACCTCATCATGGGTATCTCGAGGAAGCGAAACTACGCGAGCACCAATGCCTGTCAGCATTTCATGCAAATCAGCATAATCTTCAGCGGAAGTTTGCTCATCCGGGCACAAAACCCAATGAGCACCCTGGAACAAAACGTCACTTGCCGCTTCAATACCACTCTTTTCTGAACCTGCCATCGGATGACCAGGGATATAGTTTTCAGAGCGAACAAGAATGTCTTTTGCTTGCTGACTTACCAATGCCTTAGTCGAGCAGGTATCGGTTACAACTCCTTGGAAATCCGCATCAGCAATCAGCTTAAAGTAGTCATGAACCACAGGTACGGGCGTTGCGATCATTACCAAATCGCATTTATTCAAAGCCTGAGAAAAATCCTGCGAAGCCTCATGCGGGGCCAACATGCCCTCATCAATCCACCCACGCTCTTTAGCTTGAGCAATTGCTTCTTCAGAAGAATCAATGCCAATGATATAGGAATCGGGATATGCCGCACGATACGCTATCACAAACGATGAACCAATCATTCCAAGACCGATAGTCATTATTGTTGTAAATCGCGTATTCATAATTACGAAATCCTTTTTCCTTTCTTGCGTTCGATTCCCTAAAACAAATCGTCTAATTCGAAAATTTTACCATTGCATACTTTTGTTTAGGCGCATCTATCCATAGAGAGCACGTACGTTCAAACCGTTCTCGAACTTATTTACCCGATGCCGTTTCTTCCGCAGCGTTTGCCGTTTTGCCCACAGCGTTTCTTAGATGGATAAGTTCCTCTTCCGACAGAATGCGATAGCTTCCTTTGGCAAGCCCACCTAAATCCAGAGGGCCAAATTTAGCCCGATGAAGACGAATGACAGGATGTCCCACCGCTTCACACATACGCTTTACCTGACGCTTTTTTCCTTCATGGATGGTAATGCTCAAAACGCTGTTGCCTCCAAGGTGTTTCATAATTGAAACATTTGCAGGTGCCGTTATTCCATCATCAAGTTGTACCCCTTCGCGAAGCTGCAATAAAGCATGTTCTGTTGGCTTTCCTTTAACTAGTGCGTGATATTCCTTGTTCACATGGAAAGAGGGATGAAGCAAGGTATTTCCTAGTTCCCCATCTGTAGTAAACAGCAGCAATCCCGTAGTGTCATAGTCAAGCCTTCCAATCGGAAAGAGACCAGGATAGTCTTGCACGGGAACCAACTGCGAAACACAAGGTCTGCCGCGATCGTCGCTCATAGCGGTCAAGTACCCTTCAGGTTTGTTAAGCATAAGTACTACTGCCTCATTTTTAAGTGAAACTTGAACACCATCAACACTAACGCGGTCTTTTTCTGGATTAACTTTAGTACCCAGCTGAGAGACGATCTCTCCATTCACCGCAACACGACCATCCAGGATAATTTGTTCGCACGCTCGCCTGCTTGCTACCCCTGCACGGGCAAGAAACTTTTGTAAACGCATAAGAGATTCAGAATCAGTCATCTTCATCAAAAACCAATTCATCAAAGTTGATTTTTTCTACCGCACCTACCCCTGCAGCAAGTGCATCTGAAAGCATCGTCTGCATTGCTTCTTGCATAGATTCCGCACGAGCAAGCTGCTCGACCTGCTTTTCGGTGTCGTCTCCTAAGGAATACGCCTCATCTTCAGGACGCACCACATTAAGCCGTTCAGCAATAAAGGCGCGTGTTTCTTCGTCTGGCGCGAAAGATTCTAGCGGGGGCAAATCAGCAACAGAGCGCAAACCAAATTTCTCCAAAAACGTTCGCGTTGTTGCATACAAGACAGGATTACCAGGAGCATCTTGAGTTCCCGCTTCTCGTAACAGCCCTTTTTCCACTAATGAATTAATAGAACTATCCGAGCTTACCCCACGAACTGAAGCAACTCCGTTGCGCGTAATAGGCTGACAATAAGCAACCACCGCTAGGGTTTCAAGAGCAGCCTGAGACAGTTTACGAGTATCCCAAGACACCACATATTTTTCTATGAGCTCATGATATCGAGGATGCGAATACAAACGCCATCCACCCGCTACTTCACGCAACTGAATACCACGTTCATCTTTTTCCAGAAGCTGCTGCAACTCCTCTAACGCCGCCTGAATACGAGCAGGTTGTACTTCAAGCATGTCGGCAAAGGTAAGTACCGTTACGGGCTCATCAGTTACAAACAGCATTGCCTCAAGAGCACCTAGAAGCCAGGATTTTTCTGATTCTTGTATGGGTGACTCCCGAATTTCAGGTTCTTGCATGGGCGATTCCTGAACTTCAGGTTCTTGCATTTCGGATTCCTGCATTATTCATCCTCTAATACCGAATCGAACTCATTATCTTCATCTAGTATTTGACGACTTCCGCCTTCAACATACCGTATCTCTATATCGCCAAATAATTCATCTTGGCGCAATGAAACCATATTGCGTTTAAACAATTCCAATACCGCCAAAAAGGTAACAACAATAAGATGAGGATCATCATTACTGGAAACGAAATCTGAAAAGTGCGCTCCACCTTGTTCGCACACGCGATCATAAACACTTCTTACCTGGGTTTCTACTGGAATTACGCGAGCTGCAATATGTTCAGATTCAAGCAAAAAGACATCACGGCGCGCTATGCATGCCGCACAAAGTTGCCCAAGCTGTTCTATCTGCACCCCTTTTAAATAATCGGGAACCAACGTTAAAAAGGAACAGTCTGGACCAAAAGGACGTGCATGCATCCTTTCTTCGGCATCATAGCGACTCTGAAGAGCACTTGCTGCATTCTTGAACTTTTTATACTCCAACAAATGCTCAACCAAAGCATCACGCATTTCACTAGGAGAAAGATCTTCGTATTCCTCATCTAGTTTTTCTGCTTCATCATGCGGGATTAAACTAGCTGCTTTAATTTCCAGCAGTGTTGAAGCAACCAATATAAAGTCGCTTGCCACATCCAAGTCAACGTTTTTCATCCGTTGAACTTCGGCTAAGTACTGATCAGTAATTTCCGATAACGAAATAGAGCCAATATTGACCTTTTGACGACTCACTAAATAGAGCAACAGATCAAAAGGTCCCTCAAAGCTTTCTATGCGAACGCGATACGACATCTATTCGAGCCCCTCAAAGTTGTTCTGTCGAAGCGCTTCATATATCCCCAAGGCTGCTGCATTCGACAGATTAAGAGAACGCAAGCCCTCGCGCATGGGAATACGCACGCATTCATCTTTGTGTGCCTCTAATACATCATCATCTATTCCGCGGCTTTCGCGACCAAAGATAAGGTACACTTCCCCTTCATAGGTTTCATCACTGTAGGTTTTGTCTGCTTTGCCAGTGAAAAAATACATTTTCTTACCCGCGTTGTCTTCCAAAAACTGCGGTACGCTAGCATGGCGAACAATTCGCACCTTATCCCAATAATCAAGGCCAGCACGCGCTAAATTGCGTTGTGTTGCACGAAACCCCATGGGTTCCACCAAATGTAGCGTTGCACCAGTACAAGCACATGTTCGAGCAATATTTCCTGTATTCTGAGGAATTTCTGGCTCAAACAGCACTACATGCAAGTCAAGACTCACGACAGTGCCTCCTTGCTCTTTTTCATTTCCTCTTCTATTTCCTCAGAAAGCATAATCCATTCTTCTTCATGGGCAGCCAAGGATGCTTTTAATTGCGCATGCTCAGCTATAACATCACTTGATGCGTCTTCATTCATATAGAAATCAGGATCCGCCAACAAAGCTAAAATTTCATCCATGCGCTTAGATTCGCGCTCAATAAGTTTATCGAGCTCTGCCACACGTTTACGCTGAGTTTTAAGTGCCGCATACACACGATTTCGTGCTTGTGCTTCTAAGCGCTTTTGCTCTTTTGTTTTGGGAGCCGAACCCTTCGGTGCAGTCAGGCCCTCGGTTGAAGTTTTTCCACCTTGCAAGCCTTGAGAAGCCACATTAGAAATCTGATTGCTTTGCGGATTCGAATCGCTCTTTTTGGCAAAAGCACCTGAAGCTGCCTGCGCTGGCGCCTTAATTGCACGATGAACCTGCTTAGCGTTAACGGAAGCATCAAAACGCGAAGACCCTTCCGCACTAGCTTGCGCTTCCTGCTCTGTCTTGAACAGGTAGTAATCATAATCGCCCGCAAACGAGGTTACTTTTCCTGGTTTTATTTCGATAATGCGATTAGCAACCGATCGAATAAGATGCCTATCGTGGGTAATTAAAACGATAGTGCCTTCAAAGTGCAGCAGGGCCTGTTCAAGAATATCCGCACTTGCAATATCAAGATGGTTGGTTGGCTCGTCTAAGCAAAGCAAAGGTTTTGGCGCCACCAACATTTTGGCTAAAGCAAGACGGCACTTTTCTCCACCAGAAAGAACCGAAACCTTTTTATCCACATCATCGTTTTGAAACAGAAATGACCCCAACAATGTGCGAACTTGAGAAATACTCCAACCTGGAGCAACGCTGTCCAATTCCTCAAACACCGTATTACCAGGATGTAATTCTTCTAGCTGATGCTGAGCAAAATAGGTTTTGCTCACGTGCGTTCCATATCGTATAGATCCAGCATCGGGCTCAAGAACCCCTGCGATCATTTTCAGCAACGTAGACTTACCTGCGCCATTCGGGCCTACCAGTGCTATCTTTTCGCCACGATAGAGCGACAAATCCAAGCCGTCATATATTACTTTTTCGCCAAAAGCCTTGTGAATATCTTTGATTTCCACCACAAGATCACCCGTACGCGGAGGCTGCTGGAAATTAAAATGAACGCTTTTACGCTCTGGTGGAACTTGAATAATTTCCATGCGTTCAATTTTTCGAATACGATCTTGCACCTGCTTGGCTTTAGTAGGCTTATAACGAAACCTATCAATAAATGCCTGCATGTGAGCGATTTCTTCAGCCTGGCGAGCAGCTTGTTCTTTCAGCTTTTCAATGCGCTCTTCGCGCTGTTGTAAATATGCAGAATAATTACCCTTATACAGCTGAACATGGCCCAAATCGATCTCAGCAACACGATCTACCATATTGTCCAAAAAGTCACGGTCGTGGCTGACTACGATAACGCTGCCAGAATAACTACGCAAAAACCCTTCCAGCCAACGAACACTTTCAAGATCAAGATGGTTAGTAGGTTCGTCCAATAAAAGCACTTCAGGATTGCGGGTAAGAAGCTTAGCAAGCGCAATTCGCATTTGCCAACCACCAGAAAAATCGGTGGTCAAGCGCTCCATGTCGTCTTCACCGAATCCCAGACCAAACAAAACCGCACGTACGCGCGATTCTAATTCATAGCCACCCATAGATTCGTAAACATCACGCGCCCTGCCATAAGCAGAAAGCTGTTGTTCGGTAGGGTTATCCCCTAAAGCAAGCTCTAAACTGCGGACCTTCTTTTCCTGACGCATGATTTCATGCTGAGCGGACAGCACCTCTTCAAAGATGGGATTTTCTCCCATTTCGATTGCTTCCTGCTCCAAATAGCCTACTTTAGCCCCTTTAGCAAATAAAACGCGACCACTATCGGCATCTTCGTGACCCGTGATGATATTGAGCAGCGTTGTTTTACCTGCCCCATTAGGGCCCACTAAAGCAAGACGATCATGTTCTTCAAGCTTGAAGGTTACATCAGAAAATAACGTTCGAGATCCAAACGATTTGGTTATATGTTCTAGTTGCAAAATCATAACGATTAATTATAGCAACGTTCAGCCGTAGCTGAGCGCGCACAATTAATCAATAAAAATATGATCCGTATTAGATAGATCAAGTTTGTGATCGCGAACAAAATCAATAAAGTGATCAACGCAATAAGGACGATAATTCTTTTCGCTAAATATCAGGTACACCATATGTGAAAAACGACGCTGCTCTTCGGCGTTGTTATACAAAGGCTTAATCACAATATCGTCCACCGTATGCGGGAAGAATGTATCCAGCATAACCGCATAGTCCGAACCTGTCGCGGCAAGACCTGCCAAGATTGATTCGTCTTCGTATGAATAGCGAACGTTTTCCACACCATAGCTATCAAGGAGTCGTTTTACCGATGCGCCCAAAGGCACTTCTTCACGATAGGAAATAATAGATTGCCCAATCAAATCTTCAGGAGTTAAAAATGGCTTTGCGGCAAGCGGAGAATCTGGATTCATTGATACCACAAGAAGCTGCTCTGCCACTGGAATTTTCTGGATGCCCGTTTCCGATCCGTCGCAGGCACAAAATGCCACATCATGCTTTCCTTCGTAGATACCAGCTATTAGTTCTTGAGAAGGCCTTTGGTTGATATCGAAAACTGTTTCATGGTCGTTACTCGACAAATACAGCTTCAATAAACGAGGCAAATAGTCAGACTGCAAGGTAACAATACAACCGATATCAATCGTACCTCCGTCACCTTCACCAGAATATCCCTTCATGATGGCAATGCCTTTATCCAGCTGTTCAAGCGAAGCGTTTACATACTCCAAAAACTCAGAGCCATATTTCGTTAACTCAACATTGCGTCCTGCTTTTTGAAAAAGGGAAACACCTAATTCTTGTTCGAGCGACGAAATAGAGCCCGACAACGTAGGCTGAGTAATAAATAACTCTTTAGCAGCACGGGTATAATGCTGCAGCTCTGCTAGTTTTCGAAAATAATACAACTGAGATAGATTCATGCCTCGTACACCTCTGGAATGAATTAATACACAGAAATTATAACGTAATACCGATAGATTGGTCGCAATTCATAAGAAAGAGCCCAATTAAATACAAGAAGA
>URVA01000026.1 GCA_900551155.1 uncultured Eggerthella sp. | reverse complement strand
CCCGCCATTGGGAAAGCGATTCCTTTACACGCATGCGAGATACATAGAATCCAATAACGAGCATCGAAATAGTTGCAGTTAAGCTGCCCACCATATCGAAAGCACTATCCAAAACATAAGGTAAAGGAATACGGAAGAAAAGGAGTAACAAAGCAAGAATTGCAGCTACCAAAGCAGGATTAACGAAGTTTTTCCAACTAAGTGAAACACGAGACAGCGCATCACTAAACGAAAACTTTCTATTTTCGCCAGAAACACGCGTTGATTCGGTTTCACGTAATTGCTGGTCAACAACAAGCATAGCTATGCCAACACTGAACAAAAAGACATTGATTATTGCCACAATTAAGCTGGTCAGAATAACCGTAGATTCACCTAATACCGCAGCAATAACGGGAACCCCAATAAATGCGGTTTGCGTACAAATTCCAGAAAATATATAGCAGACAACGGTATCTCTTGAAACTCTCAACAAAACGCAAGCAAAAACGGACACCACTGCCATAAATCCAAAGAGAACTATGCCGAGACCACAAACGAGAGGTATTTGGTTAGCAATCTGATCGAATTCAACAGAAGACGTTGAAGCAATAATCATGCAGGGCAAGGTAACGTTAATAAGAAGCCCTACAAGCTTGTTGGAAGTATGTTCATCAATAAAATCGAGCTTAGCTAATATAAAGCCAAGAAAGACAACAAGCGCCAGAATAACAATTTGGGAAATACCTGCGCTTATCCCTTCCATGATTACCCCTCACCATATATAAATAAATCCCCAAAACGGTATACAGAATAATCAAACTACTCTTATGCGAATCACCGTCCGATAAGAAACATCTCATATTCCACCTACCATCATTCTATTCTGACCTAGCTATCAAATCAGAACAAGAAGAAATATTATTAACACCTAAGTTGGATCTTCAATCGACACCTTAAACTTTTACCTATCTTTACAGCCTAAACAGAGCAAAAGCACTTTAAATCGAACGCAATATGATACTCTGTCGATAGCAAAACAATGCCCACGTGAGGAGCTCTTCATGTCCTATAAAATTGTTACCGATTCTTCTTGCAACTTGCCTGAATCACTTATAGACGATCTTGAACTAGAAGTTCTACCTTTGGTTTTTATGGCTGATGGCGAAGAATATCAAAGCTATCTCAAAGGCCAGGTAACTGATCTAAAACAGTTCTATACCATGATGCGTGAAGGAAAGATCTTCACCACTTCCCTTCCCAATTTGTCGGATGCTCAAGAAGTGTTTGAAAACATATTCAAGCAGGGCGAAGACATTCTCTATCTTGGTTTTTCTAGTGGTCTTTCAGGCACGTATGAAGGCATGCGCAATATCGGCAAAATGCTTAGCGAGCAATACCCCGAGCGAACCTTTGCTTCAGTTGATACGCTTGCCGCATCGGTTGGACAAGGTCTTATCGTCTACTATGCCGCAAAGCAACGTCAAGAAGGCAAATCGCTTGAAGAAGTAGAACAATGGGTTCGCGACAATCGTCTTCATCTTGCTCATTGGTTTACTGTTGATGATTTGATGTTCCTCTTCCGTGGTGGTCGCGTATCACGCACTGCTGCATTTGCAGGAAGCCTACTTAATATCAAGCCTGTTCTTCATGTAGACAATGATGGTTTGCTTATTCCTATGGAGAAAACACGTGGACGCAAAAAGAGCATTCAGGCGTTGGTTAAGCACATGGAAGAAACGATTACCCAGCCAATTGAAGATCAGGTTATCGGCATTTCGCATGGTGATTGCTTCGACGATGTTGCTTACCTGCAAAAACTCATTACCGAAAAGTTTGGTGTAAAGAGTTATCTGGTGAATTACGTAGATCCCGTAATTGGCGCTCATTCAGGCCCTGGCACCCTAGCGCTTTTCTTCTTGGCAAGTGAACGCTAAGAGTTGTTGCCTCTCTAACTTTCTTTTAAAAGCGCCTCTTCAAACGGACAGTTCTTTAGGTGACTACATGTGGTCGCGTCGCAAACAGATAGGCCAGCGTTTTCGTAAACGCTGGCCTTTATTCATTTATTTACCGTAGTGCCAATTCTTCTATTGCCGAGGTCTTCCTTGCTTTTGCATAGCCGCAAACTCTGCATTCTTCGTACTTAGAACCAGGTTTGGTTACTGTAGGCTCTTTATCCTCAATCCACTCAAACTTGCGTGTTACTATATTCAGCTTCTCACCGTTAGAGTTTATATAAGAAGCTGACTGTCTTTGGAATTAACTGATTGAGAAATTAAGCTTCGTCGATAATGTCACGCAATGCGGAAATGAACTTTTCGTTGTCTTCATGACTACGAATAGATACCAAGAAATAGCGTTTGCCTTCAATGCCAGGAACACCTGCTAAATCGCGCACCGTAAAGCCTGCTTTTTGAAGACGAACAATCAAATCTGCAGCACTAGAAATGCCAAAGTCGCGTGCAGCGCGTTCTTCAAGAGCGCACATTACAAAGTTAGCTTCTGAAGGAAATACCTTAATTCCTGGCGTTAAGCTAAGCATGCACTGCATCCAGGGAATTTCATTTTCCAACAATTGAACGGTTTCTTCTAAGTATTCCCCTGTGTGAGGAAATTCACGTGCCACAATTTCGTTAAACATTGAAATGTCGGAACCGTCAGTAAATTGCTTGATATGAGCAATGGCTGACTCATTGCCAACAACATAGCCCATTGGAATACCAGGCATGCCTAGTTCATTCGAAAGACTGCGAACTACAAAGAGGTTTCGATACTGACGCGTTAGTTCAACAAACGATTCCCCACCAAGGGTTAAGCTGATATTCGATTCGTCAACAATTACCCAATTGCAAACTTCCAGATAGCGCTTAAGTGTCTTTTCAGATAGCAAGCGTGCGCAAGGGAAACTTGGATTAGCAAGTACCGCAGCTTCGAATTTATTTCCACTTGAAAAAGCAGACTGAGGCTCAATGGCAGAAAGCGAATAGGGATTAATCAACTTGACAGGATTATGACCAACATTGGCAATAGCCAAGAAATACCCTGTAGGTGCAGGAGTCGGGATGCCAACATTGCAAGGCCTATACGCTTGCGCAATAGCGCCAATCAATGACGTAACGCTGGTGCCCGTCATAATACTTTCGGGAGACATTTCGAAATAACGACCAATAACGCGGCTTAAATGTTGACCGTCGCTATTGGGTAAAAAGGATAAATCTCCTTCAGAAATTGCAGAAGCAATAGCTTCCTTTACGCAACTTGGCGTACCTAACGGATTAGCAATACAAGAAAAATCAATCCAGTCAATTTCGGCACGGATATCGTAAGGCAAAGTTTCTTGACGTTGAGGTGCAACTGATGCCTCGTTCACAAGTTCTGTAAAAGCATCAAATGGTTTCACTTTACCTCATATCCTTACACATCAATTTAATCTCGAGTTTTGCCTGGGTGAACTACCCTAACACAAAATGAACTACCCGTGGGCATGTTAGACTATGTATCATGGAAAAGAATAAGGTACAACACTCAGAAAACCAGGATTTTACTCTTGATAATGCGCCCTCTGACAAGGGGTTATGTGATGCTGTACCCCAATCTTTAGGTTTTGATGAAAATCAAATCAAAATGCCCAGTTCGCTTCGTCCATGGAATGGTCCTGCCATTATTTTGATGGATTTAGATGCCTTTTTCGCATCAGTCGAACAGCTTGACCACCCTGAATGGAAAGGCAAACCCGTAATAGTTGGTGGGAGTCCTGAAAAACGTGGAGTTGTATCTACCGCTTCTTATGAAGCAAGAACCTATGGCGTTCATTCCGCAATGCCCTCTTTCACTGCCGCACGATTGTGTCCTCATGCTATTTGGACTTCTGGTAATTTTCATCGCTACCGTGAAATGTCGAAGCAAGTGATGGACATCCTATTGGACGAATCTCCTCAGTTAATGCAAGTTAGCATTGATGAGGCCTTTCTTGACGTAAGCCCTACCCGTACCAACAAAGAACATCCTGCGCTTATTGCACAAAGGATCCAGCAACGCGTCGCAAAGCTCGGAATAACCTGTTCTATCGGACTTGGCGCATCAAAGTCGGTTGCAAAAATTGCTTCCAACCAAAATAAGCCCCGAGGTTTAACGATCGTATATCCTGAAGATTCAGAGCGTTTCTTAGCTCCCCTTCCCATTAAAGTAATGAGTGGAATAGGCCCTGTTGCCCAAAAGAAACTTAATTCATACCACATCAAAACGTTGGGCGATTTAGTTACTGCAGACGTTGCGCTTCTTCGTCAGGTATTCGGAAAAAATACGCAGTTCATGGTAGATCGCGCACGAGGAATCGATACTGCTGTAAACGCCGATCCCGATCCTGTTAAATCAATTTCAAATGAAATTAGTTTTGCCACCAGCCTAACCGATAAGCACGAAATTCAAGCGCGCATTGCCACTATGGCCCACAAGGTTGGACGTCGTTTACGTCGAAAAGATTTAGAGGGAACCACCCTCCACCTAAAAATTCGACGTGAAGACTTAACCATACGTACCTGCCAACGAAAAGTTACCAACCTAGGAACCAATGAACTTACCTGGCTGCCGTTGCTCTATGAAATGCTCGATGAACTTTGGACTCCAGGCGAAAAACTTCGATTAGTAGGGGTAGGAATTAGCGGGTTTAACGGAGAGCCTGTTCAAACTTCCCTCTTCGATAGTTTTGAGGTCAGTGAATCCAGTCTGTCAGCAAATGAAGAACTATCCGACAACAACTCTACGAAAAGAAACACTGACAAACAAAGTCCTTTGATTGCGCATGCAAAGAAGAATTCAAAATTGCTGGAAGCCAATGATTTAATTGCTCAGCGTTTTGGTGAAGACGCCGTTCGCTTCGGACACGAAATGAAAACCTACAATGACACTACAGGCAGTTCCGCTAAAAACCCTGAAGACTACAAAGAATAAGCCACCCATCAACTGCAGATAGGCGGCTTACCAAAATCTATTTTAGTTAGATTCTTAGTTAAACTTGAATATCTTTTGAGCAATGTGGTAGCCCGTAATTCCTACCATACGACCAACATCACTAGGAATATTAGTCGCAAGATTCAATACCGAATGACGAACATCGTGGTAGAGATTTTCATCTTTTGCACGAAGATATGCCCAAATATCAGCACGTTTTGCTTCGTTTTCATCGGTCTTTTCCATGCGCAAGAACACTGAACAGATGCACATCATCATAGAAAGATAGTTCTTCATATAGTTACGCAGGCGCTTGTTTTCAATCGCCATAACATCAACCGAATCAATCATTACTTTTGTAATGCGAATTTGCTGGTCAATTCGTGAAAGCATGATCTTTTCATTGACCGACTGATCTTCGCGACCAATAAAGTAGCGATACATATCAACATCAAAGTAGCGCATTGTTTTAACGTGTGGCAGCGGAACATAAACAAAGATGTTATCAACGTAAAAACAATGCTCAGGAAGCTTAAGCCCCATATCACGAAGCATTTCGGTACGATAAATTACCGAATGCATTAACAAATACTGCGATGGGTTAAAACGTCCTACCTCAGACCAAGAAAACTCAGTATCAGTCGGGAAAACATTGGTATAGCGGATAGTAGTATGAGTTCCTTCATATACCTTTTCATATACGTAATTTGCAATAACCAAATCCGTAGCCGTAGTACCTGTTTGTTCGAACTGAGCCTTCTGTTCGCGTAAATACGGCATGATAGTATCCATTGCCTGCTTATCCAGCCAGTCATCAGAATCTACCACTTTGTAGTAAAGTCCTTCAGCAGCTGCAAGGCCTGCATTAACCCCTGATCCATGGCCGCCGTTTTCCTTATGAATAGCACGAACAATACCAGGATGTTCTTCGACTAACCTATCGCATATTGCAGGAGTGTCATCCTTCGTGGAGCCATCGTCGACCAGAATGATTTCGATATCATCACCGCAAGGAAGCAGTGATTCAACGCATTTCTCCATGTAGTCTGCCGAGTTATAGCACGGCACTGCAAAGGAGATTGTTTTCATGAAGGATTCCACCTAACCTTTCCGTTCACGCCGTATGCGGTTTCCCTTAAAGGCACATTATACCCACGTAGTACCTTGAACGCTAAAATGATATCGAAAAGTAGCATTTATCGCGAAAGGATTGCCTATGGCTACGCTCATTGAGTCAATGATTGAACGTGCTAAGTCTGACAAAAAGACTATCGTTTTACCAGAAGGAAATGATGATCGTATTCTTGCAGCTGCAGAAACGGCACTTACAGACGGCATTGCAAATATCGTAATTCTTGGCGACGAAACCGAGATTCGTGGCAAAGACTATAAACTTGATGATGCAAAAATCATCAATCCTGCCACCTCCGAAAAGGTTGAAGAGTTTACTAATCTTTTGTACGAGCTTCGTAAAAAGAAAGGCATGACCGAAGAAGAAGCCCATGAATTAGTAACTACTGATCCTATTTATTTTGCCGTCATGATGCTCAAGACTGGCATGTGTGATGGCCTTGTTGGTGGCGCTGGATGCGCAACGGTAAAAATTCTTTCCCCCGCCCTGAAGGTTTTAAAAACTGCTCCTGGCGCACCTATGGTAAGTTCACTGTTCCTGATGGATGTTCCTAACTGTGACTTGGGAGAAAATGGCATTTTCGCTTTCGCAGACTGCGCATTAGAGGTTCAGCCTACCGCAGAAAAACTTGCCCATATTGCAAACCTAACCAATGACTCTTTCAAGCGTTTGCTTGGTAAAGAAGCTCGCATCGCTCTTCTTTCTCACTCCTCTTATGGCAGCGCTAAAAACGATGACGCTACCAAGGTAGTTGAAGCGATGAACTACATTAAGGAAAACTATCCTGACTTGAATGCTGACGGTGAACTTCAGCTTGATGCCGCTATTGTTCCAGAAGTTGGTCAATCAAAAGCTCCAGGCTCCCCAGTTGCTGGCAAAGCTAATGTTTTAATTTTCCCTGATTTGGATGCTGCAAACATTGGTTACAAGCTGGTACAGCGCCTTGGCAACGCTCAGGCATATGGTCCAATCCTTCAAGGTATCGCAGCTCCCGTAAACGACCTTTCTCGTGGCTGCACTGCTGAAGATGTTGTGGGCGTAATTGCTATCACCTGCGTTCAGGCACAGACGTTGTAAAGGATTAAACCTGTTTAAGTTCTAATCCCGCATTTCTCCCGCAACGCCACTTTTAGGCCATTAAATCAAAAAGCGTGTCTTTCTTAATAATGAAAGACACGCTTTTCTGTTTTCGTAAACAATAAATAAGAATACAGAATTACCCTTGGTGAAACCTTAGGTTAGTCTTCCTTAGGAACAGGAACAATCTGAGTTTTTGCACGAACAATATCGTACGTATCGCGAGCGATCATGTATTCCTCGTCAGTAGGAATTACAATTACAGGAACTTCAGACTTGTCCGAAGAAATGATACGCTCAAATCCGCGCTGTTTATTCTTGGCAGGATCTAAAATGATTCCCAAAGGCTGCAAACCAGAGAAAATCATACGGCGCATCTTATCGCAGTTTTCACCAACACCAGCGGTTAAAACAATTGCATCCGCCCCACCCAACATAAAGAAATACTGACCGATGAATTTCTTCACACGGGAAGAATACATCTCATAGGCAAGCATAGCGCGTTCATCGCCTGCTTCAGAGGCTTCCCGCACACTGCGAAGGTCGTTGCTAATTCCAGAAATACCCAACAAACCCGACTTCTTATTCATGATGTCATTCATTTCACCAGGAGTAAGTTCAAGTTTGTCCATTAAGTAAGTAACAATAGCAGGGTCAATCGATCCGCAACGAGTGCCCATCATAAGACCGTCCAAAGGCGTAAAGCCCATAGAGGTATCAATAGGGCTGCCATGATCGATTGCAGAAATAGAGCAGCCATTGCCTAAATGGCAGGTAATTAAACGTAAGTCAGTCAGTGGCTCTCCCAAAATGTCTGCGGCACGCTCTGCAATATAGCGATGCGACGTACCGTGAGCACCATATTTACGCACGCTGTACTTTTCATAGTACTCGTAAGGAAGCGGATACATGTATGCCGAAGGTGGCAAGGTTTGGAAGAAGGAAGTGTCGAATACCGCCACCATTGGAGTATCGGGCATAAGCTTGCGGCAAGCAAAAATACCCGCAAGTGCCGCCTTGTTATGCAGCGGAGCAAGTTCTGCCAACTCATCAATTTTAGAAATAACATCTTCATCAATAAGCGCAGACTTCTGGAAGTATTCGCCGCCATGAACTACTCGATGACCAACTGCAGCAATCTCACTCATATCATGAATTACCGCATTAGGACCCTTGGTAAGAACATCTAACACAACCTGAACTGCAGCCGTGTGATCTGGCAGAGGAAGTTCATAAACATACTCGTTTTCATCAATGCCGTGTTTGTGTGAAGATTCCTCACTACCAACACGCTCACATAAGCCTTTTGCTACTACCTTGTGAGTGGTTACATTTACCAATTGGTACTTTAAAGATGAAGACCCAGCATTTATAACAAGGATGTTCAAATTAATCCCTCCCACTAAATTATCGTTACTCTATTGTACGAAATAACCATGCCTGTCCATTGATTGGACAGGCATTTTTCCGGTAGCTGGCGAACGGCTGACTAGGCGCGTTCAATGGATAGAAATACGGGATAAACGGTTTCGAAATGCGAAGATATTGCGAAGACAACTTTCAAAACGCAAGTAATATAACAATTACGCCTTAGACAACGTCGAATCAGTGACCGAATCGTCAACCGACATATCAAGTTCGCCCATCAACACATCTACCTTTTGCTGAGCAGAAGTAAGGCTTTCTTTTAAGAAACGAAGCAAAGCAATGCCACGTTCATACTTCACTAAGCTATCCTCAAGTTCTAGCGTATTGCTCTCAAGCGCTTCAACAATCCCGTTGAGTTCAGTCATAGCTTCACGAAACGTTAACCCCTCAACAGAACTTACCGATTGTTCGCTCGTATTTTGTAGTGTTTCTTCACTCATATATTTCCTCCAAGCCAAATATCTACCTAGTTAGGTATGGTAACGACTTCGTTTAATTCCGCTATTCCTTCATCTTCAACTCGACACGCTAACGTACCGTCTAGAAGTTGAACAGAAATTTTATCCTGCGGTTTAACCTGCGAAACGCTTCTAATAACATCTCCCTGATCATCACGGGCAATCGACCAACCTCGTTCTAGTATTTTCAAAGGAGAAAGGTCGTGCAAACGAGAAGTAATCACAGCCGCCTGAGACTGAAATGGAATCACAAGAGACTTTCCAATACGCTCGAGCGATGCGCTAGCAACAGCAACTGAATGAGTCTTTTCTTGAGTAAAGGATTTTCCTAAGCGCTCCATAGTTTCTTGGAGCATATCGACACTTTGCATTTCTGCTGAATAAAGTGTGGAAGGATCCTTAAACAAAGGACGAGAAGCTATACCATCCAAATACAGCGCAGAGCGATGAAGCCGATGAGAAAGCGCACCCGCCAAACGAGAAGATTGATTTCGCAGACTCTCCAGCAATTCATCCATCTGAGGACTTACTGCTTCTGCAGCGCCCGTCGGAGTTGAAGCACGAAAGTCTGCCACCATATCGGCAATTGAAGTATCAGGTTCATGTCCAATACCAGTTACCACTGGTTTCACACACGATGCTATTGCGCGCGCCAATCCTTCATCATTAAAGGGCATAAGGTCTTCGAAAGACCCACCACCACGAACAAGCAAAATAACTTCAGCTTCCGTTGAAGCGACCGCATTAAGTGCTGCCGATAAATCTTGCGCTGCATGAGAACCCTCTACCGGCACACCAGCAAATACAATACGCGCTAAGGGATAACGCCTGCGCAAGGTGCGCAAAACGTCATGCACGGCAGCGCCTCGAGGAGAAGTCACCAAACCAATAGTTTGAGGAAGAGCAGGCAAAGGACGCTTTAAGGAGGCATCCATCAAGCCTTCCTTCTTTAATTTTTCTGCAAGCTGAGCAACACGTGCACGCAGATCGCCTTCGCCTGCTAACACCAAATGGGAAACATCAAAGTTCATGCGTCCCTTTGGGGCAAAAATAGTAAATTTACCCGTAACTTGAACTTTAGACCCAATACGAATATCTACACCACTAGCTTGGAAACGATTTTTCCACATCAAACATGGCAGAGATGCGTCTTCGTCTTTGATAGTGAAATAAACCGCCTTATATCCAGATTTGTTATTTAGTTCGCTAACTTCACCTTCAATACAAAACGTGTGTTCTTGTAATAAAGATTTGGTTAAACGAATAGCCGCAGAAACTGATAATGCCCGCTTCTTTTGTGAAGCGGGCGTAGTGAAATCCATGAGTTACTCCTCGCGCGAACCAAGCAGATACAGTAGCTGAAGCACCGATACCAAAGCAGCGGCAACATAGGTTAGAGCGCAGGCACGAAGCACGCTCCATGCTCCAGCTCGTTCTCCACCAGGTAAACCCGTAGTTTCCATATACGTCATGGCGCGATGGCTGGCATTAAATTCAACAGGTAGCGTTACCAATTGGAACAATACCGCAAACGCGTAGAAAATAATTGCCAGATCAACCAAACCAGCAATGTTTAAGAAGATACCTATCAAAAGCAAGAACATCCAGGTGTTAGAAGCAAAATTAACAACAGGAACCATAGCACCACGAATCTTGATAGGCACATACCCTTGCGCATACTGACAAGCATGACCTACTTCGTGACAAGCAGTAGCTGTTGCAGTAATTGAAGTACCGTTGAACGATTGCGGATCAAGGGTAATGGAATTGTCTTTTGGATTAAAGAAGTTTTCTCCGTGCCTGCCCATTCGAACAGGCACATCGTAGATACCGTAGTACTGAAGCATACCTACAGCAACCTGGTAGCCCGTCATACCATTAGAAATTGGCACATAGGAATACTTTTTAATTTGGCGATTTACATACGCTTGAGCACCAAAACCGATGGCGAGCGTAACAACAATTAACAAAAGATATGTCATGAAATCTCCTAGAAAACCTTTAGTAAACTTCTCTATTTACTTGTTTGATAGTTTACCTAATAGCTTGCTTATTACTTATTCACTTATAGCTTACTTGGTGTGGTTGAATTTTTTATTCAGAGCGAATAATTTTCAAATTTCCGTCAACGAGTTGTAGTAAAAACTTTCCTTCCAGAAAATCTGAGAGCTCTTTACCCACAACACGATAGCGCCATCCTTTTAACAGATCACAATCCTCATCATGACCACGAGCAAGCTTCATTAATTCAGCATGAGGCGCTAATGTTTGTGGGGCAATTTTGTTTTCGCGCGCACGTAAGCGAACAATAGCGTTCATAAGATCTACGGCAATATCTACATTAGCTTCGCTACGCTGACTAACTTTAGTTTGCGGAAGATCCTCTTCAGGACAGTTAAGACCTGACTGAATAAGCTTCAAAACATGACGGGCATCGCCTGCTTTTAAAGAATCACGCAAACCACGAACCATATACAGCTCATCAAGAGAGCGTGGTTCGCGACGGCATGCTTCAACAATTTGTTCGTCTGAGACAACCCACTTACGAGGAATATTCAGTTTTTGCGCCCGCAATTCACGCCAAGCAGCGAACTCGCGCGCAGCTGCCATCTGTCGAGGAGAAAGCTGATTAACTCGCTTTAATTTCCTATAACGGCTACGGGGATCAACTTCGTATTTACGAGGATTAGAAATTTCTGCGAAAGCGTCATCAAGCCACGACATACGTCCCTTTTCAGTGAGCTGGTTTACCATGTCGTTATAAATACGCGGCAAATACGTAACATCGTCAGCTGCATATTCAACCTGAGAAGGGCTTAAAGGCCTTCGTGACCAATCCGTAAAAGAATCCTTCTTGGGAAGGGTTACTTGACAAAACGATTGAACCAAAGCCGCATACGAAGCTTGTTGTGATTTACCCAATAAAGCCGCTGCCACCTGGGTGTCAAAGACAGGAGTAGGCACTACCCCTGTCTCGTGATACAAGATCTCAATATCTTGCGATGATGCGTGAAAGATTTTCACGATATTTTTATTCATAAGAACTGGAGCCATTACCGTTAAATCCTCAATAGTAAAAGGATCAATAATGGCGCTAGCGCCTTCAATGGCCACCTGAATCAAACAAAGTTTCGCGTAATACGTTTTCTCACGCAAAAATTCAGTATCAATAGCCATATAGGGACTTTTTTCGCATAATGCTAAAAAATCTTTTAATTGTGCGTCGTTTTCGACGAGCATTCATACACCCCTTATTTGGGATCAAACTAATCGTGCATTTATAAAGGTGCGCATAAGTTTGCGCAGATATATCGTATCTCACGATATAGTATGTATAGCATAGTAACAAGAAGGGGTTAGCTTGAAAGTACTTGTCATACATAACTTACGTTCTGGTCTTCGTAATGGAGCAATCTATGATTTTGTCCGAATGTATGCCGAAGACGGAGATTCTTTTACCATTCGAACCTTTGGTGAAACTACACCTCTTGCTTCCTTATTGACCGACGCAGCTGATTATGACTTTGTGGTGGCAAGCGGCGGAGACGGAACTATTTCCTCGGTTGCCTATGAACTTCGTTACACTGACGTACCAATTCTACCCTTCCCTTCTGGTACTGCTAATTTGCTTGCGATGAATCTATTCGAACCAAACGAGCCTCATGCCCTTTGTAAAGTTACCGATGAAGCACTAACCCTTAACTTTGACTTAGGCGAACTTGAAACTGCAAGCGGGGAAAAACGTGGCTTTTCTATGATGGCAGGATGCGGATACGATGAACTTATTATGCGTACTGCCACCCAGCACAAACGTCTATTGGGCGATGTAGCGTATTTTGAAGCAGCGTTCCAAAACCCCACGCCTCAAGTTTCTGAATTTACCTTAACTATCGACGGAGAAACCATTACCTCAAGCGGCATTGGTGTTGTTGTTGCTAACTTTTCCAAGATGCAATTTGAAGTTATGGTCTCAGATGAAAATTTACCTCGCGATGGCATGCTTGACGTTGTTGTGCTGAAAACGGAAAACGCATTTCAGCTACTTCCTATTGTTATGGCAAAAGTCTTTGATCACTCTGGAGTACTTGCTAAAAAAGTGGGTGGTCTTGAACTGTATCGCGGCAAGGAAATTCGTATCGAAGCCAATCCCAATATGCAGGTTCAATATGATGGTGAGCCTACCGAACTGCAAACTCCCCTTACCATTCGTTGTTTGCCTCAAGCAACTCGCTTTATCGTATCTCAGGAATGTTTAAAGCATTTCAGCCCAGAGGATGAACAGCTCAACTAAACAACTTCAAGGATTGGTAATTCGAAGTTCGCTATTTCGAATTATTCGCCTCATAGCTAAGACGAAACGCTTCTCTTATTCCACACCTAGACCCCGTGTCCTACACACGAATTTTGTCGTACATTTACGGGTTCTGCTGTGTTATTACTTTTTCTGATTTACAGCTTCTGATTGATCGACTTGACCATCTGCGAGCGCTTTCGCATTTTGTGCAGCAAGTTCAGCATCAAGAATAGCCTGAGCAAGCTCAAGGGTGTCCGTACGCTGGGGATCGAAGCCTTTAGCACGCATCATTTCCAAATTCTTCTTGGCAGTCCATTCGCGGAAATTCTTGGTATAACGCATCTGAATGAGCTCCAGAACAATTGCGAACACCATTGCGAAGTAGACCATGAGCTTTTCGCCATGCATGCCTAATACTTCAATACCAGAATTAATATGAACACTATCCAAAACAAGCAAAACACCGATGGTGACAATGAACACCAACGCCAAGATCTTCATTTCGGTGTGAGCATTAATAAAGTCGGAAATGCTGTCGATAAAAATAATCATGATGAAAATAGCAACCATTACTGCAATGATCATGATAATAAGATGCTCAGCCAAACCAACAGCGGTAATAACGGAGTCGATAGAGAATACCAAGTCCATAACCATGATAGTGGCAACTGCAGCAGGAAGCGTTAAACCACGACGCGTTTGATTTGAATCGCCCTGATCTTCCTTTTCTTCTGCAAGGCCCAAAACATCTCGAACCTCAACGATACCCTTATAGATAAGGTAGATACCGCCGCAGAGTAGGACTAAATCTCGAATTGAAAAGCCTAGTTCGCGATCGCCAATATAAACACCAGGGATCGTAAAAAGTGGATCAGTCATATGAACCAGGAAAGAAGCAAAGCTTAAAAAGAGGATACGCATTACCAACGCGCCGAGCAAACCCAAGCGACGACCGATGTGCTGTTTTTCAGCGGGAAGACGATCGGTGGTAATAGAAATAAAGACTAGATTATCGACACCCAATACAATTTCCAAAAAGAGAAGCGTTAGTAAACTAATCCACGCTTCTGGTGTAGCGAATATCGAAAGATCCATTGAAAGTATCCCTTTCTTCTTTCTAGTCCTAAACCACACTATTGGCTTAAGACTCCAATTCACAAAAAAGACTCACGGCAAAAGAGGTATATAACCCCTTCCACCGTGAGTCTCGTCGATTAAGACACGCCAGGCTTTTTTTAGGCCATGATGTTGACGCATCACATGTTATTTAATGTCAACTACTCCCTCACCGAGTGCAAACATAATACCATGAACAAAGCTTATGCAATCTCATAAGTTTGACGATTATCAATTCCCCACATAGTTGTTGTGCGAGGAGTGATGCTAACTTGCGAGTCAGCTTGCTCGTCTAAAAGAACAACATCCATAGTATAGGTACCAAAGTTCATACCATTAAAGGTGGTACGCTGGCCAACAACAATTTGGTTTTCCTTAATAGGCTCAGGATCGTTTGAAGGGTCCGCATCTGCCAACAGCGCAACCACATCGCCCTCATACAGCAAAACTTTGCAATCCTGAAATTGGCCACTCGTAGATACAACTGAAACATTCAGATAACCCGCAATTGAAGGCGCAATTAAAATAACGCATGCGGCAATACCTACAATAATGCCAATAATCTGCTTAAGGCGCTTTTTAGGAGATTTTGGAGCCTTTTCAGTTTTATCAGATTCTTCGGTTTTCTCAGATTTTTCAGTTTGCTCAAGTTTATCGGTTTTATCAGGTTCATCCGTTTTTATTTCCTGAACCTGCTCTGAAGCATCAAGCGGAGTTTGTTCTTTATCGGACACAGCAATCCCCTTCTTTTTGTGTGCAATGGAGCATATTGTAACAAAGAAGACTATATAAATTTCAAACGGAGCAAAATTCCCCCTTGCGCAAATTACTCAAACCGATATAATACTTTCTTGCGCGCGGACGTGGCTCAGCTGGTAGAGCATCACCTTGCCAAGGTGAGGGTCGCGGGTTCGAACCCCGTCGTCCGCTCCATTGATTAGTCAAGCCGACTGGATATTACATTCGGTCGGCTTTTTTAATCGGCGACGTGGCCAAGTGGTAAGGCAGAGGCCTGCAAAGCCTTTACCCCCGGTTCGAATCCGGGCG
>URVA01000025.1 GCA_900551155.1 uncultured Eggerthella sp. | reverse complement strand
TATCGATCCCCTCTCCATCGAGAGCGATTCGAGCGATTTGCAGTTTTCCGTATTTGTACTCGCATGTTTCGAAAAGATCATGCATTGCGGCTTTGTCGTCGATTTGACTCAATAGCTTATCGTAGTCCGGTTCGAATCCAGTCAAAGATCTGATTTCATCTAAAGCGGACCTTGTGGCGTCGCCGTCCAGACGTTCGCCGTCCTGGTATGAGGGGAAAGGCTTATGGTGAAACAGGGATGAGAGATAATGCCAAGCGTCTGTTTTTTCATTATCCAATTCGAGAAGCTTTCTGGCATACGCAAGTTGCACGATTGGCAAGTCAGAATTCTGCGCGATATCACGGAATAATGCTCGAATTGGTTTCATGTCGTCGTGACCAATTGCGGTTTCCGCAATTTGGCCATTTGAAATATGTAGGAGGGTCGTCTTCGCTAGTGGCTGAAATTCGGCCTTTAGAGTGTGCTCTATATCAAATACCACTTCATATTCGTGCGTGAGTAGAATGACGGTTTTGTTCTTAAGGCAATTGGGACTGCTGCCATTTTTCAAGAACAGCATGTGAAGAATAGCGAATCTTTTACGACCATCAAATGATGTGATGGGGTCATCAAGGATGATGAGATCGGGCTTGGATGACAACGCAGAATACATAAAGAAGATCAGTGCAAGTGCATTTCTTTCGCCGTAGCTCAAAATGCCGTTCGCATTGGAAATTTGATATTCAGATGAATGGACTAAGAGTACATTGCATTGTTCGTTGTCATCTACAGTGATTCGAATTGAATATGGATACCCGGCTCCAGAGAAAAAAGAATTTATTTCAGCCTCGTAGCCAGCAAGTGCTTCGGCAAGCTTCTTCTTTTGCTTGTTGATGATCCCCAAAAGTATGCGAGCTTCTTGCTGCGCCTCGTCGAGTGCGGCATTGTACTCAGATATGTTGCGTCTGCTTCCTTGAGAGTCGAAATGTGAAAGGAGGCTTAGATCGATAGTGCAATCCGCTATCGCTTTAGAGATGTTCTCGCCAAGCTTTGCTAAGTTGAAATATGAGTTAAGGTTTTCAGCATGCTGCATGTTCGCTGAAATTACATCTGCTTGGCGTACGACTTCAGCGAAATAATTTTCCTGAGTTTTTGAAAGGGGTTCCGAAGTGCTGGCAATTGAATCGAGGGCGTTAAACGTCTCTTCGTTTAGATAGTCTTTTGCGGCTGCAATTCCGGTAGACACTTTGTCTAGATTGTCGGCATTTGCGGGAACGAAATCATCTTGGATGCCCTCAATGAGGTCCTTGGTCCCCTCCAGTGGCTGACCGCAGAACGGGCATTGCGTATCTGATTCTATAAGTATTTTGTATCCCGAGGCATGCCATTTTGACCATTGGGATAGTCTTGATGAGCAGATATAAGTTCGGAAGTTTTCGTACTTTGGTGGAATATTGGTTTTGGGATTACCGTTTGAGAGACCCTTTTTCACTGGAGCGGTGCCCCTGAGAGCCATTTTGCTGGTTAATCCGCTATTCCCGCTGATGTTTGCGGTGAAAACGCCAAGTGAGTTCCTGAAATTTATTAGGGCGTCAGTCTTTAGACATTGCTGAACTCTGGCTAAGATGCCACTGATTCTTTCTAGCGTTGTTTTGTATTCCGGTGTCTTGATAAAAACGTCGAAACTAGAAGCGAAAATTCCATTCTGGACGAACACGACATCGTTGACATAGCTTTCGTCAAACACTTCGATGCTGCGATACTCCTCAAGCCCTTCACATGAAAATGGATGGGCGTTCGGGTCATCTCTAAATTTGAATGGCACGATTCGCTCGCCCAGTTCAGGTTCTTCTTTGATGGCGTAACGAATCCCATCCGCGATAGAGGATTTACCCGTTCCATTAGGTGCATATTTAATGTTTAGCTTGTTTGACTCTATGTCAAATGTAGCAAGATCAAAGTTTTTGCAATTGTTTATGGATACTCTGGAGCAATAAGACTCCTCGGTCATAAATCATCTCTCCCATCTTTGCATGAGTGCTTTTTCTCGTTGTGGTTCTCAAGCGCCGACCGAATCGCTTCTCTATCATTCTCGCTCGGAAGCTTCGCTAGCTCCTCCTCCATCTGTTCGGAGCCCATCTTCGCCTTGTCCCAATTGAAATGGCTGTTGGCGCCCCCGCCTGCGATGCGCCTTTGCGCGCCTGCGGGGTCGTAGGAGGCCTTCCAGCGGAGGTACTCCTCCTCGCCGATCTTCTCGAAGCGCCAGTCGCGCTCCTTCTCGGCCCACTCCTGGATGCCGTCCTCGAGGTTCGCCTGTACCGGCATCACGTAGGCCGTGCCGTCTATCAGGACGGGCCTCAGGAACCCCGCGTCCTCCATCTCCATGAGGAAGTGGACTATCTCGCTCTCGCGGTACCCGTCGTGCTCCCGCAGGTAGTCGGCCGACACGCCCAGCGCCTCGGCGATGGCCTTGCGATGCGCGTCCTTGGGGTTGCGGGTCCCCAGCTCGTAGCTGCGGACGGCGGCCTCGGAAAGCCCCGTCCTCTCCGCCAGGTCGAGCTGCGTCATCCCCAGCTCCTGGCGTCTTCGCCTGATCCTCGCGCCGCAGGTAGCCTCCTCTGGCTTCTCTCTATGGAATCTGCAGACGATTTTCGACTTCGATTGGGCATGGACCCTGAAAGAGAGGCATCGACGCTTCCGATGTCACGCCTTTTTTCGAAATTGGGCGTCCTCTTTCCATTTCAGTATGCGGTCATCAGCAATTGACTTATCGATTTTGTCGACGCTCATTCCATACAGACTTTGCTCTATGCCAATTGAAAACGCTGCGGCACGTTCAATCGTGCTTTCTGGCAAAGTCCAAAAGTCCTCCTGCATGACTGCTTCGGTAATGCACCAAGCGTATTCGGAAAATATTGTAATATCTGCCAAAGGCTATGATACTGCAACATCTACGCCAATTCCGGTGCATATTGAAGGTACTGATTTTGAAGGAAATACGGTATCGGAAGATCATCTTATTGGTGACCAATCAGCTGAATTTCTTTCGTTTATGCATGGTACTTATTCTTTAACCGTTGTTTCTTCTCCAATTACGAGTGACGGTACGGTATATAGTCTTCCTGATACTGCAGAAACGTTCGAAATAACAGACGGAGCAGTTCCAAATTCCGAAGATGCGGGTAGCAGCAGCAATACTGATGGCACGAGTGAAGATAATGCCAATGACGATTCTTCTACTGAAACGAATAGCGCTAGTGGTAGCTCTGATGGAACAAGTACTGCGGTAGGGGTAGGCATTACTCTTGAACCTATGGATCCTCTTTCAGTCACAAACGAATATATCGAATCAATCGCAACTGCTCTTATCAATGCTGGTATGGATGAGTCTAGCGTTCAGCAGTTCAAAGATGCTGCAATGGCCAAAGTTCAACAAGCTGCTGAAGAGCAGCGTAAACAAGAAATTGCCAGTAAGCTAAAAGAACTTGAAGCTGAGTATACCGAGCAGGATAACTATGTTCTTGAGCTCGATCCGTATGGTGGGCAAACTGCTGAAAACGAAGGCACTAAAAAGGTCTATGGAATGTGGGATAGTCTCATGAATAAAGTCTATGACTATTTAGCGAGTAATTTATCGGAGGCTGATGCTACACAGTTAGCCACTGAACAGGCGGATTGGGAAGATTATCGCAATGCAGAGATGGAAGAATCCAGAAAAAGCGGTATGGGATCATCGTTTACGTCAAGCTATGTATACAGTACCGGCGCTAATGTAACTCAAGAACGTACTCGTGCGCTACTTGATCAGTTGCAAGCTCTTGCATAGTAGGGATTACTGATTATTTAGTACTATCGTCTGTCAAACTTTTTTGGTAGTTCGAACTATGGTCCCTGTGACGAAATCGGCATACGAAACGGCACAGCCGCCAATGGACATCGTAAGATCGGGAACTAAAAGATTTCCTGAATGAAGTACATAGGCAGTGTCGAATGTAACGTAGGGAAGCAGGGAAATGAGGACTGCACATAAGGCGGGCCACAATGCCCCGTAGCGATTCCATATTCTAAGCATGCCTGTAACGAGTGACGTGATGAATGATGTGAAAGGCATAAGTCCCCACACGTAAAGCATTCCATATTCTATCGCATCCAATTCTTCGATAAATATCCAAAATGCGAAGATAGCAAACGCAAGCATTCCTAGTTCTGCTACAACGATAGCGATTTGTGCCTTACGCATAAGACCCTCCATTCCCGTACTGTATCGTGATTGAATATTTTGACAAAGTCGACGAAGGAGATGTCGACTTGGGTGTAATTCGTAATTTTAACCAGGTTTCTGCTAGGCAAAAAGCGCCCAAGTCAGTTGCTTGATATAGGATTGTGCGAGTTACTTGAATCAGTACCTGTTTCTTGAATTGGGCGTAGGCCGTATGACTCCGACGTTCATTCAGGAGCCGTTTTGAGCCCTTACTGCGCAATTACTTCAAGCGCGATTTCAGCATCAATGATACAACGTGGTTATTGCCTGCTGCCATCGAAGATCGTGGATTGGCTATTCGTGAGGATATTTATCCTAGGAAGAGGCGGCAACTGCTGATGAGTCATGTGGAAAGTGCTTCATATGTGGTCTTGCCTGTGCTGCAACACGATTTGAGTACAACGCTGTTGCAACGTGAAAATTTCTTCCAGATATGTTGATTCGCAAACATTTGAAATTGTTTAAGTTCGATCTTGCCAGCGTCTCGACCTCGATGCTTCTGTGTTTTCGGATATGTTTGAGGAAGGCTAAAGCATTATGTTTTGAGGTTGGAATTCAGCATGTGTATGGGAAAACATCTTCGTTCATTTCTGCCTTCAGTGTCCGAAACGACTAAGTCCACATTCCTTTTTGGCGGATACTCTTGGGTAGCTAGAGACGCTTCGATTGTAAATCCTTCGTCACTTATGAAAAGCTGAACATTACGTTGTAGACACATTCATACTCAATAATGTGCATGCCATAGATTGCGTTCGGAATATTTCAAGTTGTAGGTGATTATGCTCTGGTGATGTTTTGTTTCGGTTTTAAGAGAATTCATTGTTCTGGTTATATAAAAATTAAATCTCCTGATCGCTCAATAGCCCATACGCCACCGTTGGAGGGATGAATTACTTTAGTTCCGTCATCGGTCCAAAATTCGGGTTTAAATTGTTCTAATTCTGAATCCCAGTCATCGGTGAATTTACCATTTATATGGGTACCTTTGTCTGAGCAGAAGCCGAAAGTATCATTTGTTATCCACTTAGCACCTACGGCTTCTGTATATTCTGGTGTCTCATGGATACTGACGAAAGAGCTTTGATCTGAGCAGTTCCAAATCAGAAAGGCAACTGGAGTGCCTATTTTGCTCTCGGAACCATCTGCAAGATTTGTTGTCTCTTGTGCATCGTTATTGGTGGAGCTCTCAGTGGAGGTATTCGATGAGCATCCTGTTACACCAATGCAGCAAATCGTAAAACAGACTACTAATGCAATAGAGATAATTTTTCTACTCATGTTTAACCTAATCGATAGATTTATAACCAATAGATAGAGTATCACATAAGCTCTCAATCGTTTTCTAATAGATATATCTCCTTAGGGGCTCTTCATGAGGTGGATATCATCATGTGACAGCGACAAAATAAATGCCGAAATTCAAATAAAACGCGGTTAGACCGAGTTTCAATATTTGTTCCAATGGGAAACAGATTGTGGCGGAGGGATTAGAACCTTTTTTCAGCGTTGAAAGCCTTCGAACCACTTGTGATTATTCCCTGATGACTGCTTTATAACCCTTGTTTCTGCGCGGATTAATAAAACAAAGACGAAATAATCAATTGAAGATGGGAAATTATGCCCGCTTAAGAGAGGCATTAAATTTCACCATTATATGTATTAACCGATTCTGACCACTTTTCTTAAATTTAATAAGTAATTTGAACCAACAAAGCTAATCACTTTGTCGCTTCTTGCCTTTTACGATAGAGCCCTTTCTTTTATCAATGCGAACATCTTCAAGAGTCGGTTCTGAAATTACTTTTCTGGACTCGGCTGGAAAGACGAGTTTACCTTCTTTCTGGTTAGCTTTCTTAGTAAGCCACCATCTTCGACGCCGTTGAGTTGGCTTTGAGTTTCACGGGCAATTTTCGCTAGCTGGGACACCTTACTGGGACAATTTACTCTTCGGTTTTTCCTTTACTCTCCATTCGCCAGCTGCCGCGGTGTCCGCAGCGTGCGCGAAGTTAGAGTAAATGGCGCATATATGTGCAGGTCAGAATCCATAAAGAGACCCCCTGAATCGGTTGATTTCAGGGGGTCTCTCAAGGTTTTACTCTTGCGAAATCGCTGGTGGTTATCCACATTTTGATACCATCGCGACATGTTGTGGAACGTCACGGACGGAAAATCCGCAGTTCAAAGGCTTAAATAATTTATTCCCACTCAATCGTGGCAGGTG
Source organism: uncultured Eggerthella sp. (assembly GCA_900551155.1). Lineage (GTDB taxonomy): Bacteria > Actinomycetota > Coriobacteriia > Coriobacteriales > Eggerthellaceae > Anaerotardibacter. The sequence continues at coordinate 9,213 of URVA01000025.1, read as the reverse complement.
GCTTACTCGTAATGTCGTAGCATACGCGGTTTGCGCCAGGAACCTCAGCAACAATGCGGCTCGAAATCTTTGCAAGCACATCGTAGGGGAGCTTTGCCCAGTCAGCAGTCATTGCGTCGCTCGACTCTACCGCACGTAAAATGATGGGGCGTTGATAGGTGCGTTCATCACCCATAACACCAACACTCTTAATGTCAGGCAATACGGCAAAGTACTGCCAACAAGAATGCTCAGAATTGCGCTCACCTGTTTCTTCGTACAGGCGCTGGTTGTAGGCATCCAACTCTTCGCGAACGATGGCATCAGCGTTCTTCAGAATCTCAAGCTTCTCAGGGCTTACCGCACCAATAATGCGAATTGCCAAGCCAGGTCCTGGGAAAGGTTGACGATGAACGATGTGATCAGGCAAACCAAGTGCAGTACCTAATGCACGAACCTCATCCTTAAAGAAGTGATCCAATGGCTCAATCAAATCAAAGTGAACGCCTTCTGGGAAGGGGATCAAATTGTGGTGACTCTTAATGGTGGAAGCCTTGCCACCAGTCTTGCGCGCACCGCTTTCAATAATGTCAGGATAAATAGTTCCCTGAGCCAAGAACTTCACACCGTCCAAATCCTGTGCAACAGCAAAGAATTCTTCCCAGAACTGGGTACCAATAATCTTGCGCTTCTGTTCAGGATCAGTAACGCCATCAAGCAGCTTTGCATAGCGCTCTTCAGCGTGTACGTGAATAAAGTCAACGTCAAACTGCTTGGTGAATACCTCTTCAACCTCTTCAGGCTCATTCTTGCGAAGCAGGCCGTGATTAACGAACACGCAAACCAACTGCTTGCCAATCGCCTTGGAGCACAGCGCGGCAACTACCGAAGAATCAACGCCGCCAGAAAGACCAAGGATTACGCGGTTATCACCAACCTGTTCGCGAATTGCAGCAATGGAGTCTTCAATAATAGAATCCATAGTCCAAGTAGGCTGTAAACCACAGATGTTGAACAGGAAGTTGGAAAGCATCTGATTGCCGTATTCGGTGTGCTTAACCTCGGGATGGAACTGAGTTGCGTAGAGTTTGCGCTCGGCGCATTCCATGGAAGCTACAGGACATACATCGGTAGTAGAAGTTACAACAAATCCTTCAGGAACTTCGCTTACGGCATCGCGATGGCTCATCCACACCGTTTGCTCTGCTGGAGTATCGCCAAGCAGAGCGGAAGCGCCCGCGCCGTTTGCTGTATCGCAACGCGTCAGTGGGGCAGGGCCGTATTCACCTTTTTCGGTGTGGCCAACGCTGCCTCCCAAGGTGGTAGCCATGATCTGCTGACCGTAGCAGAATCCCAGTACAGGAATACCTAGTTCGAATACGCCAGGATCTACAGAAGGAGCATCTTCGGCGTACACACTTGCAGGACCACCACTCAAAATAAGAGCAGCTGGTTTTTTAGCAGCAATTTCGTCCGCAGGAGTATCGCAAGGAACAATTTCCGAATACACTTTCAAATCGCGAACACGACGAGCAATAAGCTGGCCATACTGTGCGCCAAAATCCAAAACCAAAACAGTTTCGGTGGCGTTGTTTGTGGCGCTGGTAGCTGAAGTAGTCAAATGAAGCTCCTTCGATAGCGGTTAATACATGATCAACATGGAAGGCTAACTTTATATAAAAGAGTGCAAATCACTCTTACTTGCTGTGTCAGCCTTGCATGTATTTAACAAAGTTCACATGGTTATCTTACACGAAACTCACGTCCTATTACGCTTCTTGTGTGTTTGTTCTAATAAATATGCGTCTCGTGTTGGATTGCGTTGGATGGATATAACTTTCGCATGCACTATAGATGAGTTTCGTATTTAGAAAATATGCCGCTGACGTGCAATAATTGCCGCTGGGCACTGCTGAGGTTGTTGTTTGGTACAGAAAAGTTGTTACTTATGCCAAATCGTCTATCAAAACACCAGGTCAAATTATAGTTAAGCCACACCCCATTCACTTTCCGTATGTCTTTGCCGCCCTCGCGGAAGGACGAAAAATGAATACCTATCTCGTTCGTAATCCTCAGCCGAAAGAGATTATTCCTGCGGGATTGCAAAGTAGCATCATCGAGCGCAAAAGATTGCTGACGCAGATGATGTCTTCTAGAAATTCAGTGCGGATTCTTTGCGCGTCAGCGTTGTTTGGTAAAAGTGTTTTGGCGCTTCAGTACGCAAAGATTGTGTTTGCTGCGCAAAGTACTATCTGGGTAGATGCACATGATCCACGTTTTCTTCGTGATCTTGATTCGGGAGTAATGCTCCAATCGTTGTTTTCGGTTGTGGAGGATGGTCCTGCATGTGAGCTTGTTATATTTGATGATGTTCCTCATCTTTCAATAGAGCGCCAAGATCTATTTGGACGCTTATTGGTTTCACTGCGTTCTCTAGGATATGAAACGGTTATCACAACAAGGTGTTCTTCGCTTTTCGAGGAATCCTGCAAAGCTGATTTGGGCAGTACCGAACTAACATTTACTACAATTTCGGCTCAAGATTTAATGCTTAGTGCTAAAGAACTCGCACGCGTTTTTCCTCATGATAATTATTCTATGATGGGGTGGGTACAGCCAGTAATTGTGTGTGATAAGACAAATGGGCACGCTCGCATGTTTGAATATCTTCAATGTATGGATATTCATTGTGTCGAAGATGCGCTTTTGGTAACGGCACTTATATTTTCCGAAGGAAAGCAGCTGCTTTTCAGTCATTTTGTTGAAGGTTTTGCGGCAATGAATTTGCTGGAATTTGCAAAACAATATCCGCTTGCAGGACTTCGAAATAGAGGATTTGTTGCGTTTGAGTTGTCTGCTGAAGAACGGTTTTCTCTTTTGTGGGCACATGAAAAAGAATTGACCGAATATAGCTTATATCCAACTGAAGCAGAATACATCAATGCGCTGCTCGACGTCCTTTTGAAAGCGCATGATTACGAGGTTATTCAGCTTGTTCTTAAGTTCTGCTTGGAAGAAACCGAGCGCAAGGCATTTTACGAACGCAGTGGCATAGAGGAAGAAGCTATAGCTCAGGCGGTTGAAGTAAAAAATTCAAACAGACCAAGGTATAACGATCGCCGTAAGAAAAATCATGCTGAGCACAATAGAGGCGATCATCTTTATAGAGATGAAATGGTCGGCAATCTTAGTAACAATTTCGGTGGGCGAGAAGCAACTAGCAATTTGAGCTGGGGTGATAGGCGTGGTTATCTGAATAGGGTCGATCTTTTGGATGTGAATATACGTACAATTTCAAGGGAACCCAAAACTGATATAGCGAGTCTACAACTTAGCGAAACAAAATCTCTTGAGGTTACTACCGCAGAAATCAAACCTACGGAACCAGGTCATGGGGAATATCTTGTTCGACGAGATAAGCCCCTTGCTGCGCTTAACCAGTCTCTAAATGCTCCTGAAGATTCAGTTGAATCGCTCGATCTTTTATCGCCTTCTTGTGGTGTGTTTTTGGAAAGTGAAGAAGGCAAAACATCAAATAAAACAACGAATCACAACAGCGAAAGACGGAGGTGTTATAAGAAAGAAAACAACAAACAAGATGCCCATGAGCTTAATCATGGCGAGCTGAATCACGGGAATGTAAACGAAACGAACAATGGCGTGCTGAACGGCAACGATTCGGACAACAATAACAATGGCGTGAATGCTGATAGACAACTGAATGAACAACAAATAGTTGGTAAAGATAGGGAAAGTGCGGTTGTCAGTGGTGCAGCAATCAGTGATGCGGTAATTAGCAGTACGGATGTTGGCGGGGTAGAAGTTGGCAGTATGGTTGGTGGCAGGGCAGAGGTTAACAGCACGGTTGTTGATAGAGCAGACGTTAGTAGGGCAGAGGTTGGTAGTGCGAATGTTGCTTCTCAAGCGTCCGACAACTCACCAACATTCCAAACGCAGCAAACCACACAAAGCACGCACACTGTTCCATCTACTAAGCGTGATTTGTCGTATTTGGGTTTGCAAAACCTCAACCAATTTAATACTGTGGTCGACTCCGACCGACTTGTAATCAACCTATTTGGAAAGTTCGAAGTTCGTCGTGGTGGAAAAGTTGTTCCAGAAAAAGGAGAAATTCGAAAACTTGCCAAGGTAATGATTGGTCTTTTGGTGGTGAACTACCAAAAGGATCTACCGCGCGCTTGGATGGAACAGCGGGTGTGGCCTGGCTCAATATCGTCAAGCATCAGTTCAAATTTCTACAATTTGTGGTCCTATGTAAAGAAGGCCCTAAGCAAAAACGAAGAAGAGCAGATCCGCCTCGGCAGAACGCGCGATTCGGTTTCTCTTCGAGAACTTAATTTTGAAAGTGACGTTATAAAAGTAGATCTGCTTTGCAATGAATTCAGTGTGGCGCACGATCCTGAAGATTGTGCTCGTATATTAAGTCAGCTGGAATTGATCTACCAAGGACCACTTTTGCCTGGCTTAGATAATGCGCAGGTGGAGGCGTATCGAAATCGATTCCAAAACAAGGTACTGGACGTACTGGTTGAAGGTACGCGCATCATTTTCAACAAGGGCAATAAGTATGTCGCCCTTCACTTCGCGGCGTATTCGTTTAGCTTGGATATCACGCGCGAAGATGTGTGCTACACCTACATGTTTATCCAGCGACAATTGGGTCATTATTCGGGAGCTATCGATACCTATTTGGAATGTCGTAGTGCCCTTGTGGAAGAATACGGCATCGATGCGCCCCGCAGGTTAGATGATCTCTACGATGAAATCATCGAAGAAATTTCGCGCTAGTTTTGCGCTCGTTGCGCTACTCGTTAATGCACTGATTTTGCGTCGGTTGCTTTTAAACGCTTCACTTGTTGACACGCTCAATTTCGCGCTAGTTTTAAACGTTAAGAGAATTTAACGTGAAAAAGCCTTGTGAGTCTGTTTGTTGAAGTCCTATTGCAGGTATGCCTGTGCTAGAGTGAAACAGTTACACGAGAAAGTGGGATCATGGGACTTTTTTCTAAGCTTTTAAGTGTGGGCGAAGATAGACCACTCAAAAAATACTTGAAGGTTGTTGAATCAATCAACGACTCAGGATGTTAAGCCAGGCGGAGTATTCATGATCAACTGCCAGTGGTCAGATGAAGAGCTTGCTCATTTAACCGTAGAATTCCGTGAGCGCCTTGATGCAGGCGAAGATTTGGACGATCTACTTCCTGAAGCCTTTGCGGCTGTCCGTGAAGCAAGTGTTCGAACCATTGGACTTCGTCACTTCGACGTTCAGCTTGTTGGCGGTATGGCATTGCATGACGGCAAAATCGCTGAAATGAAAACTGGCGAAGGTAAAACGCTGGTATCCACCTTGGCGGGTTATCTGAATGCGCTTCCTGGAAATAACGTACATATTGTTACCGTTAATGACTATTTGGCGGCACGTGACTCCGAATGGATGGGGCAGATCTATCGTTTCTTAGGCATGAAGGTAGGCCTCATTCAAAATGGCATGGATCCTGCGAAGAAGATTCCTGCCTACCAGGCTGACGTTACCTATGGTACTAACTCGGAATTTGGCTTCGACTATCTGCGCGACAACATGGTTTCGCGCGCAAGCAAGCGCGTACAGCGCGGTCATTCCTTTGCTGTTGTTGACGAGGTCGACTCCATCCTTATCGACGAAGCGCGAACCCCTCTTATTATTTCTGGCGCGGGTTCTCAGGCAGCGGATATTTATAAGAAGTTTGCTGCTATCATGCCTTCCCTTAAGCGCGATGTCGATTTCGAGATGGACGAAGCGAAAAAGACCATCTACGCAACTGAAATTGGTCTTGAAAAGGTTGAATTCCAGCTGGGAATCGAAGATTTGTATGCTGATCCAACTGGTCAGTTGCCGAATCATTTACAGCAGGCTCTTCGCGCTCAGTTCCTGTTCCATCGTGATGTTGACTACGTGGTAACCAACGGCGAAGTTAAAATCGTCGATGAATTCACGGGTCGTATCATGGAGGGCCGTCGCTATTCTGAAGGCCTGCATCAGGCATTGGAAGCTAAAGAGCATGTATTGGTTCGTCAAGAAAACCAAACGCTGGCAACCATTACGTTGCAGAACTACTTCCGTCTTTACGACAAGCTTTCAGGCATGACGGGTACCGCAATGACAGAAGATGCGGAATTCCGCCAGATTTACAATCTTCCTGTTATGGCTATTCCGCCTAATAAGCCTGTTGTTCGTGAAGATTTGAACGACCTTATTTATCGCACAATTGATGCGAAGTTTAATGCGGTAGCAGACGATATTGCAGAGCGCCACCATGCTGGACAGCCTTGCTTGGTAGGTACCGTATCCATTGAAAGCTCCGAGCGTCTTAGCCGTTTGCTTTCCAAGCGCGGCATTAAGCATGAGGTATTAAACGCTAAGAACCATGAACGAGAAGCAGCAATTGTTGCTCAGGCTGGCCGTACGGGTGCCGTTACCATTGCAACGAACATGGCTGGTCGTGGTACGGACATTTTGCTTGGCGGTAATGCCGATATCATGGCGCAAACCTTCTTAGCAGAACAGCTTGGCGATGAAGTAGACGAAGCAACGCCTGAACAGATTCAGGAAGCTAAAGATAGGGCAGAAGCCATTACTAAACGCGAAAGCGTCGAGGTACGCAATGCGGGTGGTTTGTGCGTAATTGGTACCGAGCGCCACGAGTCGCGCCGTATTGATAATCAGCTTCGTGGTCGTTCTGGTCGTCAGGGAGACCCTGGTACCACGCAGTTCTATCTTTCGCTTGAAGACGACCTTATGCGCCTCTTTGGCGGATCGCGTATGGATTCCATCGGCCGCATGATGGAAAAGACCGATCTTCCTGAAGATATGCCTATTCAGGCTTCCATGGTTTCGAAGGCTATCGAAACAGCGCAGCGCCAAGTAGAAGCAGTTAATTTCTCAGCTCGTAAGCATGTTCTTGAATACGACGACGTAATGAATTTGCAGCGCAAGGCAATCTATGAAGAGCGTAATGCAATTCTTGATGGCAAGGACTTAACTGAGCGTATGCCTACCATTATTGAAGATGTGGTAGAAAACGCCGTTCTGGAATACTGCGCTCCAAAGCAGGCAAGTGATGACTGGGATACCGAATCGCTTGATCAGTGGCTGCTTCAGATGACTGATCGTTCTGAAATTACCGTTGATTCCATTGATCATGACGATGACGTGAATGCCCTTATTGATGGTCTCGTTGAGTCCATCACGGATATGTATCAATCACGTGCTGAAATGATTGGCGAGCCATTTTCCGATATTGCATCACAGGTAATGCTTCGCTTTATCGACACGCGTTGGATGGCGCACTTGCAGGAAATGGATTACTTAAAGGCTTCCATCGGTCTGCGTGCTTATGGCCAGCGCGATCCTCTGACGGAATATCGCGAAGAGGCACATCGTGCGTTTGCTGCCCTGACCGATTCTATTTACGAGGATTTCTTGCGCTTCTTACTGCGTGCTCCTATTGCGGTTCAGGTAACACCAGCAGAAGAGGAAAAGAATCCCCTCGATGGAAAGGTTACGTATTCAAACCCTGAAGAAACCCTTAATGAATCAACTACCAGCGCGCAGCGCATAAAGACGGCTCAAGCACAGGCACAAGGTGTTCCGCAAACTCCTAAGCCCGCACCAGAACAGCCAAAATCCCATACTGTTCAGAAGGATAAAGACGATCCTTACGCTAACGTAGGTCGCAACGATCCTTGCCCTTGTGGTTCTGGTAAGAAGTTTAAGAAATGCCACGGAGCTAATCGCTGACCACAATAGACGCTTAAGGCATGTGGGTTAAACCGTTCGTAGAGATGCGAATATTTCGTCTCAAGAAATACCTTGCATCACTCAAAATAGACTGCGAACAACGTTACAAACCCTACAAAGTCTTAAGCGTTTTTTCTTTGGGTTGGTATTGGTTTTGAGAGGATTTATTCGGCAATGATGACACTTGAAGAAGCACGAAAGCGCGTAGAAGATGCTCGTGCCTACCTTCATATCGATGATCATATTCAGGAATTGGCAGAACTCGATAAGCAAATTGCTTCTCCTGATTTTTGGAATAATACAGAAACGGCACAGCATGTTTCAAAACAAGCTTCCGATTTGCGCGATTTAATTGATCGCTACCATGCTGCTTGTCAGCTGTTGGAAGATATTCAAACTGCGCAAGAACTTGCAGAAGAAGATCCCGAATTTGCTCAGGAACTTGAGCAGGATTTAGCAAGTCTTGAAACAACCTTGGATAACTTTGAAGTCGAATCCTGGTTTAGTGGACGCTATGATTCTGCGGACGCTATTGTTTCCATTCATCCGGGTAGTGGTGGTTTGGAGGCTCAGGACTGGACAGAAATGCTCTACCGCATGTATACCCGCTATGCCGATCGCAAAGACTGGAAAGTGCGCGTGTTGGACCTTACTCCTGGTGAAGGTATTGGCCTTGATCATGTTAGCTTCCAGGTGGAAGGGCGCAATGCATATGGCATGTTGCGCAGCGAAGCGGGAGTTCATCGTCTTGTTCGCATTTCACCAACTGACGAAAAGAAGCGCCGTCATACCACCTTTGCTGCGGTTGAAGTGGTGCCTGTTCTTCCTGAAGACGACATTACGATCGAAATTGATCCTAATGATGTTCGCGTGGATGTGTATCGCTCGAGTGGTCCTGGTGGACAAAGCGTAAACACTACCGACTCTGCGGTACGTCTTACTCATATCCCCACAGGCATTGTGGTTACCTGTCAAAACGAAAAATCTCAGCTACAAAACAAGGAAGCAGCATTCCGTGTTTTGCGCGGCAAGTTGTATGAGTTAGAAGAACAGAAGCGCGAAGCAGAATTATCTGAACTTAAAGGCGAAAAGATGGATAATTCTTTTGGTAGCCAAATTCGCAACTACGTTTTATATCCGTATCGACTGATTAAGGACACCCGTAGTAATATCGAAAGCGGCAATGTTGATGCTTCACTAGACGGTGATATTGATGAATTTGTTATTGGATATCATCGTTGGAAAGCGTCATTATAGAAAAAACAAGTAAGCTTACCAAGGTGCTCATTTTGGTGGGCATCTTGTTAAGGATAAAAGCCTAGCCCTCGATCGAAAGGAAGCCATGAATTCCCTTATAGCTAAGGAAAAGGCTTGTGCAATTCGCACCGACATTATTGAGATGCTTCATGAGGCGGGAAGCGGTCATCCTGGTGGAT
>URVA01000024.1 GCA_900551155.1 uncultured Eggerthella sp. | reverse complement strand
GAAGAATTGGTAGCGCAAGCACATAAACTAGGAATGACCAACATTGCCGTGACGGAGCATTATCCGCTTACTCATGAAGTTGATCCCCGCGACTATGTATCAATGCCTGCATCTCGTTTAGATGAATACATCACTCGCATTAAAGCTCAGCGAGAACTTTATCCAGATATGGAAATCTTGGTAGGTTGCGAACTTGATTGGCTGGGCGAAGGCGAAGATCGTGAATTTACTAGTGAATCGTATGAACCCTTTGATTTGATTTTGGGCTCAGTGCACTTTTTGGATTTATGGCCCTTTGATGATCCTGCGCAACGAGGTTATTGGGACGAAGTAGGACCAGATTATATTTGGCGCCGTTACTTTGAAGTATGGTGCGAAGCGGTAATGTCAGATGTTCCTTTTACCGTTATGTCTCATCCTGATTTGGTGAAAAAATTTAACCGTATGCCCAGCTTTGATCCTCTTCCACTCTTCAAAGATGCTGCAGAGGCAGCGGCCGAGGCGCAGCGCATGGTAGAAGTTAATACATCGGGTCTTACCTATGCCTGCAAAGAAATGTTTCCTTGCCAAGATTTATTGCGCGAATTTAGACGTGCTGGCGTGCGTTGTACTATTGGTGCTGATGCGCATCAGCCTTCTAAGGTAAATCAATTTATTGAAGAAGGATATCGCTGGATGTATGAGGCAGGGTATCGCGAGGTGAGTGTCGTTCGTCCTGATGGAGATATTAGGACCATTTCTCTTGCTTGATTTTTTACGTTGACGAAATAACGTAAGGTATAGGATAGATACGTAATTCCCTGCAAGGGGCTTTAAAAATGGTATAGATGAAAGAGGGTATTGCTATGTCAGGGCAAGAAACATCTCTTAAACGCAATGATGCAACAACGCTTGCACCTAAAAACACGACACTTTTAGTGGGTGATTTGGAGCGTTTGCTGTTAAGAGAAATGCCCGCGCAGGATGCTTGTTCTTGGGATAGAACGGGTATGCTGGTAGGAAATCCTCTTGAGGTAGTGCAAGGGGTGGCTATTGCGCTCGACCCCACACTCCCTGCCTTAAAAGCGGCAAAGCAATCTGGTGCTAATGTTTTAGTAACTCATCATCCTGTTTTTCTTGATCCTCCCACCTCATTTGTTCCCGCATCCATTCAGGGTCATACTTCTGGTGCTGTTGTTCGCTATGCGTGCGAACAAGGTATGAGCATACTGTCTTTTCATACGGCGCTAGATGTGTCCGTGGCGGGTCTTGATGCGCTCCCAGAACTTTTGCGTTTGCGCGGAATTGGCGTGTTGGAACCTTTAGAGTCTGACAGTTCCAAAGGATTTGGCAGGATATGTGAACCTCGTGACGAAGAGCAGGTTTCTCTGCGTCATTTAAGCGCGCGGTGTGTTTCGGTGTTTGGATCGCATCCTCGAGTATGGGGTTCACCCACTAAAGAAATAAAGTCTATTGTGACCAGTGGTGGATCTGCAGGTTCTCTGCTGGATGCGTGTTTAGCGCAAGGGGTAGAGTGTCTTATTTGTGGTGAAATTAAATACCACGAGGCGCTTGATGCGTCACTTTCTGGCCTTTGCATTATTGAATTGGGTCATGATGTTTCGGAGCTTCCGTTGTGTGATGTACTTGCAGCTCATGTACAAGCTGCAGGGGTTGCCTCGGAATGTATTACTATGATTAACCAAAAGGATAACTGGTACACGCCTGAATCTTCTCGTCGCTAAAGTACGTTGGGTTATTCAGAAACCAGAGATGTTGTATATATTGATTTCTTCTAGATAAAAGAAAGGCTTACGGCAGATGAACGCTACCGAACAAGACATTTCAATTCTTCGTAAACTTCAAGAAGCAGACCGTAAGGTGCTTTCTGCAAAAAAAGAATTCCAAAACCTTCCTCATCGTGAGGCTATTCTTGAAGTACGCACGAAGAAAGACGAGGTATTAAAGAAAAAAGTGCAAGTTCAAGACATGCTTGACAATGAAGAAGGCAAACTTACTTCATTGGTTCAAGAAGATGAACAGCTTGCAACAAAACAAGAAGAAATCACTGCAGAATTAGCTGAAGTTCAGGGCGATTATCGCGCAGTAACGTCTAAAACACGAGAACTTGATGGTGTTCGTAAACGTCGTGAAAAAGTGGCGCTTGAATTGAGCCGTGTGGAAGAGCAGGTTAATAAGATTAATCCTGTTATGAAGCAGATTATGTCGGCACTTACCACTATGGAGGAAAAGGAAAAGCAGCTTGTTGAATCATTTCAGAAAACAGGCGGTTCTCTTCGTGCGGTAATCGCTGAAGGTGAAAAAGTCCGCACTGAACTGGCATCAATGGTTGATCCTGCTTTGCTTAAAGTCTACGAGCAGACCTTGGAACGTTGCGGCGGTGTTGCTCTTGCCGATTTGGTTAATGATTCTTGCGGTGCCTGTCGCAGTTCATTCAATTCGAGTCGTATGAGCAAGATTCGTTCAGAGGCGCCTATCGCTACGTGCCCTGCATGTCATCGCTTGCTCATTGTTGAAGACTAGAGAAACTGAGCAGCAAAAGCTTACGTAAAACTTAAGGAGCGCAAGCGTTATGAAACTTGTTACGAGAGAAGATCAGGAAGAACAGGAACATACCAGACTTTCCAGCGATGCTGCGTTTTCTGATGAGTCTGAAGGTCGTATGTTTTCAACGGAAGGCGATTTGTATCGCAGTGAATACCAGCGCGATCGCGATAAGATTTTGCATACAAAGGCATTTCGCCGTTTGTCTCACAAAACCCAGGTATTTTTAGCACCGCAGGGCGACCACTATCGCACTCGACTTACTCATACGCTTGAAGTAGCCCAGATTGCTCGTACGATTGCTCGTGCGCTTGGTCTCAATGAAGATTTAACGGAAGCTATCGCTCTAGGACATGATTTAGGGCATACGCCTTTTGGCCATGTGGGAGAACAAGCTATTTCTACTTGTTTGGCAAAACATAGAGGACTTGATCCTAACGCGCCTGAAAACCAGCAATTATATCGCCATAACATTCAGAGCCTGCGCGTGGTTGATGTTATTGAAAACAATGGCAAAGGGTTGAACTTAACCGCTGAGGTGCGTGATGGCATTGTGTGTCATACCGGTTCTCAGCGAGCTGAAACGCTCGAGGGTCGTATTGTGGCAACGGCTGACCGCATTGCTTATGTTAATCACGATATTGATGATGCTATTCGAGCTGGTGCTCTTGAAGAAAAAGATTTACCTGCATCAACTCATAAAGTACTTGGAGAAAATCATTCCACCAGAATTCAAACGCTCGTACACGACATGATTGAAACATCGGCAAAGACCGATGATATTACTATGAGCCAGCCCGTTTGGGATGCCATGATGGAATTACGCTCGTTTTTGTTTGATCATGTCTATACCTCAGAACCTGTCATGATTGAGGTTGCTAAGGCAAAGCATTTAATTGAAGATGTTTTTGATTACTTTGTTCGCCATTACGACAAGGTTCCGCAGGACTTAAAAGATATCTCTGGCGGAGACCCTTTGCGCGCAGTAACGGACTATGTTGCTGGTATGACAGATAGGTACGCACGAAGTTTCTTTATGGATATGTTCGTTCCTCACACCTGGAATCATTAAGCAGGCAAATCCTGCGCTAATATTTAATAGCTCTCTTCAATCATGTCTTGATGGTTAGGAGAGCTGTTTTGTGATGGATTTTGTTTTGCTGGGGGATAAACGATTCCTTTAACTTTTTGAGCACGCTTCAATAAAAGCGTGCTATGCTTTCTTGCGCTATGAATGAGGATATACAACAGTCAAAAACAACCGATACCGATCAAGGAACTAGTACCCAAGAGAGTTTTTCCGATCAAGCTTCAAGTAATGCTTCTGCAGAAAAATTTTCTGTCAAGGCTCGTGAAGTTTTAAGCGCGGCATTGCCAGTAATGTTGGGCTATGTATTTTTAGGTATTCCTTGCGGCATTTTATGTCAGCAGGTAGGACTTAGTGCATTGCAGGTATTTTTGCTGTCGATGCTGTTTTATTCGGGTGCTGGGCAGTACATGATTCCTAATATGTGGTTAGCGGGATCTCCTGCCTTGGCCATTATTGCTTCAGTGACACTAGTGAATTCCCGTCAGCTTCTTTATGGAGCTTCACTTTCGCGTTTTTGCGGCGAAGCAAAAAAGAAGCTTTCGTTCTTGTTCGGCGCAACGGTTACCGATGAATCCTTCGCGGTAAATTTGGGTCGCTTTGAAAAGGGCACCTGGAGTGTTGGTAGGGCAACAGCGGTTAATATTTGCTGTCAGACTACCTGGGCACTCGCGAATGCTGCTGGGGTAATTCTGGGTTCACTCTTAACGGTTCCCAGCGCCTTAGCGTCATTTGCGATGACCAGTATCTTCTTATGCTTGCTCTTTTCGCAAAAAGGAACCAAAGCCAATATCGCTGCAGCACTTATGGCGGTACTCGGCGTGTTCGTTTGTAAGTGTCTTGGTTTGAGTGGCCCTGCAATTTTGATTGGTGCCTTGCTCGGTGTAGCAGCAGGCATTGTGGTGGCTCGCAAAGGGGGTGAGGCTCATGTCATGGACTGATTTCGCCTTCATTGGTTTAGCTTGCGCGCTTACCATTTTGATATTCCGAGTAGTTCCCGTTTTTGCCTTGCGTGGGCGTGATCTACCTGGATGGCTCTCTCAGGCACTTGCCTTTATTCCTCCTGCAGCTTTTGCTGCTTTGATCGCTAACGATTTGCTTTCGCCTGATATGTTTGCTGCGGGTTTGTGGCCTGGTGCTTTGCCGCTGGTTGCTGCTGCGGTAGTTGTTGTCGTTGCTCTGAAAACTAAATCGTTAGTGTGGTGTATTGTGGCAGGCGTAGGCTCCTACGGGCTTTTACTGCTACTTTAAGAAAAAACGTAATAAAGTCTTGCACTGCGCAGTAAATGAGAGTACAATTCTCTGCTGTGTCAAAAGACACCACATAAGTACATACAAGTATTTACTATATAGAAGGATAAGGAAAACCATGGATATCATCCGCGCAATCGAACAGCAGCAGATCAACCCTGATGTTGCAGAATTCAATGTAGGTGACAACGTAAAGGTTCACTATCGCATTAAGGAAGGCAACCGCGAACGTATTCAGGTCTTCCAGGGTGACGTAATTCGTCGTCACGGTGCTTCTAACCGTGAAACCTTCACTGTACGTAAGATCAGCTTCTCCGTTGGTGTAGAGCGTACTTTCCCTGTACATTCTCCAAAGATCGAGAAGATCGAAGTTGTTCGCCGTGGCGATGTAAGCCGCGCAAAGCTCTACTACCTCCGCGACAAGGTAGGCAAGGCTGCAAAGATCAAGGAAAAGGCATTCTAAGTCCTTTTTACTCAAATGTTGGGGCACGAAGTAATTCGTGCCCTTTTTTGTTTTGGCTGGTTTTGGTGCAGGTAAAGGAAGTGAACTCTATGTCTCAGACTGTTGCGGATATCCGTGCACGATTATCAAAAGTTACCGCAGACGAATTTAAGGTATTTGAACGTTCACTTTGCGCTGATACGCGAAAAGGTGTTCAGCTTGCGCTTAAACAGACCCGCCATCGTTTGGAGGTAGAAGAAGCTGAAAGACATCGTTTGGAAGGGTTGTATGCCTTTGAACGCGAATTGGCTTCAGGCAAGCTGGTCGTTGGTCTTGATGAAGTGGGACGTGGACCGTTAGCAGGACCATTAACGGTTGGTGCGGTAGTTTTGAATCCAGAGATGCCTTGCATTGAAGGTCTTAATGATTCAAAACAGGTAGCAGAAGCGCATCGTCCCGCTCTTGCGCAGAAAGTCAAAGAGTGTGCTTTGGCTTGGACATTAGTAAATATCCCGCCTGACCAAATTGATGACCTAGGTATGAGCGTCTGTTTGCGTAGTGCTTTCAGTCGTGCGATTGCTGAAATAGAGCAACAAGGAGTTCATCCTGAAGTGGTTTTACTTGATGGAAATCCCTTGCATATTGATCTGCGAGAAATAAATGTAGTGCATGGAGATGCCCGTTGCGCTTCTATTGCTGCGGCTTCGCTTATTGCAAAAGTCTCTCGTGATGCTTTGATGGCTAGCTATGATGAAGTGTATCCTGGTTACGATTTTGCTTCATCGAAGGGTTACGGAAGCGCTCGTCATCGTCAAGCTATTCAGGAAAAGGGTCTAACGCCCATACATCGTGTTTCTTTTTGTCAAAACTTTTTGCAGGAAACGCTCTTTTAAACAGAGTTTATCGCCATCTTTTACTTACCTCTCTCATGCTGTGGCAGCTTGTTTGATCTATGTGAGATATATGTGCCTATAATGTGACTCTGACGTGCACTTTCTGTGCAGTTTGTGATGTAAAAATGTGCACAAACTGTGCTTCAAACTTCTCTTTTATGTGAATTTCAGTCTCTATCCTCTTAAGTGTTAGGAGGACAAGATGAATAATTCACCAACACAACTATCTGATGTTCTAGAGCAAGAACATGGTTTAAGCGAGAGCGCTTGTACCGAAGGGCTTACGGGAAGTGATTATGGACAAGCACGGGAGGATGCCTCATCTTGTTCCTCCTTGCCCAAGTACACTTCAAAAGAATTGGGAATGAAGGGCGAACAGGCGGCAGTTCGATTTTTGAAAAGTAAAGGGTTCGACATCCTTGAAACGAACTGGACCTGCTTTGCGGGTGAGGCGGATATTATTGCTCGCGAAGGGGATACCCTGTGTTTTATAGAGGTAAAAACGCGCTCGCAGCTCCATAAAGGTTTTCCTGCTGAAGCAGTTGACGCTCGTAAGCGCGATAGATATGAGCGAATTGCGGCTTGCTTTTTGAGAACATACCATGCATGCGATATTCGTGTTCGCTTTGATGTTATTTCAATTTTGGTTTTGTCTGAACACCATGCCTTTTTGCGTTTTCATACCAATGCGTTTGGGGCTGAATAACAATGCATCAGCGAAGTTTTGCTATTCAAAGTGCCACTATCCAAGGAGTTGAGGCAATTCCTGTTTTGGTTGAGGTGGTAATTTCTAATGGCATTCCTTCTTTTTCCATTGTGGGCATGGCAGATGTAACCATTATGGAATCGCGCGAAAGGGTTAAAGCGGCGCTTCGGGCAAGTGGTTTTGTAATGCCTACCGATAAGATCGTAATTAACCTAGCACCTGGAGCGCTAAAAAAGACAGGCTCTGGGTTTGATTTACCTATCGCATTGGGCATTTTGGCAGCAACGGGGCAAATTGAAAAAGAATATATTTCTTCTAACCTTGTCGTAGGCGAACTTCTTCTTGATGGTTCAGTCCGAGCCCCTAAGGGAATGCTTGCTTATCAGCAATGTGCTTATAGTCAGGGATATAACCTTTTGACAGGTGTTTCTGAGCAGGGGATATTCAACATGGAGGGGCTTAGCTGCTATGCATTGGAGCGGTTGAGCCACATACGAACGGGACGTTTCGCTTCGCATAAAACATTTGCACCCATCGAAGTGCACGAACAGATTGATTATGCTGAAGTGATAGGGCATGAAGCGGCAAAACGTGCATTGCAGGTTGCTGCAGCAGGTAATCATGGGGTATTGATGGTTGGTCCTCCAGGATGCGGAAAAACTATGCTCGCTCAGCGTTTTGCTACGATTTTGCCTGAGCTTTCCGAGGCAGAAAAAATTGAAGCTGCCTTGGTTCATTCAGTAGCAGGAGAAGATATCTCACCTATTTTGGCGGGGCAACGTCCTTTTCGGAGTCCTCATCATAGCGCTACCGCAGCTGGTTTGATTGGGGGAGGAAAACCTCCTCATCCAGGAGAGGCGTCTCTTGCTCATCGGGGTGTTTTGTTCTTGGATGAGTTAGCTGAATTTAAGACTTCGGTTCTTCAAACGCTGCGTCAACCTATAGAAACTGGATCCATTACTCTTACGCGTGCGGATGGAACATATGTATTTCCCGCAAGATTTCAATTGGTGGCCGCTACTAATCCATGCCCCTGTGGGTATTTTGGCGATCCAAGTGGAAAGTGTCGCTGTGGTGTTGTGGCGGTGCAAACCTATCAAAATAGGATGGGCGGTCCTTTGATAGATCGAATCGATATGCGTATTGATGTGTGGCGTGAAAAAAGTGATGAATTGTTTACTTCAGGAAAAGGGCAAAGTTCTGCCGAGCTGCGTGAGGGAGTAGAACGAGCGCGCGTATTTGCGAAATGGCGTTCATCCAAAAGAAAAACTGCATCTAGGGGTCTTCGTGCATTACGGGAAGCGTGCTGCTTTGATGAACAAGCAGAAGATTTTTTCTTATCGTTGGCAAATTCGCAAGAAATGAGTGCGCGCTCTATCGCGAAAACGCTTCTTCTGTCGCGCACTATTGCCGATATTGCCGAATCGGAACAGGTCGAAAAAGCCCATATTGCTGAAGCTTTTACGCTGCGATTTGGAGGGGGATTGTCGTGATGAAAGACCTAAGTTTAGAAGAGGCGAAAAAACTTCATGCAAAGCGTTTTGTGTCTCTGCCTTCAAAGACGCTTAAGGGCGATCGTTGGAAAGTATCGGTAGGGCAAGAGGGATACCCTGAATCGTTGTTGTGTTTGTCTGATCCACCAGAGATTCTCTACGGTATAGGCAATATTCATGCTCTGAGAGATGGTTTGTCAATTATTGGAGCGCGTAAAGCGACGCCTTATGGAAAATCAGCAGCTCATCAGTTTGCTAAATTAGCGGCTCAACGCGGAATCCCTATAGTTTCCGGAGGAGCGCTTGGATGTGATTCGGAAGCTCATCGGGGTGCACTTGAGGTAAAGGGTGAAACGGTTGTGGTACTAGGTGGCGGATGCGATCAGCTTTATCCCCAATCAAATGTGGCATTGTTTCAGCAGGTAATTGATGGAGGAGGCGCTGTCGTATCGGAGCATCATTGGGATTTCCCGCCGCTTCCGTATACGTTTAGAGCTCGTAATCGAATTATTGCAGGCCTGTCACGAGCAACTCTTATCGTTGAGGCGGGATTGCCTTCAGGAACCTTTTCGACGGCAGATGATGCTCTCGCAGCTGGCAAGGAAGTACTTGCGGTTCCAGGTCCTATTACTTCTGCAACTTCGCTCGGCGCGAATCGACTGATTTATCAGGGAGCTACTCCTATTGTCGACACCGAGAGCTTCGAAGATATTTTGGTAGGGATATATGGCTGCCTTCGTATGGAAGATGCACGTTTGCCTGAGCAGCGTCGCTGGGTGGGAGACAACCCAACGCTTTCTTCTGATGATTCTTTACTTGAGGCGCTGTTGGCTAATCCTATGAGAATCGAACAGATGCTTTCATTTCACCTTGGTGGCGAGGATGGCAATGAGGGCGGGGATGGGTGCGGAAGCGAAAAAACTCAAGACCAACTTACTCAAATTATGGTTAAACTAGCCCAGTATGAAAGAGATGGTTTAATTGCGCGGTTTCCCGATGGGCGCTATGGGCCTGCTCGGGTATAGTAGTGTGTCATTATGAGTATTTCTAAGACCAACAAAGTAATTGATATTATCGGCGCGGGACTTGCTGGGAGCGAAGCAGCACTTCAGCTTGCCAAGCGCGGATATACGGTGCGCTTGTTTGAAATGCGTCCAGTTACCAAAACAGCTGTTCATAAAACGAGTTACTGCGCAGAACTTGTTTGCTCGAATTCCCTCAAATCAACCAAGCCCGATAGTGCTGCTGGTATGTTGAAGCATGAATTGAGCGAATTAGGTTCATTTGTTTTGGAATGTGCCTATAACAATCGTGTGGCTGCAGGTGGTGCGCTTGCAGTTGATAGGGATAAGTTTGCTGAAGAGGTAACGGATCGCATAAATCAGTATTCAAATATTATTCGCATTAACGCAGAAGTGGTGGCAATAACACCTGAAGGTGCGCTTGCGGTTGCGGGTGATTTGCTGCAATCAGAAACCATAGAAGAGGTTCTTTCTTTGCAGGATAATTGTGCAGATGAAAGTAAGCTTGCTTCAGGGCTATTGGAGACATCGCGCTCTTCTTCTGATGAATCTTCTTTGGTTTTATTCGAACCTGCTGATGCTATTTTGGTTGCTTCTGGTCCTTTGACTTCAGAAAGATTTGCCTTGTGTATGCAGGATCTAACGGGGCAAGATCAACTTGCTTTTTATGATGCTGCAGCGCCTGTGGTAATGGCAGACTCCCTTGATCGGACAAAGGTATTTAGTCAAAGTCGCTACGAGGGTGAAGGTGAAGGAGATTATCTGAATGCTCCTTTTGATAAGGAATCATACGAGCGCTTCATAGAAGAGTTACTTGGGGCAGAACGAGTTATTAAACGTGATTTTGAAACGGCGGATTTATTCCAAGCGTGTCAACCGATTGAAGAAATTGCCCGCCGAGGTTTTGACGCACCTCGTTTTGGTCCTTTGAAACCAGTAGGATTAACTGATCCAGCAACTGGTCGTCGCCCATGGGCGGTTGTTCAGCTTCGCGCAGAGGATGCTCATGGCCAAAGCTTTAATTTGGTTGGTTTCCAAACTAACCTTACGTTCCCTGAACAAAAACGGGTATTTAGAATGATTCCCGGATTAGAACAAGCGGAATTTGCGCGTTATGGAGTAATGCATCGCAATACGTTTATTAACGCTCCTCTTTTGCTGGATTCATCTTTGCGCTTATGTAGCGACAAGGCAAAAGCCCTACCAGTGCCGATATTTGTTGCTGGTCAGTTTGGAGGAACAGAGGGATATTGTGAAGCTATCGCTTCGGGGCTATGGGCTTCTCTTAATATTGCTGCATTGCTTACAGAACATTCGCTGCCTGCGTTACCTAAAGAAACCGCTTTCGGGGCGCTTTTGGCGTATGCAACCAATAGCGAAACCGTTGACTACCAACCTATGCATGTAAATTTTGGCATTATGGAGCCTATCGTTCCTCATATTCGTAATAAGCGTCAGCGTTACGCCGCTTATGCTGAGCGTGGCGATCAGGCTTTGAAG
This sequence comes from uncultured Eggerthella sp., assembly GCA_900551155.1. Taxonomy (GTDB): domain Bacteria; phylum Actinomycetota; class Coriobacteriia; order Coriobacteriales; family Eggerthellaceae; genus Anaerotardibacter. The sequence goes on along the minus strand of URVA01000024.1, from coordinate 5,067 downwards.
AGCTATTGCAACAAGGAACTGCGGATACTGGAGTAATTCGTGGCAGATTCTACTTCGAAACAGGATTGCTCGCTTTCTACTCCCTGGGATTTTCTTGTGGAGGATTATTGCGAAGCACTTGCTGCTCAGCAAAATCGTTCTGCGCACACTATACGGAACTATCGAATTGATATTCTGGCGTATTTGCGTTGGTGTAAACGGGAGGATTTGGATCCATTTCGCATTCGTCACCAGCAAATTCGCCGATATTTGGCGTATTTGGATCAAGCACGGTATTCTCGCAAGACTATCAATCGTCATTTAAGCTCGATTAAGGGGTTTTATCGTTGGTTGGTGGTAGAGGGGCGTTGCGATTCGAGTCCCGCTGAGATTTTGCAAGGACCCAAGCAATCTAAAACGCTTCCTCGAGTAATAGGCGCCCATGAAATGGACCAGTTACTTGAAGGGCCAGGGGGCCAAATTAAAGAGGAATCAGAAGTGGCACCTGCTGCCGATAAAAAGAAATCACAGGAGCTATCTGCAGCACTTGAAATACGCAACCAAGCATTGTTGGAATTGTTGTATGCGGCAGGTTTGCGTGTTTCTGAGGCATCTTCTCTTAGTCTTGATGGGCTTGATACCAAACGAGGATTTGTGCGTGTTATGGGTAAGGGGTCCAAAGAGCGCTTGGTGCCTTTGCATGAAAAAGCATGCGAAATCCTAGAAGAATACCTTCATACCGCAAGGCTTGCAAAGAAAAGCAAACATCCCAACCCGTCTTCTTTTGTATTTCTTTCCGTCCGAGGCAATCAGCTTTCTACTAATACGATAAGGGCGGTATTTAAGGAAAAGCTTCACGAATCGGGTTTGGATGAATCGCTTTCGCCCCACGCAATGCGACATTCTTTTGCTACGGATTTGCTTTCTGGTGGAGCGGATTTACGAAGCGTGCAAGAAATGCTTGGCCACGCCAGTTTGTCCACGACGCAAATTTATACGCATTTAACCTCTGATCATTTAAAGCAGGTTCATCAAGCAAGTCATCCTCGTGGGTGAGGTTACAAAGAATAAAAGAAGTGCGAACGGATGTTCTCATTCTTTACAACGTGGAGTAGAATAAGTTCTCGTAATCTTTTCCTACATAAGGAGAACTCTTCATGGGACAAAGCTCCATTGTTATAAAAGGTGCGCGTGAGCACAATCTGAAAAATATTGATGTCGAAATTCCTCGTGACAAACTGGTTGTTATCACGGGTCTTTCAGGATCAGGTAAAAGTTCTCTGGCGTTTGATACCATTTACGCTGAAGGCCAGCGACGTTATGTGGAAAGCCTCTCTAGTTATGCCCGTCAATTCTTAGGGCAAATGAGCAAACCTGATTTGGACTCTATTGATGGTCTTTCGCCTGCGGTATCTATCGACCAGAAGACAACAAGCAAAAACCCTCGTTCTACTGTTGGAACGGTAACGGAAATATACGACTATTTGCGTCTGTTGTTTGCTCGTACGGGTATTCCTCATTGTCCTGAATGTGGCAGGGAAATTAAAGCTCAAACAACCGATCAGGTGACCGACGACGTACTGGCGCTTGGTGAAGGAAAGCGCGCTTTAATCATGGCTCCTGTAGTAACGGGCAAAAAAGGCGAATTTACTAAGCTTTTTCAGGACTTGCAAAAAGAGGGATTCTCTCGCGTTCGCATTGATGGCGAGGTGCAAAAACTTGGGGGAGAACCTCTTGTTCTAAATAAAAAAATTAAGCACTTTATTGATGTGGTGGTAGACCGCGTAGTGCTTAAAGAAAGCGCGACGACACGTATTTCTCAAGCAGTTGAAATGGCATGTAATCTTGCAGATGGTCGTGTTTTGGTAAAGGTTATGGAAAAGGGTAGCGAAGAAGTAAATGTAACAACTTCTTCAGGTGCAAAAGGTGGCCTTGCTGAAGGGGAGCATTTGTTCTCACTGGCGCTTGCTTGTCCTGAACATGGCTATTCTATGAATGAATTACAGCCTCGTGATTTTTCCTTCAATGCTCCTTATGGCGCATGTCCTGATTGCTTGGGTATTGGTAGTCGCGAAGAGGTGGACCCAAGTTTAGTTATTCCTGACAAAACTTTATCGCTTGAAGAGGGTGCGGTTGCTCCCTTTAGGACTGGAAACTATTACCCTCAGGTTATGCGTGCTGTCCTTAAGCATTTCGACGTTGATCCTGCAACGCCTTGGGAAGACATTCCTAACAAGGTGCAAAAGGCGCTTTTGTATGGCGTTCCTGATGAAAAAATACGGGTCGACTATCTTACCGTTGATGGACGTGAAACGTATTGGTTTATAGAGTGGGAGGGCATCTGCGAGGCAGTAATGCATCGCTACAAGGAAGCTTCTTCTGATCGTCAAAGACAAAAATACGAACAATATTTTTCTATCATTCCGTGTGCAACCTGCGGAGGTAAGCGTCTTAATCCTCTTATTTTGGCGGTAACCGTGGGTGGAAAAAACATCCATGAAGTATGCGAGATGTGTGCGCTGGATTCGCTTGCGTTTTTTGACACGTTAACCTTTGACCAGTCACAGCAAGCTATCGCACTTCCTATCGTAAAAGAAATTAAGACGCGCTTGCAGTTCTTGGTTGATGTTGGATTGGACTATTTAACGCTAGAGCGAGCCACCGCAACGCTTTCTGGTGGTGAAGCGCAGCGCATTCGCCTTGCAACACAAATTGGTGCAGGTTTAATGGGTGTGCTTTATATTTTGGACGAACCTTCTATTGGCTTGCATCAGCGAGACAATGAACGCCTGATTGCCACCCTTGAACATTTACGTGATTTAGGAAATACCGTAGTCGTCGTCGAGCACGACGAGGATACCATTCGAAGTGCCGATTACGTTATTGACATGGGTCCTGGTGCTGGTGAATTGGGCGGCGAAGTGGTAGCTGCAGGTACTCCTGAAGAAATAATGCAGGTATCCGATTCGCTTACCGCACAATATTTAAGCGGTACAAAAGTTATTCCTATTCCAGAAGTTCGTCGCAATCCAAAGAAGGGAAGTATTCAGCTTAAAGGGGCAACGGAAAACAATCTGAAAAAAGTTGATATCTCGATTCCTCTTGGAACACTTACTCTTGTTACTGGTGTTTCTGGTTCAGGTAAAAGTTCGTTAATTACCGACACACTTGCCCCAGCGCTTGCTAATCGCGTTAATCACGCTCATCGCAAAACGGGAGAATATCGCCGTTTGGTGGGAACAGAGCGGATCGATAAAGTTATCAATATCGATCAAAGCCCTATCGGAAGAACTCCTCGTTCAAATCCTGCTACCTATATTGGCCTTTGGGACGATATCCGTGCTTTATTTGCTTCGACGCCAGAGGCTAAAGCGCGTGGTTATGCGCCAGGTCGTTTTTCCTTTAATGTGGCGGGCGGTCGTTGTGAAGCCTGTAAGGGTGACGGACAAAAGAAGATTGAAATGCACTTTTTGCCCGATGTATATGTCGCTTGTGAAGTATGTGAGGGTAGGCGCTACAACCGCGAAACGCTGCAGGTAACGTATCGCGGAAAAAACGTGTATGACGTTTTGGAAATGACGGTAGATGAAGCGCGTGATTTCTTCTCGAAAATTCCTGGCATTGTACGAAAGCTTGACACCTTACACGATGTAGGATTGGGATACATTCGTCTTGGTCAGCCAGCTACGACGCTTTCTGGTGGTGAAGCGCAGCGCGTAAAGCTTGCAAGCGAACTTCAACGAAGGCAAACAGGAAAAACCTTCTACATTTTGGATGAGCCTACGACGGGTCTGCATTTTGATGATGTGCGTCAGCTTCTGGAAGTGTTGCAGCGTTTGGTCGATGCGGGCAATACCGTTTTAGTAATTGAGCATAACCTAGACATTATCAAAGCAGCAGACTACGTCATTGATTTAGGCCCCGAGGGCGGCGATCGAGGTGGTAGTGTGGTTGCTCAAGGAACTCCTGAAGAAATTGCCGCTGTTCCTGAAAGTCATACAGGAAGGTTTTTAGCGCGTATTCTTGGATAATTGTTGTGTTCAAGAAGTTATTATGTGCGCACGCTTATTTTTGCATGGCGCTCGTAATAATTTGCCGTAGGATACGTATTCATGAAGAAGATCTCTCGTGAAAAAGCAGCACTTGGTATTTTTGCCTTTTTAGCCCTTGCGGGTCTAGCAGCGCTTATTGCCTATATTGTTACTGTGGGGCATTCGTTAAACGTTGCAGCAAGTAATATTGATGATGCTACGGGAAATCTTGATGAATACACCGCTATTCTTTATGACGGTACAGCGACAGAACGCCACGAAACGGTGCTCGACACGCTTAGTGTCGAGAACAAACTTTCTTCGCGCGATTTGAATAGACGTTCTACTCAGCATAATACAGAAGATACCAGCGGTGAGGTAAGCGCAAGCGATGCAGCGGATAGTGCTTCGCATTCTGAAGAAGATGAAGAGGCAAAGCCGGTATCGGTTTTTGCTCTAGAACGCTCCTATGTTGAAAAGGGCGCACGAGTCTTTAGTCTCGATTTGGAAAACCTTGCTCAATACAACACAAAAACGGTAGTGCGTGCAGGAAAGTACACCTTTGGCATTATGTCTATTGATGAGGTAACGGCTCAGCCGAGTTATTTCCAAAAGCGTATTGAGCAATACGAAGAGCTTGAGGTAAACATTATTGTTTGCGTGGTAAGCGATGTTTCTCTGTTAGAAAACTATGAAGGCGCCGACATAGTAGTATCTGCGCAAGACGAAGGATTTGCTCCTTATGGCGCATTTGTGGATGGCGTTTTCTATGATGATGCAGCTTTGAAAGGTCAGGTGGGTACCATACTGGTTTCACCGTCACGCACCATCACCGCACGCGATGCGGTCTCTCTATGATTTCTCCATTTTTCTTTCAATAAGTAGAAGAAAGTTAGGCACGGAGCGCTGGGTTTTGCTATTATATCGAAGTTGCCGTCATAGATGACGGTAGTGTTGCACACAAAATGCGGGTGTGGCGGAATTGGCAGACGCGCCAGATTTAGGTTCTGGTGGGCAACCCCCGTGAAGGTTCAAGTCCTTTCACCCGCACCAGTGC